>JAILJX010000038.1 GCA_024694365.1 Kiritimatiellia bacterium
TGATGATGCCGGCCTCAAGATCAGCCTCTCCTCCAAATAAATCCACAAGTCCTCTACTATCGTTGTAAGCCATAGCGTTGATAGTAAAATCTCTACGCTTTAAGTCCTCCTCAAGGCTGGCCGTAAAGGTGACCTCCTTAGGGTGACGGCCATCCTCGTATTTGCCATCCACTCGATAGGTGGTGACCTCATAACCCACGCCATGCATCAACACTGTGACTGTACCATGCTCAATTCCGGTGTCAAAGGTGCGTGAAAACAAGGCCTTGACCTGCTCTGGCAAAGCCGAAGTGGTAATATCCCAGTCGTGTGGAATTTTCCCTAGAATGCAGTCACGGACACAGCCGCCTACTGCATAGGCTTCGTGTCCGTTTGATTCTAATACCGATATAATATTTTGAACGTCTGCTGGTAAATTCATATTAATAAGCTTTACCCCAATATACTAACTTTTTAGCTGGCTTGCCGCAGCATGCACATACATCAGAAATGTGCTCCTGATCGTTGAATGGCATACAACGTGAAGTAACAGCTAAGTCTTCTTTTATCTTGTTCTCGCAAGCTACATCGCCGCACCACATAGCACGGATGAAGCCTGGCTTGTTGTTAGCGATTTCTGTGAACTCAGCATAGTTGTGAGCATCCCAGATATGGCTATCTCTGTGAGCCTTTGCTCTTTCAAACATATCCTTCTGGATAGTCTCAAGGAGCTCTGCAACCTTTGTCTCAACTTCATCAAGTGAGCATTCGATTTTTTCACGAGTATCACGACGAACAAGTACGCACTTGCCTGCCTCGATATCCTTTGGTCCAAGCTCTACACGAACTGGGATACCACGCATCTCTGCCTCCGAGAACTTCCAGCCTGGGCTCTTGTCAGAGTCATCAAGCTTTGTACGTGCAACCTTGCCAAGACGACCACATACCTCGGCAGCCTTTTCAAGGACGCCTTCCTTTTTCTGCTGAATAGGAATGATAACAACCTGTGTAGGTGCAATACGTGGTGGAAGTACAAGACCTGAATCATCACCATGTACCATAATGATGGGAAATATTCTGCCTTTCAATCCCGTCCCGCAATCTCAAGGACTAAACGCAAGAGAAACTTGCATTTGCTTCTGGACTTCACAGTGGAGCAGGATAGGGAAAACGACGAGTCCGCCGATTGTACGGAAGCGGCAGAAAATGGTATAATACAGCCACAGGATCCGGGGCATAAAAGGAGGAATTCCATGCAAAGTATGAGTTGCCGTGCCGTTGCGTTGGTTTTTTGCTGCGTGGCAGGGTATGCCCTCGCGGAATCGGCAACGGTTTCGCTTCCGGAAAACTGGGCCGACGGCGAATCGCTCGATGCGTCCGGCGGATACGTCTCGATCTCATCACCGAAGATGATTTCGCCCGCCGGACCTGTCGCCGCGCCGTCGTTGCCGGTGTGGGTGTTCGAGGTGGACCTGCCGGAAGGCGCGCTGATCGAGGGCGTTTCATCAGAAGTTTCCTGGAGCGATCCCGAACCTCTCGCGAAACCGCTGCTTCCGATATCCGCCGCTGTCGCATATCCGCGGCAGCCTGTCATACCGGAACCCGATCCTGCAATCGCGGCTCTGGACCAATGGCCTGCCGAGGCTGTCGAGAACGGCGGAGTCTTCAAGATGCGAGGAAAGAGGGTTCTTGCCTTGCGCCTGACGCCGTATCTCTACAATCCGAAGGCGCAGACGCTAAGACGTGCCGTTTCGGCCAAGGCGACCGTAACATATTCCGGCGGGTCTGGCGGACGGAAGGTGAGCATGATGTCAACGGCGTCCGCGGAATCCGCAAAGATGGTAATCGTCTCCCCGCCGGCGTTCACGAACCTCTGGGAGGCGTACGCAGACTACCGCAAAACGACCCATCCCGACATCTCGATAGCCATAAAGAACACGGAAGAGATTTACTCCGCCTATCCCGATGCTGTCGCCTCCAACGACTACGCGCTCGCGATCCACCAATACCTTGAGAGCCTCTATCGCGAAGGGGAAGGAAATCTAGAAATCGTCCTTCTCGGCGCAGGCGCGCCTGGCCGCACATCCACGGGCGGTTGCACGGACTGGACCACCTTCACGAACAAGTTCCTTCCTTTCGACCCCGATACGCAGATTCCGACGCGCTATCCAGTCTCGGACGGCTTGTACCTTCACGAGGCGTCCGACCTCTACTACGCCTGCATGGACAAGCTCGACTGCAAGGAGGTCTGGGACTATGACGGCGACGGAATCTACATGGGAACGCTGCAGACGGACGGAACGTTTGCGTACGAGGACGCCTCGTACAGCGACTGGGCGGCGGATCTCCAGGTGATGCGCGTTCCGATCCAGCCGCTCATCGTGGAGACATCGGGTTCCACGATCGCCGCGTCGCTAACGGCGGAGGACCAGATGACGAACTTCATCGCGAAGCTCCGCTATCTGGATTCCGGCGAATGGAAGGGCGCGGGCGTCCATGCCGTAGGGGGCGACACGGTGATGGACGGAATCGCAAACCTGAAGCGCGGCTGCACTGATTATTTCTACATCCGCGAGCAGGAGTTCTGCGATGGCGGACTCAACCACTTCGATCCCGAAAACCGCGAGAGCGTCGTCATCAACGAGGCGGCGATGCGCTATCGCGTATGGCAGTATGCGGGCGGAACGCGTGCGAACGGCGTGACGAGGCATGCCGTAGGGCTGGACTGGTGCGATCCTGGCGTCTACGGTTCCGGCGCCGATGCGCTTTCCACCCAGCTCACGCAGGCGGAGGCGCTGAGTGCGATCAAGTCCGTCGACCAAGATTCGTTCTTCATCTTCTCGCACGGCTGGGCGCGCGGCGCGCCGCCAATCTCCGCGACGGAACTTCTGCGCGGACAGTACACGGGCGTAACGCGTTTCCATTTTGCGCCCGAGCCGTGCGACACGGGAATGATCGACTACAGCTGGAACGGACAGACCACGACGAACGCAGTCTGCCTTGGCGCGGCGGCGGTCCTTTCCCCCGGCGGAGCCGCGGCGTCGTTCAACAACTCGCGCCTCGGCATGTGGACCGGCTTCGATGCGAGCTGCTCCTCGGCGCTCGAGGGCTTTCTCATCGCCGCGACCTACAACGGCAACTGCACGAATGCGCTCTTCGACATCGAGAATCCCTGCGTCTCCTCTCCCGTGACGATCGGCGAGGCGTTTCTCCTCATGCGTCAGCATGCGGCGTCCAGAGGCTATGGCGTCCATCATTGGAACGGCGCGTGCCTTCTCGAGGTCATGGGCTTCGGCGATCCGCTCGTCACGCTTTCTCCTCAAGGCGACGCTCAGAACGACTTTTCAACCGAATGCGTCCGGAAGCTTACGCTCACATCAAATCCGACGATCGCCACGACGAATGCGGCCGCGGTCCTTGACCTGGGCTCCGGCGTCACGTCCATATCCGGCTCCGGCATTCTCAGGGCGACAGTCGAGACTGGCATCTCCGGCGATTCTCTCGACTTTGCCGTTGCGGGCGGAATGGGACGCAAGGTGGCATTCGCCAATGCAGGGGGCAAGCTCACGTTCTCCGGCAAGAAGAAACGCTATGTCGGTCCTGCATTCGAGAACGTCGGCGAGATTGCCGTCACGGGATCCGGCGTCACCGTCGACTTCGGACTTGCCTCTGAAAACGCGACAGCGTGTCCTGTCGACAAGGTTTCGTTCTGCGCCTCGTCCTTCGGAACGAACATCATCCGCAACGCCAACGTCGACAAGCCAGGCGATTTCTTCACTTCACCCATTGGCGTCTCAAGAAGCATCCTTCGTGCCCAGACGACTTCGCCGTTCCCTGCCGCCATCACAAACGGCGAACTCCGCATCGAGACGAATCCGCTCTGGACCGGCGTCGCGTGGGACAAGGAGGTGACGATCAGGAACGGACGCTTCGTCATCGCCCAGGACGGCTTCTCGTTCGCGGACGGAGCGACGTTCAACGTGCCCGGCGCGAACACTTACGGCTATGGCGGCGAGATCGTGAACGAAACGGACGCCGAGGCGATCGAGGTTTCGGGAGACGTCACCATCAACCTCTCGAACAGCTCGTGGTTCTTTGCGGACATGGCGCTAAAGTCGTCCTCTGCAGATGCGACCCTCACTGTCCGCGGCATGGGGACGCTGTATCTTCCCGAAGTTCCGCTCAAGGGCTTCAGCAGCGTTGTGGTGGGCGAGGGAACGACGCTCATCCTCCCCGGTTCCGCAGGCGACTCGGTGATGCTCATCGCAGGCGCCGCGACATCGACCATAACATTCGAAGGCACTCCAAACATCTATCTCCTCGACGACCCTGCAAAGCTTACGGAGAGTTACTGGGGCGAGTATGTCTCGAGTCCCGTTGTGCGCGGCGGCTACATCGTCCCCGACAACGCCGCGAACGCCCTCAACCCTCCCTATGCTCGCACGCTTTCCGCCGCCTCCGAAAGCTGGTTCGATTCGTCCGACTGGATCGGCAACGGCGTCGCGTTTGCGGACACCTGGCGCAATTCGCAGGTCTACACGGGCGACGTGAATCTCTCCGTCTCCAATGGCGTCGAGGAGATCGCGCTCGACGTGGAGGACATCGTCGCGGCGGAGACGATCACGGTTGCGGACTCCGAGGGCGCCTCATGGGCCTCGGACCTCACGGTCACCGCGTCGAACGGACTCTACGCCGCGGCAATCGATGCGAGCGGCTTCACGGGTGCGCTCACTCTAGACTTCCCGACGACGACCGCCGCGATCACGGCAGGAAGCGACACGCATCTCGCGGAGGACGGAACCGGCAGTCTCACGATCCCGGCAGGCGGAAGGGCGACGCTCTATAGTGGCGCATGGTCCGGCACGGTCTCCAATTCCGGCGTCATCAAGCGCGCAGACACTGTGTCGATGGCGAGCGCCGACCTTGTCGCCGGGACGAACTCCTTCGTCAACGGAACCATCACGAGCGAAGATACGGACACAGGACATCACTTCCTCGTCGAAGATGGCGACACGCTCACAATCTACGGACGCAAGCGCGCGCAGGGCTTCTGCGTGACGGGCGGCAGTTTGACGTTCAGCCAGACGAGTCAAGGCGTCTGGTTCGGCGGAAAGGGCAAGCCGTATGTGCAGACTGGCGGTGCAGTCACAATCGACTGCGCCGCGGCGAGCGCCTCGTCTCCGTACGAAGCGAACACGGCCTGCAATCTCCAGTGGACCGGATCGGACGCCTACTCGATGACGGTCTCGGGCGGAACGTTCGACGTGCCGAACGGCTATCTTCTCTTCTGGAACGACAATGCGACATTCACCGTGACAGGCGAGGGCCTCGTGTCCGCGAAGGGCGTGAGCGCGAACGCCTCATCGCCATCCAACCGCAAACTGTCCATCAGAAACGGCGGCTTCTTCGTCCTTGGCGAATTCGGCATCGCGCCGCAGGCGCCCGCCATCACCGTCTCCAAAGGCGTTCTTGCGTCCTCCGCCGACGCCACGATCAACGCCGCCATCAACCTTTCCGACGCCACGCTCGCCGCGGCTCCAGGCAAGACGCTCACCATCGCAAAGCCGTTCGCATCCGCGACGGGCACGCTCACGATCGGGACGGCGGAATATACGGGGACCGTGGACTTCGGGACGAATCGCGTCTCCGGCGTCACGCTCAATCCGTACTCGTGCGGAACGCTAGCCTTCAAAGTCTCGGATGATGAGGCGACGGCGGGAACGGCATCGCTCATCCCCTGCGATTCCTTCGACGAAGCATGCTATAATGTCGTCTGCTACACCGAGGATGAAGACGGCAACCGCACCGTCCTTGGCGGAGGCGCGACGGTCGTGGACGGAGCGCTCACGTGGAAGGCATCCCTTGATCTTCCCGATTCCGCCACTGCGTTGGCGGAAGGAGATTGCGCATGGAGCTCGCTTTCATGGAAGGATGGCGACGGGGATGTGATCTCAGGCGGAGCCTACACCGTCTCGCTTCTCGATTCCGCGACGCTCGTCGTCACTAACGAGTCGACGCTTTCGCTCGATACCGTGTACTGTCCCGATTCCCTCTCCGTGACAGGCGGCGGCAGGCTGACTCTTTCGCCGGACTTGATCTCCTCCGCTTCGATGACGAACCTTACGATCGGAGCGGGGACAAGAGTCGAGACGGACAGCTCGCATCTTTTCAACGTCGCGGCGAACGAAGGCATCTATCGCGTCACGAGCACGACCAACATCGTCCTTACGGACAGCACCCTCGCCCCCGGCACGAACAGCTATTCGATGGCGGCGGTCGTTGGCAACACAACCGACGCAACATGCGTAGTCGTCGTTGGTGAAGAGGATTCAGTGTCGTTTAGTCCTAGTGTAGGCGCCGTTCTCAAAGAGTACTTAAGCTTCTGTGTCACTGGCGGAAGCCTTACAATGAACAACTCCGTAAACTCCATCTGGCTGGGCGCGGCAGGTTCGTCGCAGCCTTTCATCCAGACCGGCGGAACTGTGACATTCAATCCTAACACTTCATATGCTCATTCGAGCGAAATGTACAGAGGCGTTCATCTCGGCAGAAACGGCTCAAGTGGAACTTATGATGTAATTGTCTCGGGAGGGCTCTTCACAATTCCATCATGGCATCTAAATCTTTACGACCGCGGCACTTTGTCCGTCACCGGCGCGGGCGTTGTGTCCGTGAAGGGCATCCTCGCAAATTCCTCGACCGCGACCGCCTTGTCCGTCGCGAACGGCGGGACGCTCGAAATCGGCTCGACGGGCATCGGCGCGAACATCGGTTCGTTCTCGCTCTCCGCCGGAACGATCTGCGCGTTTGAGGACGCGACGATCAGCCCTGCGATGGACTTCGCTGGCGGAACGCTTGCGGCGACCAATGGCGCGACACTCACCGTCTCAGGCGGCTTCAGTTCGGCCTCGGGCACGCTCAAAGTCGGCGCGGAGGGCTGGGACGGCACGGTCGACTTCGGAACTTCGCGTCTCACTGGAGTGACGCTCGATTCCACTTCCGTCGGGACCCTTCGCTTCACCATCACGGACGACGAGTTCACGGCCGGAACAGCCTCGCTCGTCGCGTGCGACGGCGCCATCCCGGAAGACGTCTCGTTTGCGCTGTACGATTCCTACGGACAGGAGGTCGAATCCGTTTCGTCCGTCGTGGACGGCATCGTCACGTTCTCCGTGATCCGTCCCGAAGAGCCCGCCACGGTTCTTGCGCGGCCCTCGGCAGTCTGGAATTGCGACTTCGTGGACGGCGAGACGCGAGGCGGTTTCACGCTCGGTCTCGGCGGCAACGCGACGAACGCGAACGGCGAGGTCGTCATCGCCTCCGGCAACTATGGCGTGAGTGTCATGAATTCTACGGGCTTCGCAAACACGGCTTCACGCTTCATCGCAGTTGCCGCGATAACAAATGTTGTTCCGTACACAGATGCTGACACCGGTGTGTTTTACACGGCACGCTCTTCGAGCGGCGACAACCGCATCGGCGTCCACAGCGACTATTGCACGCTCTATGGCTGGAACAATGGGACCGAGAAATACGGACTCACGCCTTCCGCGGCAACGTATCCGACGGACGGCGGACTCCACTGGCTCGGAGCCTACTACTCGACGGACCGTGTTCCCAATTACGCTTCGCTCGGCGGCAAGGGCACATATGCCTACATCGACATCAACAGCGAGAGCGCCGTTTCGGCAGGAAAGGACGGCCTTGTCTACTCGGGCGACACGGCCTACTACGGCATGACGTTCGGCGGACTCTACGGCTCTTCGGACAGGCAGCTTGTAGGCGCCCGCATCCGCTGCATCGCGATGTTCACGAACGTGCAGGCAGTTGCGACGAACGTGATTTCGCAGTGGACGCTCGACAGCATGACCGCGGCCGAGTCGCCCGCGGATGGCGACGCGATTGCAGGCGGCGAGAATGTCGGCGTCAATCTTTCGGGCGGGCGCGTCAACGTCTCCGACGTTGTCACGAACGCGGCGCTCTTCGTCCAGGCCGATACGACGCTCGTCTTTGGCGACGGCGCGACTCTGGAGATTTCAGGTCCGTTGTACATTGCCGCCGGAGCGCACCTCAAGCTTGCGACATCGACTCCTCTAGACTCCAAGACGCCTTCGCGCGCGCTTCTCACGGCGGCGGCGCTTGCATGCGAGGAGAGTCAGGTCTCTGCGGAACTTTCCAGGACCGATGCCGTGGAGTTCAAGGGCAGGACGTTCTCGCTCGTCTTGGGCGCCAGTCGGCCATTGGTCATTGTCATAAAGTAGTCGATCAAGTCCAAGAGTGTTGCCCAGGGTCAGGCACCAGTGGTGGAGTAGGGTTGGTGGAGTTGGATAGTGCGAAGGGGCGTGGACCGTGCTATGATATGCTCATGCCATGAACCTTGAATAACGCGGGGAACGGCTGGAGCATGTCCGGAAGCCGGAAGGCTTGCCGGCGCAGGGGGCCGGCTTCTGCTTCACCGCTGGTGGCCCTCTCCCCACCCTCGGCGCGATGGGGTCGTCGCCGTCCAGACCGACGCCTCGTCCGGAGAGGTTCGCCTCGTCGTCCCCAAGGCCGGCCCGGCCGGTTTCTGCAGGGTGATCCGCAACAGATAGCCGCACCGCGGCAAAAACTGCGCAGGCGGGCGGGTTTCCACTCGCCTTTTTTTGCGTTCCGGCAAGCGGGGGAAGCGCCAACGGATTTTTTTGTCAGAAAACCTTTCCCCGGAATCCTAACTCAATGTAAGCGCGAGAATGGGCTTGCGCCGAACGAAGAAAGGAACAAGACGATGAACAAGATGAAAATCATGGCCGCCTGCGCGATTGTCGCGGTGGCCGGAATCGCAAGCGCGGCTCCCAAGACGGTGGATGTCGATGCGGGAGATCTTGCACGCCGCCATCACCACAGGACATGGTGCCAGCCGCCGCCTCCCCCGCCCCCGCCGTGCTGGTGGACGCAGCCACCACCGCCGCCGCCGCCGCCGCATCACCACCACCATCACAGGCGCGGACGCTGTTGGCGTTGAGATTCGGTCAATAACGGATGAAAGGAGGTGTTTTGCTCCGTGAAGGCCGGTGGACCGATGTCCGCCGGCGCTTCTTTTCCCGGATCGGGGCTTGGCTGGAGTTCAAACATTTTTTGAAGCCAAAATGAGACTTCACCCAATGTTTATGTGGTGAGGTGATTGCAGGACCGGGGGGATGCGCAGCCCCCGCCGGAATGTGATATACTATGTCCGTGAAAACTATATCGGTAAAACCGAAAGCTCAATGGGAATAGAGATGGAAGAATCGTGCTTCTGCAAAATGGCATGCGCGGCGTTTTCCGCGGCGCTCGCGCTTCTTTGCGCCGGGACCGTGCCGGCGGGGATGGTGACCGACCCGGACGGGAACGTGTGGACGTATTCCGCAGCGGGGAGGGAAGCGACAATAATCGCCGTTTCTCCGCGTTCGGCTTCGCTTTCCATTCCTTCGGCGGTTGAGGGCGGGATGCCGGTCACGGCGTTCGACGCGTCCGTCTTCGCGGGGCGGACGGATTGCGTGCGCGTTGCGATTCCCGAAAGCGTGAAGGCCATTCCGGACGGGGCCTTTCAGGATTGCACGGGCCTAAAGGAAATCACAGTTTCGGGCGATGGGCTCGAATCGATCGGCGCTTCGGCGTTCAGGGGATGCAGCCGCCTCGCATCGTTCACGGTTCCCGATTCCGTCACCTCGCTGGGGCAGGGGGCGTTTTCGTGGTGCACGGCGCTTGCGTCGGTTACGCTTGGCGACGGACTCGTCTCGCTGCCCGGAGTGGAATACGCAGGCAGCATGGGAGGCGGCGCGGAGGGGACGTACAGCGACTACGCGTCCGGCACGGGCCTGCGCGGCGATTACCAGAAAGGGCTTTTCTTCCACTGCACGTCGCTGTGGAGAATCGGCTGGGGCGCGAACATAAGGGAGATCGGCAATCTTGCGTTCGTCGACTGCCAGTCGCTGACGCGCGTCGACATTCCGGAATCGGTGAACTCGATAGGCAACCACGCCTTTTACGGTTGCCTGGCGCTCGCCGGGGTGACGGTTCGCGGCAACGTCGACAGCATCGGCAGATACGCTTTCGCAGACTGCCCCTCGCTGCGCTATGTCGATTTCATGGGCGACACGATGACGCCGGAGCCGGGGTATCGTCCGTTCGCCTTCTGCAGGGACGCATTGGCGGTCTATGCGAAGCCCGGCTCCACGGGGTGGACCGGCGTCGCCGGGGCGGAGGGGCTGCCTGCGGACGGAACATGGGCCGGCGTTCCTGTTTTCCACGGCACGCATCCTGTCTACACCATCGTCCTCCACCGCAACGACGCAAGCACGGAAAAGATCGCCGAAGTCGAATTCGACCATGGCGTCTGGTGCCGCATCCCGTCGATCGCTTCGCTCGGCTGGGCGCGGCGCGGCTTCGAGTTCAAGGGCTGGGCTACGAGCGTCGCGAACGCGGCGAACGGCAAAATCTGGAAGGGCGACCGGGACGGAACTTATGCTGCGACGGGACCCGGCGGAGTTTTGGACGTCTATGCCGCATGGGAGCTCAAGCCGGGGTGCTATGCGGTCGACTTCATCCGCAACGACGGCGCGGGAACATGGCGCAGGGTTGGTTTTCCCTGCGGCGTGAAGACCCGCATGCCTTCTCTCGCCAACGGTCTCGGCTGGGCAAGAAGAGGCTATGTGTTCAAGGGCTGGGAGCTTACGACGGCCGAGGCGAACGACAACACAAGGGAGAATGCGTGGAAGGGCGATTGGGCCTATCTGGCCTCCCCGGTTCCGGAAGGCTCGACGCTCACGGTCTATGCCCGCTGGGAACTGAAGCCCGGGCATTATCAGATAAGATTCAACAGGAATGACGGCACGGGCAGATGGCGGACACTCGGCTTTGCGCGCGGCAAGTCGACGAAACTTTCGACCGTCTCGGCTCTCGGCTGGGAGCGCGACGGCCTGTCGATGGCGGGATGGGGCTCCAACAGGGAGAACGCGGAGTCGGGGAAGATATGGAAGGCGGACGGGGCCTGGGTGAAAGACGCCACGGACGAAGGCAGGACGCTCTCAATCTATGCGATCTGGGAGTGACGGGGGCGGGTTAAGCTTCCAGCCGAAATCGTTGTGGTAGATCATGCAGCGGGTCATTCCGCCGTCGATGCAGATGTTCTCTCCCGTGATGAAGCCGGCCTTCCCGGAGGCGAGAAAGAGAACCATGTCGGCGATGTCCCTGGGGGTGCCGACGCGTCCGGCGAAATGCTGCGCTGCGTCGGGCCCGGAGTATTGCCTGGACGACGTGTCGATCCATCCGGGCGAAATCGAGTTTACGCGCACTTTCCCCGCGAGGCTCGCGGCGAGCGCGTGGGTGAGCGCGGCGATTCCACCCTTCGCCGCCGTGTAGCTCTCGGTCTGGGGCTGGCTCATGCGGTCGCGCGAGGACGATATGTTGATGATGGAGGCCCCATCGGCGAAATGATCCTTGAAGAGCTTAGCGAGATAGAATGGCGCGACAACCCCCACGGCCTGGGCATAGGCGAACTCCTCGTAGGTGCAGTCGTCGATTCCCTTGAAAAGCGGCATCGCGTTGTTCACGAGAACGTCTACGCGTCCGCTCTTGGAGATCACGTCCTTTGCGAAACGCTCGAGCACCTCCTTGTCCGCCAGATCTCCCGTGAACCATGGTCCGGGCTGGATGTCGATTATGTGGACCTTGGCGCCTTCCCGGGCGAACGACTCGGCGCAGCACTTGCCTATCCCCTGCGCTCCGCCCGTTATCACTACGGTTTTGTCTTTGAAGGTCATTGTTCAGTCAAGGTTGAATATGCAGACGTTTTTGCGGTCTTTGCAGACGATTTTCCCGTCTTCGCAGTCTATTCCGCAATCCTCAAGCCGGGACTCGGCGATGTCGTCGTATGCATGGCTTTTGAAAGCGTACCACGAGTCGAGCAGACCTGTGCCGGCAAGGGCGTTTCTGAACGCACGGAAGGGATGGCGGATCGACAGGGCGCGGCACAGTCTCTCCGCGATTTCCGCAGGCTGGCTCCGGGCGAAGTCTTCCATTATCTCAAATCCTTCGTGAGAGGATATCTTTTCCACGTAGACGACTTCATGCCCGATCATTTCGGGCTCTTCGCCGGATATGTCGGGAGGGATGAAAACGGTCACGGTCTGTTCCGTGAGATCGACCAGAACGTCCGATTCATCGAACGCGCCGTCGAGCGCCTCTGCGAGATTCTTTATCAAAGTTTCGCGGCTGTCTATCTTTGTGTCGAACATGGCTTCCCTATCATAAATGACATCTGCACATATTATACCATATGTGCAGATGCCGTCAATGCAAAGTGCATCCTGGAGGTTCCCCAAAAATTTTTGCCCGTGCGGACCATCGCGACCCTCGGCGCGGTTTTCGGAGGATTTTAGCGGTTAAGCGTTGCCCTCCTTGCCTGATCTTCGCTATAATGCGAAGTGCCAAACACAAACAAAGGAGG
>JAILJX010000068.1 GCA_024694365.1 Kiritimatiellia bacterium
TCGACATCCAGTCGCGAAGCCTCCGGCGCAACGAAATGGACACGTTCCATCATTCCATGCCGAGACACAACTCTCATCGGACCGTCCTCATCGTCTCGAAGCTTTCCTACGGATATCTTGACCAGACCCGAATATCCAGTCGGGAAAAGAGCCGCATGCCACGAGAAAAGCCTCTCCAATGTCATTGCCCGATCCCAGCCCCGCGTAGCGTCGAGCATCATGTCGGCCCGCGCCTCGGATTCGTGCGTGACATTTCCCTTGGAAGCCGCCAGCACGATCTCCATCCGCCGAGCAACACTCGAACGCACGTCATCGCGATTGAGCCTCTCTCCCTCTATTGCCGCGGAATTGAGTATCTCCGTCGCCAGCGTCTCGCAGACAGCCTCCCTCTGCATGTCAAAACCGATGGAAGCTAGCCTTCCGGAAAACTTCCCGAGTTCAAAGGAAGCCTCCGCAAGTTCGTCCTCTACATCGGCAGCATTCCACCTGAAGTGTGGCCAGTCTTTAAGCTGATGTATGAACCGCATACATAATCTCCGCAGGATTTGCGGATATTATACCACATAATCTCCGCAATCCGCAAGAGGTCGGAGGTCAATGACAAGGAGATTTAAGCGCTTATTGAAGTCCCGATCCAAACTTTGACTCGACAAGCGTCTCGCCCTCGTAGCGAAGCTTGAGGGTGAAGAAACCGCTGCGCGTTTCGAGGGCGTCGAGGAAAAGCCTGTCGCCGGCCCACATCTTCTTCTTTAGAAGTTCTGCCTTGGGGAGCCACACGAGCTCGCCTTCATCGCAGTCCGAGAGAGTTCCCGTAAACTCCGTGCATGTGAATAGATGCATGTACTCGACGCCCCATTCGTCCGAAACGAATGTCACGAGCCCGCGATAGGCGAACTCCGTCATAGTGAGCCCGGTCTCCTCCTTCACCTCGCGAAGGACACATTCCTCGGGCGACTCGCCGTACTCGAACTTGCCGCCGACGCCGATCCACTTGTCGCCGTTTTCGTCATGCTCCTTCTTCGTGCGGTGCAGAACGAGCCAGCAGCCGTCCTTTTCGATGTAGCATAGCGTCGTCAGGCGCGGGATAGCACACTTCACCATGACTGTCATGCCTCATCAAGTCCGGCGGCGGCAAGCCACTGAATCATCCGTCGGTTCGAAAAGTCCAGATTGTGGGCAACGGTATCGAGCGAATAGAGCGTCGGATCGAACAGCGGACTCGTGCGATTGCCCGAAAGCATGGTCGAAAGCCAGGCGACCGGACGGATGACGCTCATCGGCAGAGTGCATTCGCGAAGGTGCTTTCCGTCCAGAAACCTCCGCGCAATCTCATGGTAGTATTCGCTCAGGGTGGTCCGCTTAGAGTCAAGCACGGTCACACCCTTCCCCCCGGCTTGCGGAAGGACCATCGCGGCATGGAGAACACGACATACGTTCTCCACGTGCGCAAGAGGCCAGCGGTTCTTTCCGCGCCACTTCCCGAAGTGGAAGACAATCGGAGAGTTCTTGAGGTACGCGATTGTACGAGGCGTTATCGAGGTGTCGCCGCGTCCATAGACGACACAAGGCCTTACACAGGCGAATTTTTCGGGCGGGACACTCTCCTTCAGCCATTTCTCTGAGAGTATCTTGTACTTCGGATAGGGATTTGAAGACGCTTCGTCGAACTGCAGCTCGTCTTCGCACTCGCCATGGAAGTCGTGGAGTCCGTAGACATCCGAGGTCGAAAGATAGACGAACCGCTTGACACCATGCTCCATCGCGGCCGAGGCGAGGCGCTTCACTGCCTCGTAGTTCGCCTCACGGAACCATTCGTCGCGTCCTACATCGCTCGCCCTTGCGGCTATATGGACGACATAGTCAACTCTTTTCCCAAACAGAACCGAGACGGACTTCGGGTCAGTCAAATCAGTTTTGACGGACGTTGCGCCGAGCCTCGCGAAGCGCTCTGCTACATGGCGATGGATTGTTCCGACCACGCGATAGCCCTTCTTCGCGAAGTATTCCGCGGCATTCGAGCCGATGTAGCCGCCCGCACCGGTTACAAGAATCGTTTCCGCCATCAGAGGCCCACCCTTTCCCAGTATCCGGCGGTCGCCTTCAGCCAATCCCCAGGAGGAAGCGCACGGTAGTCCGGAGGCGGCTCGTGAAGAACGCCAGTCTTTCCGCGGCAGAGGAGGCGGAACTCTCCAACAGAGGTGAAGCCACCGTGGCCGATTTTCAGGCAGCCGGGAACGGCCATTCCAGACGGCACGCCAAAAAGAAGCTCGCATTCTCCGACGCCGCCAACCAAAGCCCATCCGCCTTCTATGCCAGGCGGAAGCGCACGCTTCACTTCGGACGAAACGGCGGCCTCGGTGTCCGCCTCGAGCCACATGCCGGGATTGACGCGGCGGAAGTTCTCCAATGCGTCAATGAAGCCACCGCTGGAGTCCGTCGCAAACAGGGCTTCGTTCGGAACGGGCTGGTGGAAGCGCGGTTCGGGAAGAGGCTTTCCGAGGAAGACGGCTGCGTTCGCCGCGCCGAATGGACCTGTCGCATAGAGATCGAAGTCAATCCTTTGCGACGCGACGCGGCGGACGGGGGAGGCGCAGGCGGCGAAGACGGTCGCCGTCCAGCACCAATCCCGCGCCATGCCGATGTCGCCACCGACGACCCTCGCGCCATAATGGGACAGTGCATCCTGTATGCCGCGGGCGACTCGTGAAAAGAACGCCTCGTCATGCGCGGCGTCGAGGTTCCACGCCTGTACGAGTCCTTCCGGCTTGGCGCCGCAGGCAAGGATGTCCGAAACGGC
>JAILJX010000092.1 GCA_024694365.1 Kiritimatiellia bacterium
AAGGGTTTGGCTGTTCGCCAATTAAAGCGGAACGCGAGCTGGGTTCAAAACGTCGTGAGACAGTTTGGTCCTTATCCTCTGTGGGCGCAGGAAGATTGACGGGAACATTCCCTAGTACGAGAGGACCGGGAATGACGGACCCATGGTGTTCCGGTTGTCGCGCCAGCGGCAGGCCGGGTAGCTATGTCCGGAACGGATAAGCGCTGAAAGCATCTAAGCGCCAAGCCTCCCCGAAGACAAGTCTTCCCAGCAGAAATGCTCTGAAGTCAGGTTGCAGACCACGACCTCGATAGGCCGAAGGTGTAAGCGGAGCGATCCGTTGAGCTGATCGGTACTAATCAGACGTGCGGCTTAGCTTATTTCTCATCAAACTTCACTCGAAGTGGGATCTTTCAAAAAAGACTCCTCGAGATTGCGTTGCGGTTCTCTTAAGTTCTCAGCTTCACGGCTTTTTGCCGGTGGCCATGGAGGAGTTGCCATACCCGTTCCCATTCCGAACACGGAAGTCAAGGGCTCCATCGCCGAGGGTAGTGCGGGACTCGCCCGTGCGAGAGTAGGACGCCGCCGGCTTTTTTTCTTTCAACGCCCCCGAAAGGGGGCTTTTTTTTTGTATCGGGGTTTGCGCTCAGTCGTCGAAGAGATCTCTGAGCCAGCCGGCCTTGCGGCCTTCGGCGCGTCGTTTCATGTCTATGAGAAGTCCGTCGATCGAGTGGTTGGCGAAGCGGAGGTTGTCAACCTCGAAAGTCTTGCCGACGAGGACTGTTCCCGGGATGGCCGAGACAGGATCGCCCTTGGAGCGGATGTTGACTATCGACTCTTCGGATCTCGCGTCTACGGTTTCTTTTGGCATGGTCATCAGCGTTATGGAAGATATCCCCGCTGCGTTGTAGGTCGCGCAGAGCAGCTTGCCGGTTTCGGAGAGCATGAGCGTCGAGTACGCGGCGATTCCGCCGCCGAGGGAGTGTCCGGTGACGGTTATCGGCGAGTCCGGGAAAGCGAGTCTTGCGGCCTGGAGCGTCTCGGCGCCGCGCAGATACTGCTCGGGCACGCCGCCGCCGCCCTGGTGGGCGTCGGCTATCCAATCCTCCATCCAGCTTTCGTCCTCGCCGGGGGCGTTCGATCCGCGGAAGGCGATCACGATCTCTCCGCCGTCGTTCTCGGATTCGAAGATTCTGGCGCCGAAACCCTGTCCGGAGGCGTCCTCGAGATATCCGCTCGCGGGGTCGTACGAATAGCGCGCGGGGTCGAGATTGAGAAGGGCGAAGCGTTCCGCGTCCATAGGCTTGTAGCCTTCGGGCAATTCGGGATGGTTCCTGTAGGCCGAGGCGGCGTGTCCGCCGATGGCGATGAAAATCCGCTGATGGGCGGGCTCAAGAGCGTCGCCGAAGGAGAGGGCCTCGTTTCCGGCCCATGTCACAGCCGAGCGCGCCGCGCCCAAGGTGCCTGAAACGGCGTCGGCCGCGCCGTCCGTCACAGGGTTGCCGTAGCCGGTTTCGAGAATTCTGCACCCTCCCATCGCGGCGAGTCCGGCCGCGGCGATAACGGTAAAAGTTTTCATGTGAAGAAATTATACCCTATAGCTGGCGGCCGGTCAACACCGAATCGCGTTTGCGGGCGGAAAGGAAGTTGCCCGGGGCTTCCGGATTGTGGTATACTATCGCCGCAATGAAGATCATACATACCGGAGACTGGCATCTCGGGCACAGGCTCTACAACTACGACAGGACGGACGAAGAGGCGTATTTTTTCGCGCAGCTGGCTTCCGCCGTCGAGCGCGAGCGGCCCGATGCGATGGTGGTGAGCGGGGACGTCTTTCACACCGGCACGCCCGGCAACGATGTCGCCAGGGCGTTCACGGAGCGGCTGATGGGGGTGCAGGCGGCGTGTCCGTCGATGGAGACGATCGTCATCGCCGGCAACCATGACAGCGGTTCCAGGCTTGCGGTGGACAAGGAGCTCTGGCGAAGCTGCAGGGTGCATGTTTTCGGAACTCCGGCGGCGGGTGAGGGAGGAAATGCCGATTTCGCCGGCAGCGTAGTGAGGATAGCGGACAAGGGGGTGGTCGCTGCGGTTCCGTTCTGCCACGAGCGCAATTTTCCGCGCGTCGATGGCGCGGACGGCGAGAAGCGCGCGCAGGAGTATTTCGGCGGGCTTTCGCGGTACGTGAAGGACGCCGCGGGAGGGCTGCCGGCGGTTCTGGCGGCGCACATGGCGGTAAAGGCCGATCTTGATTTCCGCGGACACGACAAGATTCTCGCGATCGGAGGGGAGGAGTGCGTGGACGCGGGCGAGCTCGGGTCGGCATACGGTTACGTCGCCCTGGGGCACATACACTGTCCGCAGTGGGTGAACGGGCGGAAGAACCGCGTACGCTACTGCGGCACGCCGCGGGCGATCCACTTCGACGAGACGTACGCCCACGGCGTGGACGTCGTGACGGTGGAGGCCGGGGGGAGTGTGGAGCTGAAGACCGTGGAGTTCAAGCCGCTTCGCTCGCTGGTGACGGTCGGCGGAGACGGCGGGATGGCGTTCGGGGACGCGCTGAAGGCGCTGGAGGGGACACCCTGCGCCGAAGGGGATTACATAAGGTTCAACGTACGGCTGGAGGAAGGCGAGCCGGCCGGGGCGGACTGGACGGAGAGGGCGAGGCTCGCATGCGGGGCGAGAGGACTCAGATTCTGCGTCAACAACATGATAAGGAACGTCTCCGGAAAGAAAGAGGGAGGGGAAAGGAAGGTTTTGACGGTGACGGAGCTCAGGGAGCTTTCCAGCGACAAGGTCGTGGATATACTGGCGTCGAAGCGGAATCTCGGCGGGAGGCAGCGCGAACTGCTCAAGAATCTCATGGAGGGGGAAGAGGCGTGAGAATCAGGAAACTGACGATAAAGAACATCGCGTCGATAGAGTCGGCGGAGCTCGACTTCACGGCCGGGGCGCTGAAGGACGCGCCGCTCTTTCTCATCTGCGGGGATACGGGGTCGGGGAAGACGACCATACTCGACAGTATCACCCTCGCGCTCTACGGCAAGACTCCGCGCTACAGCGACGCAACCGTGAGGAACGCCAGAGAGATAGGCGGTTACGCCTTCAACGACGCGAGGCAGCTGGTGCGCCGGGGCGCGGCGTACGCCAGCGCGAAGCTGGAGCTGGACGGAAACGACGGCAGGAGGTACGAGGCGGAGTGGTCCGTGGAAGCCGTCTCGCGCGGGGCGAACAAGGGGAAGCTGAAAGGCGAGGCGTGGTGCTGGCGGGATTGCTCGGAGAACGGCATCGCGGTGACGAAGGTAGGGGAGTGCAGGGCTGTCGCGCAGAGGGCGGTGGGGCTCGGCTTCGAGCAGTTCTGCCGCACGACCATGCTTGCCCAGGGGCAGTTCACCAAGTTTCTGCTCGGCACGGAGGACGAGAAGGCCGAGATACTCGAGAAGCTCACGGACACGACGAGGTATTCAAGGCTCGGGACGGCGATCGCGGAGAAATACGCAAACCTGCAGAGCAGGGCGAAAAGCCTGGAGGATGAGATAGCGAGGATGGAGGGGCTCGGCGGCGAACGCGCACGGATAGAGGCGCGCGTCGCGGAGCTTTCCGCAATCGCGGAGGACGCCGGCAGGAGGTCTGCCGAGGCGTCGGCGAAGCGCGGATGGCTTGTGCGCCGCGGGGAGCTGGACGGGGACCTCGCGTCCGTCCGGAAGGAGCTGGCGGAGGAGTTCGCGGCGCTGAGGGCACTGGAGCGGAAGACCGCGGAAGAGCTGGACGGCGCGCGGGAGGAGCTCGGGGCGCTGAAGGGCTTCATCGCCGCGAACGCCGGCAGGGAGGGGATGTACGAAAGCGCGGACGCGATACTGCTGGTTCTCGGGGACGTAAAGGGCGCGCGCGGGATGAAGGCGCGCGCCGAGAGCGATCTGGCGAAATGCACAAGCGCGCTCCCCGGGGCGGAGAAGAGGGTCGCGGACGCGAAGGCCGCGCTAGGGAGGGCGGATCTTGACGTTTCGGCCAAGGGCGCCGAGGCGTCGGCCGAGGAGAGGGCGCTCGACGGGATGAACGAGAGGCAGGTCAGGAAAAGCAAAGACGCCGTGGAGAACCGGCGCGGAAACCTCCAGGAGCTGGCCGCGACGATAAAAGGCGCAGATTCCGGCAAGGCGGACATCACGGCGCGCGAGAAGGCGATCGCAGGAAAGAAAGCGGAGCTTTCGAAGAAGAGGGAGGCGCTGCCGGGGCTCAAGCGGGAGATGGACGCGGCGAGGTCGCGGCTTGAAGAGGCGCGGAAGATGCGTGACGAGCAGAAGAGGCTTGTGGATGACGGCATAGAGAAGATCGTTTCCGATCTTTCTGCCGGAGACACGTGTCCGATATGCGGGAACAGGATTGCGGCGCTCAAGCCTGCAGGGCATTTCAGGGGGCTTTTCCGTTCGCTCGACGACGCATGCTCAAAGGCGGAGGCCGAGGCGGACGCGAGGGAGCGCGCTTACGGCCGGGCGGCGGCGGAGGCCGGCGTCCTTGAGACGCACATCGCGGAGGAGGAGATGGCTGTCGCGGAAGCCGGGCGGTCGATCGCCGCGAGGGAGAGGGATGTGCTGGACGGCGCGAAGGCTGCCGGACTGAAAGACGCGACGCTCGCGGGCGTCGCTGCCGCGACGGCAGACTGCGACAGGCAGATCGCCGCGCTGGAGGCGAAGCTTAGGGAGATCGAGGAGCGGGACGGGAAGGTGAAGGCCCTGAAGAAGGGGCTCAAGAAGGCGGAAAACGCGCGGGCCGCAGCGAAAGACGCCGTGGACATGGCCGAAAAGGAGCTGATAGGCATCAATCACATGATCGACAGGTTCGGCGACGCCATCAAGTCGGAAGGCGCGCGCGCCGTCCGGAAGCTAGCCGAGGCGTCCGGCATGGTTTGCGAGGAAGGCTGGATGGAGCGCTGGGAGGAGAGTCCGGAAGAAGCGGAGAGGGATCTCGCCGCCAAGGCGGCGGACTATGCGGAAAAGAAGGCGAGGCTGCCAAGGGCGGAGGCCAGGCTGGAGGGGCTGGAGAAATCCGGGCGCGAAGCCGCGGAGTGCATCGCCAGGGCGACGGAAAAGATGCCGGCGCTGTCGAACGTGGAGCCGGGCGGGGAGGCGGCTGCGTCGACGTCGCGCGCAGAAGGGCTTCTCGGACGCCTTGACGGGTGCGAAGGACTGCTCAAGAAGCATTTGGCGTCGCGTCCGGAGGGACTCGGCGACGATGAAACCGCAGGGAGCCTTGACGGGGTTCTGGCCGGGCTCAAGGACGTCTCGGACAAGGCTCTCGGCGAGCGCGGGGAGTGCCGGCAGAGGCTGGCGGACGACGACAGGCTCTCGGCCGAGCGTGACAGGAAGCGCGCGGAGGCGGCAGAGGCGATCGCGGAGCGTGACGAATGGAGGCCGCTGTACGAGCTCTTCGGCGACAACGAAGGCAGGAAGATCAGGAGGGAGATACAGTCCTACGTGCTGGCGAACGTGCTGGTGAAGGCGAACCACTACCTGAAGCAGCTTTCGGAGCGGTATGAGCTTTCGGGCGAGGGGCTTACGCTTTCCGTCGCCGACTCGTTCGAAGGCGGAGCGGTCCGCCCCGTGAACACGCTTTCCGGAGGGGAGCAGTTCATGGTGTCGCTGTCGCTTGCGCTGGGGCTGGCCGGGATGGGCGACACCGGGCTGAGCGTGGACATGCTCCTGATAGACGAGGGCTTCGGCACGCTGAGCGGCGAGCATCTCAATGCGGCGATCGAGGCGCTCGAGAGGATCAATTTGCTGACGGGCACGGGGAAAGTTGGCGTCATAAGCCACGTCGAGAGGCTGAGGGAGCGGATCCCCACGCACATAGAGGTCGTCCGCACGGGGCACAATCCGAGCGAAGTGAAGATAGTCGTGAACGGCGCCTGAGCCGGAACCCTGCGGGCGTCCGCTACGTCACTTGATCGTCGACGATGCCGGGGCGGGAGGGCCGGGGCGGTAGAAGATCACCATCGCGTTGGTGGTCTTGTCGAGGATATCGCCCAGCTCCATCACTCCGCCCGGTCTCAGTCCGCGGTCTTTTCCGCCGGGAAAGACGACGTGAAACGAAGTCGCGCCGTCGCCGAGACCGTCGATGAACGCGATGTCAAGGGGCCATCTGGCCTCGGTGTTGTTTTCGAAGAAGGGGCTTTCGCGAACGACCATGACGGGCTGGGACATGAGAATCCACCGCCTTATCTCGGGGGCGAGGGCATTTATGTCCTCTGCGGTTCTGCAGGAGAAGAAGAACTTCTCCGGCGTCTTCATCTTGAGCGCCGCGGCGCACTTCTTCGCCCACGGGGCAAGCTCGCCCATGGCGTCCTTCTTTTTCCCGCCGGCGGGCTTGACCGCGGGTTTCTTCTTCTTTTTCCTTTCGGCCTTGCCGCCATCCTCCTCCCCGGGGATGAAGTCCGCCTGCGAGAAACCTGCTTCGTCGATGAGCTTCACGATGGCGTCCTTCAACTTGTCGGTGTCGGCAAGGCGCGAGCGCGGGCGCGTCTCGGAGGGGTTGGAATGGACTCTGGCGAGGTCGGGTCCGTTCCCTGACGTCTTTTTCTGTTTTGCCTTTGCCGGCATTTCGCCTGGCATGGCTCTGTAGTAGTTCGCGAGCGCCATGAAGGCGAACAGGGGGTTGGCGGAGTTGATGACGCCGTTTTTCCAGCCATGGTACCATTTCTGGAAATACCAGTTGGAGAGAAGATGGTCTGATTCGGCGAAGAGCGTGGCGCCGGAGCTGGAGGTCTTGCCGGCGGAGGGGAGGGTTATCTCCTTTTCGTTTTCGCTGTACCTTATGCCGTTCTTGTTTCTGGCGTACGCCCTGACGCGGTATGTGGCGCCGGGTTTGAGGTCTATTATGCGCGCGTCGGTCCTGTCGCGGTGGAAGAGGGGGAAGAGGGTTCCTTTCTTCTCGGTGGGTTCCTTTTTTGTTCCGCAGCAGAAGCCGTATTCCTCCAAAAGCGGCTCTCCGCGGTAACGCACGTTGAGTTTCGCCCTGAAGGAGGTCGGAAGCGGGTCGGAAAGCTCGACGATCTCCGTCTGGGGGAGAAGCGAGCGGTCGAGTTCGGCCTTCGGGAGCTTCGGGGGGTCGACATCAAGCCTGAAAGTGCATGTTCCGTCGCCGTTTTCCCGTATGTCGGTTATGGCTATGCCGGCGGGGAGGAGATTCGGGAGGACGGCGGCGGGGTCGCTTTCGGCGTCGAAAGAGTCCCCCGGCCTCAAATAGGCGTCGCCCTCTCCGCGCCCTTTGTGGTCCCCGTCTCCGGCACGGTAGGTGTAGCAGAGGTCGGGAGGTCCCATGAAAGGCTTTGTCATCGTCACGTTGAGCACGTGAACGAGAAGCCCTTGGGCGTCGGGATGGCCGACGGGCAGCTTTTCGCCATGGCAATATTCCACGCAGAAGAGGTAGTTCGGATGGGTCGAGGGGATGAACACGCCCAGGGGAGGGGGCGTGGCGCCGTCGGAGCCTTCTGCGAATTTCGCCGAGCGGGGGCTCAGGGTCACTTCGCAGGACTTGTCGATCTTCGGATAGGCCGCGGCCGGGACGAAGGCATGGTGGATGTAGCGGCAGTATGCGAGGCCCGTCGGGCCGTAATCCCAGTCGAGGCATGGCGTTCCTTCGACGCCGTCGTGCTCTTCGCTGGCGTGGTAGTAGTCGGGAGAGCCTAGGCAATGGCCGATCTCATGGACGAGGGTGCGTCCGTTCGCGGGGTATACGACCTGCGGACGGGAATTCGGCCAGAGGGGGTCGCGCCAGGGGATCTGGGGGGCGTATTTCGGGAGATTGTCCTGGACGCCGCGCGCTTTTTCGTCGGGAGAGGGCTTTTTGTAGTATGGGCGGATGAGCTTTTCCATCAAAGCGGGCGAGCTGTCGAGCTTGTTGCAGTAGACATAGCATGTGTAAGTGGCTTTTCCGGAAAGTTTGCCTTTGCTTTTGACGAATTTGAGCGCGTCTTCCCTGAGCTTGGCCGCGCGTTTTTCGCCTTCTTCGGGAGATTTGAAGCCGAGGGGGTTGGAAAGCTGCTCCCATCTGCAATAGTATCCCAGCGGCTGCGGGGCCGGGTATACGGCCGGATAGATCTCGAGCGCCGGCCAGGTTATGCCCTGGGAGTACTCCTTGTAGTAGCTTTCGACGGTGCCGCCGTCCACGAGGGAGAGGTCTGCCTTGACCTTGGCGGCGTTTTCGGGCTGGACGCAGTCCGGGAATGCTATGGCGACGAGGTCGACGCGGAATTCGCCTTTCTGGACGGGAGACGTCCTTTCCGGGCCGAAATTGGCGGCTGTGGCGTGTCTGGACGTGCGGGAGGGCGCGGCGGCGGCGGCCGAGAGCAGGACGGCGGACGCGGCGGAGAGTATTCCTGAAAATTTCATGATGGATAGTATACCCGCGCTTCTTTGCCGTGTCAACAGCGATTTTTCCGAAAATACCCCATTGCCAGTGCATCGGATTTTTGGTATACTATCACACAATTCTCGCGAGAGAAGGGTTGCGATACGGGCGAGTAGATCCCGTCGCGTCGCGACCGTCGAGGCAAAAGCCCGCGGTTGCAGCGCAATCGCGGGTCTTTTCTCGTCGGGGAGGGCTGGGCCGGAACCCAGTCGCGAGCGAGGCGCCCCGAGGGCCTCCCGCGTCAACGCAGAAGCCGCGAAAGCGGCGGTGGCGAACGCGGAATTCGCGACCGTCGAGGACCAGGAAAACGAGGGCCCGAAAGGGCGAAACTGAAACAAAAAGGAAAGACAGAATGCAGCAGCAGAGAGTCCGCATCCGCCTCCAGGCATACGATCACCGTGTGCTGGACCAGGCCGTCGGTGGCATCATCGACACGGCCCGCGGAACGGGTGCGCAGGTTGTGGGACCGATCCCGCTTCCTACCCGAGTCGAGCGTTACACGGTGAACCGTTCGCCGAACGTCGACAAGAAGTCAATGGACCAGTTCGAGATGAGGACGCACAAGCGCCTTCTCGACATCGTCAACCCGACCGCCCAGACGATCGACGAGCTCAAGAAGCTCAATCTCCCTGCCGGCGTCGACATCACCATCAAGGTCTGAGGAGGGTGTCATGGAAGGATTGATCGGCAAGAAGATTGGAATGACCCAGGTTTACGACGAGGCGGGCGTGCGCACATGCGTGACGGTCGTCGAAGTCGGCCCCTGCCCGGTCGTTCAGCTCAAGACGCTGGAGAACGACGGCTACGTCGCCGCGCAGCTCGGTTTCGCACCCCAGAAGGCGAGCCGTCTGGCGAAGGCGCAGCAGAAGCATTTCGAGAAGGCCGGCGTCGAGGCGATGAAGGTCCTCAAGGAATTTGCGATGGAAGACGGCGACAAGGAGCTCAAGGTGGGCGACAGGGTCACCGTTTCCAATTTCGAGGGTGTGAAGTACGTCGACGTGACGGGAGTCACGAAGGGCAAGGGCTTCGCGGGCGTTCTCAAGCGCTACAATTTCGCAGGCGGCAACATGACGCACGGCGGCCACTCCAAGCGCCGCACGGGCGGTCTCGCCGCGCGCGATCTCCCCGGCTGGATCGAGAAGGGCAAGAAGATGCCCGGCCACATGGGCGACGTGAGCCGCACGGCCAGAAACCTCGAGGTCGTCGCGATACGTCCCGATGACAACGCGATCCTCGTCAAGGGTTCGATCCCCGGCGCGCGCAACGGTGTCGTCATCGTGCGCAAGGCCCTCAAAAACAAGGAGCTCGCCGACAGGGCGAAGAAGGGGGCGAAGTAAGCCATGAAGCAGATTGAAGTCAACGTAGACCAGTCCACTCTCGTCCTCGACAAGGGCGCCCAGGCGCTCAAGGACGCGGTGACCGCGATCCGCAACGCGATGCGCGCGGGCACGGCCTCCACGAAGGGCAAGGGAGAAGTCGCGGGCTCCAACAAGAAGCCCTGGAAGCAGAAGGGTACGGGCAACGCCCGCGCCGGCTTCCGCCAGTCGCCCGTATGGCGCGGCGGCGGCGTCGCCCACGGCCCCAAGCCGCGCGATTTCTCGCAGAAGATCAACAAGAAGGTCATGAAGCTTGCGTTCGCGCGCGCCCTTTCGGAGAAGATCTCCTCCGGCGACGTCATCGTTGTCGACGAGTTCAAGTTCGAGGCGCCGAAGACCAAGCTCATGGCCGCCTTCCTCAAGTCGCTCGGCGTCGACCGCACGGCGATCATCGTCCAGAAGGAGGTCGACGAAACGACGCTCCTCGTCACCAGCAACCTCCCGCGCGTCGACTATTCGACGGCTGAAGCTCTCGACGTCTATTCGCTCATGATCGCGAAGAAGGTCGTCTGCGACCAGGCCGGCTTCGACGTGCTTCTCTCGCGTCTCGCGAAGTAAGGAACGAAGAGATGACGAACGAAGAAATCATCAAGAGGGTCATGATCACCGAGAAAGGTTCGCGCCTTAGCGCGCAGAACCGCTACCTTCTCGAGGTTCATCCGGATGCGCGCAAGCCCCAGATCGCGGCGGCGGCCGAGCAGAAGTTCGGCGTTCACGTCCTGGCCGTGCGCACAGTAAACGTCAAGGGCGGTCTTCGCACGATCCGCGGCACGCGCCGCCAGGTCGCGGAGCCCACCTACAAGAAGGCGATCGTCACGGTCAAGGCCGGCGAGCGCATCGAACAGGTCTGAGGAGACTCGTAATATGGCACTTAAATCCTATAAAGCCCGTTCGTGCGGCATGCGTTTCCGCGAGTCCGCGACGTTCGAGGAGATCACCGAGAAGCGTCCGGTGAAGAGCCTGACGGAGGCCGTCCGCAAGACTGCGGGCCGCAACAACCAGGGCCGCATCACGACGCGCCACCACGGCGGCGGCGCGAAGCAGCGCAGGCGCATCGTCGACTTCAAGCGCGTCAAGTTCGACGTCGAGGCGACGGTCAAGGAGATTGCGTACGATCCCACCCGCAGCGCGTATCTCGCTCTCATAGAGTACACCGACGGCGAGAAGAGCTATATCCTTGCGCCCGAGGGGCTCAAGCAGGGCATGAAGGTCATGAACGGGCCCAAGGCCGAGGCGACGGTTGGCAACTGCCTTCCGCTTTCGCAGATTCCTCTCGGTCTCATGGTCCACGCGATCGAGCTCGTGCCCGGCCAGGGCGCCAAGGTCGGCCGTTCGGCCGGCAACGCCTGCCAGATCATGGCCCGCTCGGGCGGTACGGTCACGCTCAAGATGCCTTCCGGAGAGGTCCGCATCTTCGACGGCCGCTGCCTCGCGTGCGTGGGCTCGGTCGGCAACAAGGACTGGGGCTCCATCAAGCTCGGCAAGGCTGGCCGCAAGCGCTACCTCGGAATCCGTCCGACGGTCCGCGGCGTCGCGATGAACCCTGTCGACCATCCGATGGGCGGCGGCGAAGGCCGCACGTCTGGCGGCAGCCATCCCAGGTCCCCGTGGGGCCAGCTCGCGAAGGGCGGCAAGACCCGCGCGAAGAGGAAGGCGTCCAACAAGGTCATTGTCAAGAGGAGGAAATAACACATGGCACGTTCTCTGAAGAAGGGGCCTTATGTCGAGGAGAGCCTCCTCCGCAAGGTCGAGAAGATGCAGGCGAGCGGAAAGAAGCAGCCGATCAAGACGTGGAGCCGCCGTTCGATGGTGATCCCGGATTTTGTCGGGCTCACTTTCGCGATCCACAACGGAAGGCAGCACATGCCGATCTTCATCACTGAAAACATGGTCGGCCACAGGCTCGGCGAGTTCGCCCCCACGCGCACGTTCAAGTCGCACGGCAACTCCGCGGCCAAGGTCGAGAAGAAGTAAGGGGTAGACAACAATGGAAGTCATTGCAATAACCCGCAACGCGCGCATGTCGGCCTTCAAGGGCCGCCCGCTCGCCCGCGCCTGCCAGGGCCTCGCGGCCGCAGAGGCGCTGAAGGTCGTCGAGTTCTCGCCCAAGAAGGCCGCGGAGATACTCCGCAAGACCATTCTGAGCGCGATCGCAAACGCCAAGAACAACAACGGCGTGGCCGATCCGGGATCGCTCCGCGTCAAGCTGTGCGTATTCGACGAATCCGTGCGCATGCGCCGCTACTGGCCGACGGCCCGCGGTTCGGCGCATCCGATCGCCCGCCGCCTTTGCCACTGCAAGGTGGTCCTCACGGACGAAAAGAAGGAGACTAAGTAATGGGACAGAAAGTTAACCCCGTCGGTTTCCGCGTCGGCGTCAACCACGCGTGGGGCAGCCGCTGGTTCGCGCCCAAGAAGAACTTCGGCGCTTACCTGATCGAAGACCAGCAGATCCGCGAGCTCTGCAAGAAGCGCCTCGCGGAGGCGGGTCTTTCCAAGATCCTCATCGAGCGCTACGCAAACCGCGTGCGCGTGACGCTGTTCAGCGCGCGCCCCGGCGTCATTCTCGGCCACAAGGGCGGAGATGTCGAGGCCATCCGCGGCGAGCTCGAGAAGATGACGAAGAAGGAAGTCTACCTCGAGGTCAAGGAGGTTCAGGGGGCGGATGCCGACGCGCAGCTCGTCGCCGAGGGGATCGCCCAGCAGCTCGAGAGGCGCATCGCCCTCAAGCGCGCTATGAAGCGCGCGATGAAGGTCGCGATGGACATGGGCGTCGACGGAATCAAGGTTCACGCCGGCGGCCGCATCAACGGGGCGGAGATCGCCCGCGTCGAGTGGTCGCGCGAGGGCAAGGTTCCGCTGCACACGCTCCGCGCCAACATCGACTACGGATTCGCGGAAGCCAACACCACCGCCGGCAAGATCGGCATCAAGGTGTGGATCTGCAAAAAGGAAGGTTTCCAGGCCAGAGCGCCGCGCAGCGACCGCCGCGACGGACGCCGCGAGCGCGGAGACCGCAAGGAGAGGAGCTAAGCCATGCCTCTGATGCCTAAGAGAGTGAAGTTCCGCAAAGTTTCGAAGGGCAACCGTTCGGGCTATGCGACGTCGGGCACGGAGCTCGCGTACGGCGAGTTCGGCCTCAAGGCGCTTACCCGCGGCCTTCTCACCGCGACTCAGATCGAGGCGTGCCGCGTCGCGATCAACCGCGAGATGAAGCGCAAGGGCAAGCTCTGGATTCGCGTGTTCCCTGACAAGCCGGTGACGCGCAAGCCCATCGAAGTGCGAATGGGCGGAGGAAAGGGCAACCCCGAGTTCTGGGCGGCCGTAATCCTTCCCGGAAAAGTCCTATTCGAAGTCGGCGGCGTGAGCGAGGAGATCGCCAAGGAGTGTCTCCGCCTCGCCGCGACGAAGATCGGAATCCACACGAAATTCATCACCCGCGCAGGAGTCAAAATCTGATGAGCACGGAAACCACAAACCGCGGCGCGCGCAAGGTGCGCAAAGGCGTCGTCGCGTCCAAGATGGGCGCCAAGAGCGTGGTGGTCACGGTAAGCTACCGTGAGCGCCATCCCGTGTACGGCAAGGTCGTAACGCGGACGAAAAAGTATCACGTGCACGACGAGGCCGACACGGCCAAGGTCGGCGACACGGTCACGATCATGGAAACGCGCCCGATGAGCGCCACCAAACGCTGGCGCATCGTCGCAGACGCGAAGTAAGGAGAAACCGACATGTTGCAGGAACTCTCCAACCTCGTCGTAGCGGACAACACCGGCGCAAAGCGCGCGATGTGCTTCCGCATCCTCAAGCAGCGCAAGGAATATGCCCACCTGGGCGATGTCATCCGCGTTGCGATCAAGGAAGCGTCGCCGACCTCTTCGATCAAGAAGGGTTCGGTCGCCACGGCCGTGATCGTCCGCACGGGTCAGCCGATCCGCCGCGCCGACGGTTCGACCGTCCACTTCGACCAGAACGCGTGCGTTCTCGTCGACGCGAAGCTCAACCCGATCGGAAGCCGCGTCTTCGGTCCGGTCGCCCGCGAGCTGCGCGACAGGAACTATATGAAGATTCTCTCCATGGCCCCGGAAGTGGTCTGAGAAAGGATTCCGAAATGGCTATCGCAAGAATCAAGAAAGGCGACACAGTCGTCGTCAAGAGCGGAACCTCAGCCGGCAAGACCGGAAAAGTGCTGAGCGTCGACCCCAAGAAGGGTACGGCCGTAGTCGAGGGTGTGAACGTGCACAAGAAGGCGATGCGCCGCACGGAGAAGACCCCCGGCGGAATCATCGACCGTGAGATGCCCATACGCCTCTCGAAGCTCATGCCCTTCGACGCCGACAAGAAGTGCGGAACCCGCACCCGCACGGCGGTCGAGAACGGCAAGAAGCTGCGCGTTTCGGTCAAAAGCGGCAAGACCTTCTAATTAAGGAACGGAATCATGGCAAGACTCAAAGACGAATACGCGAGCCGCATGGTCCCCGAGCTTGAACAGAAGCTCGGCACGACCAACAAGATGCTCGTTCCCCGCCTTCAGAAGATCGTCCTC
>JAILJX010000094.1 GCA_024694365.1 Kiritimatiellia bacterium
AGCGACGAAAGCCCGAAGGGCGGAGTCGGAGCGGTGACCGAGGCGAGCTTCCGCTCGCAGCGACAGAGGAATTTGCCAAAAGTTATCGGATAAACTTGCGTTTACTTCCAGAACTTGCGTTTAGCTCTGGACACGACGATCTTTTTTCGGCCGCTCCGGCGCCCCGCCCGCGCATGCGGCATCGCGCTTGATTTTCCCGTTCGCTTTTGGTAAAATGCTCGCATATGGAACCTATCGAATTCATAGAACGCCGCACCGGCAGCCGCATGAAGGAGTCCGTCCTGGGCGACCGCGCGCTGCGCTTCGCGTACGAGACGATGCTCGGCAGAACGCTCTGGCCGCTCCTTTTCGGCTCGCGGTTCTGCTCCGCGGTCCTCGGGCTCAAATACGGCTCCCGCTTCTCGCGCAAGGCGATCGCAAAGCTCGCCTCGACCCCGGGATGCCGCGCCGAAGAGGCCGAAAAGCCCCTCTCCGCATACAGAACGTTCAACGAGTTCTTCACCAGGCGCCTTCGCCCGGGCCTGCGGCCCGTCGGCGAGGGGCTCGTAAGCCCGGCCGACGGACGCCTCATCCTGCATCTGGATGCCGATGCGTCTGCGCCGTTCCCGCTCAAGGGAGCCACGCGCTCGCTGGCGGAGGTGTTTTCCCCCTCGGGCGCGCCGGACATCGCCGGCGGGCGCTGCGACATCGCCGTCATCCGCCTCGCTCCCGTCGACTACCACCGCTTCCACTTCCCGCTCGACTGCAAAACGCCCTCCAGGCCGGTGAAGCTGCGCGGACGCTACGACTCCGTGAACCCTGTCGCCCTCCTGAAGCGCCCCGACATATACGCCATGAACGAAAGGATGATCGTCCGCTGCGAAACGCCCTCTTTCCCCTTCTGGATGGTCGATGTCGGGGCTTTCGGGGTAGGGACGATCGTGCAGACCTACGAGGGCGAGTCCCACTCAAAGGGGGACGAGAAAGGCTACTTCAAATTCGGCGGGTCGACCGTCATAATGGTCTTCCCCGCCGGTAAAGTGGCGTTCGATGCGGACCTCGTCGCGAACTCGGCCTCGGGCTGCGAAACGCGCGTGTTCTGCATGGAGAAGATCGGCTCCGTCTAGACCCTCTCAAGCCTACCGGTCGTCCACTCGCCTATCGTCTTGCGGGAAACTTCCCCGAAGCCGAACTTCGCGAACGCCGCCAGAACGTCGGGATAGAGCTCCTCGAGTATGCCCGAGACGATGAGCGTCCCCTTCGCATATCCCGCTATCTCTTCCGCAAACGCTATCAGCAAGGGGCCCAGTATGTTGGCCGCGACGACGTCCGCCGGACGCGGCGCCCCTTCTTCCGCGGCCCCGTCCGCCTTCCCCTGAAGCGCGAGATCCGGATATATCCCCTTCGCCGCCTCTATCGTGTCGTCCAGCCCTACCGCCCCTTTGCCGAGCGCAAAGACGCGGTAGCCGGCGCACACCCCGTTTGCCGCCGCGTTCTCCTTCGACGCCTCGACGGCCTCTTCGTCTATGTCGAAACCCTCCACCGGGGCGAAACCGAGCTTCGCGGCCGCGATCGAAAGTATCCCCGAGCCGCACCCCATGTCGAGGAACGACCTGCCGCGCACTCCGGCGGCGGCGATTTCGTCTATGTACTCGAGACAGGCGCGCGTGGTCTCGTGCTTGCCCGTCCCGAAGGCCATGCCGGGGTCGAGGACCAGCGCTATGCGCCCGCTGCGGTCTTCGCTGAAGAACCTCTCCGCCTCCCACGCCGGGACCGTCACGAGCCTTTCGCCTATGTTCTCCACCTTGAAATGGCGCCTGTACGCGAATTTCCAGTCCTCGTCGGGAATGTCGGCCTCCGCCACGGGTACGTCGAGACCGACTATGTCAAGAGCCTGCCTGAGCCGCCTCTCCGCCTCGCGGGCGCGCTCGGGCTCGGGGAAAAACAGGCTGAGTTCCGTCTTGGGGGACTCGATGTCCCTGTAGGACGACAAAATGAAATCCCCTCCGTCGAAAACCTCGAAGAGGGGATCCGCAAAGCGTTCGTCTACCGAACAGAAGACCTTTTTCACTTGGCCTGCTTGGCGACGAGCTTCTTCACGACCGCGGGGCGCTGCACGAGAACGCGGACATCCTCGTCACCCATGGCCTTGACCGTCGTCTCGTCCATCCCGAACTTGACGAGGCGCGCGCGCTGGGCCCTGCTCTTGCGAGCCTTGCCGGCGGGCGTCTTGCACGGACGGACGTGCGATTCCTTGCGAAGTGTGCGACCTGTACCCATTGTTTACCTCTACTTTCTTCCTTGGAGAAAAATTGATGGCGCGTATTATACTGAAAACGGACGGAAATTGCAACCGCAAATCGCAAATTTGTTCGCTTGCCGAAGAACAAAGGCCGGCTTTCTCAAGCCGGCCCCAGTCCTCTTTTCCCCCTTTGGAGCGCCGGACTCAGCCCTTGAGGACCGTTTCGCTGCGCCAGGCGTAATACTCTTTCAGCTTCAGTTTCGACGCGGCCGCCTCGTCGCAGAACACCCACGCATCGTTGTGCGCCTGCAGCGCCGAGGCCGTGCAGAACTGGCTCATGCCGCCTTCGACCATGCCCTTGACGGCATCGGCCTTGCCGGCGCCGAAGGCGAGAAGCACGATCTTCTTGGCTTCGCAGATCGTCCCTACGCCCATCGAGAGCGCGCTCTTGGGGACTTCATCCATGTTCCCGCCGAAGAAGAGCCTCGCGTTGTCCTTGATGGTCGAGGGCGTGAGATGCACCATCGACGTGCGGGACTTCAGCGACGTTCCGGGCTCGTTGAACGCGATGTGCCCGTCAGACCCGATCCCGAGAACCTGCAGGTCTATTCCGCCGGCGCGCTTGATGGCCGCCTCGTACGACTTGCACTCCTTCTCGGGGTTCTTCGCAAGACCGTTGAGAACGTGCGTGTTCTTGAGCTGGATGTCGATCTTCTTGAAGAGGTTCTCGTTCATGAAGTAGCGGTAGCTCTGGTCGTGCGTCGGGGCGAGGCCGTAGTACTCGTCCAGGTTCCAGGTCTTCACCTGCTTGAACGAGATCTTCTTCGCCTTGACGTCCTTGGCGAGCTCGCTGTACATCGCCACCGGCGTGGATCCCGTCGCGAGGCCCAAGACGCACTTGGGGTTCTTCTTGACGAGCGCGGCGATCATGTCGGCAGCCTTGCGGCTGGCCTCTTCCTTCGATTTGCAGATTACGATTTCCATTTTTTCCTTTGCTTCCTTCCTGGTGTTTGGTTTGTTTCCCGGTGAAATCCCTCAGCGCGAAGCCGCGGCGGTCTCGCGGACGATCTTCTCGTATTCGTCCCTCTGGTCCTCCATCGACTTGACCATCTTGAGCTGCGTGCGGCACCTTACGAGGTTGTGGTCGGGGTAGGCCGTCCTGAAGTACGTGTCGCCCGCCAGATAGTCGGTGAGGAAGCGTATTCCGATCGTCAGCGTGATGAGCCTGCCCGAGAACGCGAGAGCGTCGAGCTCGGCCGCGTTGAGGAATTTCGCGTCCTTGAGGTAGCCCTTGACGAGCGCCTCGAAGTATTCCTTGCGCGAAAAGACCTTGGAGAGGTCCTTCTCGTCCTCGGCGGCCGCAGCGGTCGAGGTCCTGACCATGTCGCCGAAGTCGTACAGCGCCGATCCCGGCATCGTCGTGTCGAGGTCGATCACCGCGACGCCCTCCTGGGTGACGTCGTCGAGCATCACGTTGTTGATCTTCGTGTCGTTGTGCGTGATGCGCTCGGGTATCTCGCCCGTCGCCATCGCGTTCACGATGCGCCCCGCCTCTTCGCGGCGCGCGTTGACGAAGTCCATCTCCTGCGCGACGGACGCGAGACGGCCCTTGACGTCGGCCTTGGCCGCCGCGTCGAGCAGTTCCAGGCGCGAGAGCGTGTTGTGGAACTTCGGCAGTATCTCGTGCAGCCTCGGCTCGGGGAGGTCGGCAAGGTCGTTCTGGAACTTGGCGAACGCGTTCGCCGCGAGAAACGCCTGGCTGGAGTTCTCGATGAGATCGACCGTCCTCGCGCCCGTGATGAACGCGTAGAGTCGCCACGGATTGTGGTAGCCGAGAACCTCGAGCGACTTCCCGCCCTTCGCGCGGATGTGCTTCGTGACTCGCTCGATGTTCTCCATCATCGCGTCCGGATCGGGGAAGATGTCCGTGTTGATCCTCTGCAGGATGTACGAAACCCCGTCCGTGCCGTCGGCCTTGAACGTGTCGTTGATGTGCCCCGAGCCGTAGCGCTCGACCTTGGCCACGTTGACGATCCCGAAGCCCGCGAGAACCGCGACCAGCTCGTCGGTGGAATATTCTCTCTTTGCCATTTCGCCCTCCTCAGAAAAGTTTGGATGGATATTCGCCCGCTGCGACAAGCTTGCCGATCGCCTCGACGACGAGCGGCTTGTCTTCGCGGTAGGTGACGCCGAACCAGGACGACTCCGTCGGCAGAACCTTCGCGTCGGCCGTGCCGTCCTTGATCATCTCGTCGACGACGAACGGAATGTACCATTCGCTCTTCTCCTTGCCGCCGTTCTCCGCAAGCCATGCGGGGAAGCGCTTCTCGAGCTCCGTGAAGAGCTCCGGCGTGAAACCCCAGAGGTTCATCGAGACGCGCGCGTCGAGCGGAACCTCGACCGGGTTCGCCGGGTCTTCCTCGTTCCTGGCGACGGACCCCGCCCTCACGAGCTTGGTCATCTCCTTGACGCCCGTCAGATAGCCTTCGCCGTCGAGCGAGCATATCCCGCGCGCGACGGAGCCGTGGTCCGAGAGCGTCAGCGACAGGTTGTAGCCGACCATCGCGAAATGGATCTTCCCCCCGTCCTTCGGGGCCGAGAGGAACGCCGAGAGCTTCGCGAACGCGTCGCGCCCGTAGAAGTCGTCCGCGTTGATGGCCGCGAAAGGCTCCTTGACGACGTCGCGCGCAGACCTGATCGCGTGCGCCGTCCCCCAGGGCTTCGCGCGCCCCACCGGCACCGTGTACGGCGCGGGCAGATCGTTGATGTCCTGATAGCAGTAGTCCACGGGTATCAGGCCCTCGTACTTCTTCCCGACCTTCTCCTTGAACTCCGCCTCGAAATCTTTGCGGATGATGAATACGACCTTCCCGAAACCGGCGCGCACCGCATCGAAGACGGAATAATCGAGAATCGCCTCGCCCGACGGCCCCACCGGATCGACCTGTTTGAGCCCGCCGTAGCGCGAGCCCATGCCTGCTGCCAACACGACAAGCGTCGGCTTGATTTCACTCATCTTTTTTCCTCCTCAGTTTAATGACGTTTTACCAGCGACTTCTTGAATTATACTCTTTATGTAGCCGATTCGTCAATGCCATTCTTGACTTTACTTCGGCCCCGCCCCTTTGGGGTAGTGCGCCGTAACCGCAGATATGGTACAATATGGCCATGAAGAAGACAATCCTCGCCTTTGCGACGCTCTGCGCCCTCCCGTCCTTCGCCGACCTCTACCTCGCCGGCGACTCGACAATGTGCAACTATGCCGACCGCCAGTACCCCCAGCAGGGATGGGGGCAGGCTCTCGCGAAATACATGAAAGACCCCGCCCTGCTGCACAACTGGGCCATCGGCGGACGCAGCGCCAGGAGCTACAAGAACGAGGGCCGCTGGCAGAAGATCGTCGACGCCCTCAAGCCCGGCGACTTCGTCATCGTCGCTTTCGGCCACAACGACGCGAACAAGGCGAAAACGGAGCGCTATTCCACCCCTGAGGACTACAAGGCCCTCATGAAAGGCTTCGCCGAGGACGTCCGCTCAAAAAACGCGACCATCGTCTTCGCGACATCCATCCCCCACTCCGGCGGAATCTCCGTCGACGCCTCGGGCGCCACGCACGTGCGCGGCAGCGCCGCCGGGATAGGGCCTTACGTCGACATGACGCGCCTTCTGGGCGAAGAGATGGGAATACCCGTCCTCGACCTCAACAAGTACGCCTGCGAGGAGTTCGAGAAGATGGGCCAGGCCGCCGCCTACAGGCTCTATATGCGCATCGCGCCCGGCGAATACGCCAACCACCCCCAGGGCAAGGCCGACGGATGTCACACGCGCGACACGGGGGCGGACTTCTTCGCGCGCGGCGCGGTAGACATGTGCTTCAGGCGAAACCTCCCCGTCTCAAAACTCTTCAAGCGCACCTCTTCCGTCAAGTTCGAGCCCATCGGCTTCAACGGACCCGGAACCCCCACCGCGCTCAAGGACGATTTCACCAAGGAGGAGATCGGCTACGCCAACGAGGCCGCCGCCAACCGCGAAGCCGCAGGCGGCGACTGGAGACGCCAGCTGATGGACCTGCGGCGCGAAGCCGAGGCGAAGGGCATGGACAAGGAGTCCGCCAAACGCTGGGCCGCGGCCGAGTTCCGCAGGCGCGAAGCCGCCGGACGCAACCGCTGATTCAGGCGAAAAGCCAGGTCGAGAGATAGCGCTCGCCCGTGTCGGGAAGTAGCACCGCTATCGTCTTCCCCTCCCATTCCGGCTTTTTGGAAAGCTCCAGCGCCGCGAAAGCGGCCGCGCCGGACGATATCCCGACCAGCATCCCTTCGTTCGACGCGAGCGCCCTGGCCGCGGCCCCTGCATCTTCCGCCGAAACCGCGATCACCCCGTCCAATACCGTCCTGTCGAGCGTCTTCGGCACGAAATTCGCCCCTATGCCCTGAAGCTTGTGCGGACCCGCCCGCCCCTGCGACAGGAGCGGACTCTCGTCCGGCTCGACCGCGAAGATCTTCACCGACGGGTTTTTCGACTTGAGATACCTCCCCGCCCCCGTGATCGTGCCGCCCGTCCCCACGCCCGCGACGAACGCGTCGACGCGTCCGCCGGCGTCTTCCCATATCTCCGGACCCGTCGTCGCTTCGTGGATCGCGGGATTCGCGGGATTCTCGAACTGCTGCAGAACGACCGCCCCGGGCGTCGAATCCCTGAGCTCCTCCGCCTTCGCGACAGACCCCGCCATCCCCTCCGCGCCCGGGGTCAGCACGATCTGCGCACCGTAGGCCGACGCCAGGCGGCGCCTCTCCACGCTCATCGTCTCCGGCATCACGAGAACGAGCCTGTAGCCCTTGACCGCGCTCACGAGCGCAAGCCCGACTCCCGTGTTCCCGCTCGTCGGCTCGATTATCGTCGCCCCGGGCTTCAGCCTCCCGTCCGCCTCGGCCGCCTCCACCATCGCCATCGCGACGCGGTCTTTCGAACTTCCCCCAGGGTTGAAAAACTCCACTTTCGCGAGAACCCGGGCTCCGCCGCGGTTCGTCTTCGCCGAAATCTCCACGAGAGGCGTGCGCCCCACGCTCTCCAATATGCTCTTGCGTACGTTTTCCATGCCGCCTATTGTACCACAGGCCGCAGCGCATGTCCACGCGAAAAACACAACTTTTCCAGTTGCCCTTCGCGCGAGGGTATGCTATAATCCATGCCATGAAAATATCGGCACGCACTCGCTACGGGCTCAGGATACTTCTGGACATCGCCGCCAATGCGGACGATCCCTCTCCGCGTTCGATCAAGACGATCGCGAAGTCTCAGGGAATCTCGGCCCCTTTCATAAGCAGACTCGCCGTCCCCATGAAGCGCAAGGGGCTCATAAGCTCTGCGCGCGGCGTGGCGGGAGGGCTTCGCCTCGCGAAGCCTGCGGACGAGATCTCCCTCCTCGACATAATGACGGCGCTCGACGGACCTGTCTCGATCCTGAAGTGCATCTCGCAGGCGAAACGGTGCAAGCGCAGCGGTTTCTGCGGCGTGAGGTCCGTCTGGAAGGAGCTGAACGACCTTATCGCCGACTCGCTGAGATCCGTCACGCTCGCAAAGGTCATGGAGCGGACGGATCACGAAAACCGCAAGACGGGCTACTGCATCTGATCGGCAAGCTCGCGGATGCGGCGCGAGGTTCTCACGGCGCAGAATTCCTTTCCGCACATCGAGCAGTGGTCGTCGGAGTGGGCTTCGTCAGTGAATGCCCTCGTCTTGAGCCACCTCGCCTTCGCCTTTTCCGGGTCGAGCGCCAGGGCGAACTGGCGGTCCCAGTCGAACGCCGCGCGCGCGTCCGACATCGCATCGTCGCGCGAACGCGCCCCGGGAAGCCCGCGCGCCACGTCGCCCGCATGCGCGGCGATCTTGTATGCGATGCACCCGCGGTGCACTTCGTCCCCGTCGGGCAGCCCGAGATGCTCGGCCGGCGTCACGTAGCAGAGAAGCGACGCACCGTAGGTGGCCGCTGCCGTCGCGCCGATTGCGCTTACGATGTGGTCGTAGCCGGGGGCGATGTCGGTGACGACCGGCCCCAGCACGTAGAACGGCGCGCCTTTGCAGACCTCCTGCTCGCGCTCCATGTTCATCCTTACCTGGTCGAACGGGACATGCCCCGGACCCTCCACCATGACCTGCACCCCGCGCTTGCGGCAGCGTTCGACGAGTTCGCCCAGAACGTCCAGCTCCGAGAACTGCGCAGCGTCCGAGGCGTCCGCCAGGCACCCGGGTCTCAGCCCGTCGCCGAGAGACACCGTCACGTCATGCTCGGCCAGGATGTCCATGACCTCGTCCCAATGCACATAGAGCGGATTCTCCGCGCGGTTCTCCATCATCCACTCGGCCATTATGGACCCTCCGCGGCTGACGATCCCCATCTTGCGCTTCATCGCGAGCGGAATCTGGCGCAGGAGAAGTCCGGCGTGTAGCGTCATGAAGTCGACGCCCTGTTCGGCCTGTTCGCGTATGACCCCTATGAGAAGCGACGGATCCATGTGCGGGATGTCGCCTTTGAGCCGGGATATCGTCTCGTACACGGGCACCGTGCCGAGCGGACGCGTAGACGCGTCGAGCATTCCGCGGCGTATGGCCTTTACGTCGTCGCCTACCGAGAGGTCCATCACGAAATCGGCGCCGGCCTTGAGCGCTATGTCGAGCTTCTCCAGCTCGTCGCCCTTCCCGGACTGCGTCATCGAGCGCCCGAGGTTGGCGTTTATCTTGGTGGTGAACATCCGCCCTACGCCTATTGGCTTGCAGTTGGTGCGGTGGATGTTGAGCGGTATTACCGCCGTGCCGTCCGCGACGGCCGCGCGCACAGTCTCCACCGGCGTGTTTTCGTCCGCGGCGACCGATTTCATCGCGTCGGTGACAAGGCCCTTGCGGGCCGCTTCCAGTTGGGTCATCTATCTCCTTTCGCAGGCATTGCCCTGTTCAAGTCTACGGGTCTTTTCTCAGCACCCGGACGTCATTGTCCGGCAGCACCCCGATGCGGAACATTATACCATTTTCCCGCCTCCCGCGCCACCCTCCGCCCCTAAACGACCCTAAGGGCGTATGGCCGTTTTACGCGATGATGATGTTGTCGGCGGGGATGTCGGGGATGCCGGCGGACGCGTCCTTGACGTCGCCGCGCGCGCGGGCCTCGTCGAGCGACGACTTGAGCTCCCTCGAGAGATGCGTGAAGGCGACAAGCTGCTCGGCGACGGCCTCCGCCGTCGTCCCCTCCAGAGGACGGCTCAGGGAGAAGACGAGCCCGCCTTTGATGAACCCTATGTGCCCTCCTCCCGTGTTGACCCCGAAGAGGTTCATGTCCAGGGCCAGCTCCAGCACGGAGCGCGGCAGCGGATTGTCGTCCCCGCCCTCGGCCAATATGCTGAAGGCGGTAAGGCCGCTCTCATCCTCGCCGGCGGGCCTGAGCATAATCATATCGCCCTCGACTTCGACCATCGCAATGCGGTCGGGCCCGATGTCTATCTCGGCGCCTGTCGCCGCCGAAAGCCTCTTTATCGCCTGTTCGTACGCTGTAATCATTTATGTCTCCTTTCTGCAGCCGTTCAACCGACGTTGCCGTGGTAGTCCCTCGTCAAGCCCATCTCCGCGAGCGTCTGGTCGACCATCTGCATGATGGCCTGCACGGAAAACTCCTCAGGGGACGTAGGACTGCCATTGTCCATGAAATCCTGCGCTTCGACCTGGTTCAGACCAAACCTGAGGCCCGGATTCGTCCAATCGTATCTCGTCACCGCCATGCTCACGACCAGGTTCTGCAGCTCGAACCTTACCTGCCCGCCGCCTTTGAGCACCATATCTTCCGCCTTTTTATCTTCCGCCAGCACCTTGTACATCGCCTTCTCCACGGCAGACGCGAAATCCTTCATCTTTTGCTTGATGACACCGATCGGCGTCCCCGCGTGGATGTCGTCAAGCGGATTCGGCTCAAGCTCGAGGCCGAGCTTCGCCATCTTCGTGAAGAGTTCCGTCGGAAACAGGTCCGCCATCTGGGAGATGCACCATCGCGCGATGTTGCTGACGGTGAAGTATTTGCTGTTGCCGACCTGCGACTCGCTCACCAGTCCGGCCGCCGCATCGGAGAGGCTCTTGACCTGCCTGGCGACCTTCACGCACTCTTCCCTCGGCTTCAGCGCGCCGCCCGAGGATTTGTTGAGCACGCCGGCGCCCCTGTCGAAAACCATCTTCACAAACATGTTATGGTTTTGCTCGGGAACCTCCGCGAAGGCGGCCGACAGCGTGTCGTCGACCTCGGCCACCGCGGCCGCGATATTCAGGCTTCCCCAGCCGCCTGCAGGTTCGCCCCGGTCAGTGATCGTCTGGGCGGTCAATTTGGCCCATTCTTTGATTTGATCTTCCGTATGCAACATCTTTTGCGCCCATTTCGGCCACTCGGACCTCGGCCTCGCCTCCACTCTGGCGGCGATCACCCCCGTGACCGATTTCCTCAGCGCCGAGGCGTTCATTCCATCCACCGTCGCGGTCACGGACGTGATGATGTCCCTGACCTTCTCGATCGTGATGGTTCCGCGCACCGCGTTGAGCAGTTCGTTCGCCCTGTTGCGGCCGACGAAGAGCTTCGGGTCGTTGTTGA
>JAILJX010000108.1 GCA_024694365.1 Kiritimatiellia bacterium
TCGGAGCTCTGGGCCGAGCGCTGCAGGCTCGTAGAGGAGCGCAACGCGCCGACGGCCATCGTCGCCGGCCAGAAGGCGCGGATCGCCAGGCAGAAGGCGAAGATCTAGGAGCTGCGCAAGAAGAAGTCGAAGCCCTGGGCCGAGCGCTGCAGGCTTGTAGAGGAGGGCAACGCGCAGAAGGCCATCGTCGCCGGCCAGAAGGCGAGGATCGACAGGCAGAAGGCGAAGATCGAGGAGCAGCGCAAGAAGGAGTCGGAGCTCTGGGCCCAGCGCTGCAGGTTTCTGGAGGAGCGCAACGCGAGGGCCGGGGATGTCGCCCGCCTCGAGAAGCTGCTTGCGTCCCGCGAGGGCGAAATCGCATCGCTCAAGGGCGAAATCGCATCGCTCAAGGGCGAAATCGCGTCGCTTCTCGCATCGAGAGACTATCGCATCGGCCGCGCGATCGCCGCACCGTTCCGTTTTGCAGGGAGATTAATCAAGGGAAACCACAAGTCATGAAAACAGTATCCGCCATCATACCGGTCTACAATGGAGAGCTCTACGTGAAAAGGGCGGTGGAGTCTGCGCTGGCGCAGACTCTGCGCGACATCGAGGTCATATGCGTCGACGACGGCTCCACCGACGGCACGGCCGCCATTCTTGACGCCCTGGCGTCCTCCGATCCCCGCGTCAAGGTTCTTCACCGCCCCAACGAAGGCGTGAGCGCCGCGAGGAACGCCGGCATGGATGCCGCGCAGGGGCGCTACATCGCATTCATCGACGCCGACGACGAACTCGAGCCGGAGATGTACGAAAGGCTCGTCGCCAAGGCCGAGGCGGGAAACTGCGACGTCGTGCAGTGCGGACACTGCGAAGTGAAGGAAGGCGCGATCTCGCGAACGTCCATGCCCGGCTCGAAGTGCACGGGACCCGACATCCGCGCCATCCCCGAGATCGTCGCCGTCCAGACGAAGTACATCTGGGACAAGCTCTTCCGCGCCTCGATGCTCGACGGCAATTCGATACGCTTCGCCCCGTTCGGCTACCACGAGGACCATCTTTTCCTCTTCGACGTCGACCTCGTCGCGAAGAATTTCGCCTCGATCCCCTACATCGGCTACCGCTATTCGAAATCCAGCGAGGGCGCCGCCACGCGCAGCTACGACGCGAGGCTTCTCGACTGCCCCAAGGCGTATCGCATAATCTGCCGCAAGGCGCGCGAGGCCGGTCTTTTCACCCTCCTCGCCCCCCACATATGGCGCAACTGCTCGCTTAGCTACGTATTGCGCGTAAAGGCGTTCGCCAACTATTCCGACGCCGGTCTGCAGGAAAAGATCGTTGAAGGGTGGAAGGAGTTCTTCGACGCGAACTTCCCGCGCTGGCAGAAGAACCTCCACCTCGCGGGATACCCGGTCGTCGTCCCCAAGGACGGGAAGCTCAAGGTTCTTCTCATGGGCGGAACGGGCGCCCTCGGCGCCCATCTCCGCGACATCCTCGCGGCCGAGGGACATCATGTCTTCGTCACCAGCCGCAGCGCCCACGACGACTCCGGCAACATCGTCTATCTGCAGGGCAACGCCCTCGAGCCCGCATTCTTCCGCAAGCTCATGGCATCGAAATGGGACGTGGTCGTCGACTTCATGATCCATGGCCCGGACGGATTCGGCCAGAGCCTCGACATGCTTCTCGCCTCCGCCGGACAGTACGTCTTCCTCAGCTCCTCCCGCGTCTATGCCGACGCCGGCATGAAGCCGATAACGGAAACCTCCCCCCGCATCGTCGACACCGCGACCGACCCCGAATACCTCGCGACCAACGAATACGCCCTCTCCAAGGGCAGGTCCGAGGACATCCTCGCCTCCCATCCGAAGAAAAACTGGACGATAATCCGCCCCTACGTCACCTTCAGCGAACAGCGCCTTCAGCTCGGACCGCTCGAAAAGGAGAACTGGCTCGCCCGCGCCCTCGCCGGCAAGCCGATCGTCTTCTCCGAGGACATCGCCTGCAGGACCACGACGCTTACCTACGGACGCGACGTCGCGCGCGGCATGGCCGCCGTCATCGGCAGGAGCGAGGCCCTCGGCGAGACTTACCACATAACGGGCCTGCGCAGCATCCTGTGGCGCGACGTTCTCGACCTCTACGTGCGCGTGATCGCCGAGGAGACCGGCAAGCGCCCCGAGGTCGTGATGACGCGCGAATCGTGCCAGCTGGACGTCCCCGGCCTTCTCAAGTACCAGGTCGTTTACGACAGGCGCTACGACCGCGTCTTCGACGATTCGAAGATAGGCAGGTTCATCGACGTCTCCACCTTCCGCGACCCTCTCGAGGCTCTCGAAAGCTGCCTCAGGAAATTCCTCTCCGCGCCCTCGTTCCTCAAGATCAACCCCGAGCTCGACGCGCTCCACGACAAGGCCTGCGGGATCGAGCCTTCCGCCGCGGCCGCCGGCACGCCCCGCTACACCGCCGAGCGCAATGTGCAGATCCTGATCGCCGCGCTGAAGGCCCACGGCATCCGCACGGTGATCGCCTCCCCGGGGACGACCAACCTTACGTTCGTCGCGAGCCTCCAGTACGACGGCTCCTTCGAAGTCTATTCCGCGCCGGACGAACGCTCCGCCGCCTACATGGCGTGCGGACTCGCCGCCGAACGCGGAAAGCCCGTCGTCATAACATGCACCGGCGCGACCGCGAGCCGAAACTATCTGCCCGGCCTCACCGAGGCCTACTACCGCAAACTCCCCGTCCTCGCCGTGACGGGCACCCTCTGCGAGCGCCGCGTCGGACAGCTCACCCCCCAGGTCATGGACCGCTCGTCCCGGCAGCCGGATGTCGTGCGCCTCAGCGTCTCCATGCCGCTGGTCAACTGCAAAGACGACGAATGGCAGGACACCGTCGCCGCCAACAGGGCGATACTCGAGCTTACCCGCCACGGCGGCGGACCCGCCCACATAAATCTCGAAACCGGCTACAGCTCCGACTACAGCGTCGCCGTCCTGCCGCCCGTCAGGGTGATCCGCCGCCGCTTCCCGGGCCAGACCCTCCCCGCCATCCCCGAAGGGGCCAAGGTCTGCATATTCGTCGGCGCCCACGTCCCCTGGTCCGCCTCCCTCGAGAGGAGCGTCGACCTCTTCTGCCGCCGCTACGGAGCCGTCGTCGTCTGCGACCACGCGTCCAACTACCGCGGCGCGTACGGCATCAACGGCGCGCTCGCGTGCTATCAGCAGAGCCGCCGCTACGAGCGCTACCGCCCCGACATCCTCATCCACATCGGCGAGGTCTCGGGCGACTATCCCTCCATGCACATCTGCGGCATCATGGCGAAGGTCTGGCGCGTAAGCCCCGACGGCGAGATCAGGGATACTTTCCGCCGCCTCTTCGAGGTCTTCGAGATGGACGAGGAGCGCTTCTTCGGCGAATACGCGAAGGTCCCCGGCGCGCCGGCGTCCTCCGCCTACCGCGACGGATTCTCCGCGTACGCCGCAGACCTCCTCTCGCGCGTCCCCGATCTGCCGTTCTCCAACATCTGGGTCGCGTCGCAGGGCTCCCGCTCCATCCCGGGCGACAGCGTCGTGCATTTCGGCATCCTCAACTCGTTCAGAAGCTGGACGCTCTGGCCCATCCCCCGCGGCGTGGCCGCGTCGTGCAACACCGGCGGCTTCGGCATCGACGGCTGCCTCTCGACGGTCCTCGGCGCCTCGCTCGCCGACCCCAAGCGGCTGCATTTCGCCGTCCTCGGCGACCTCGCGTTCTTCTACGACATGAACGCCCTCGGCAACAGGCACGTCGGACGCAACCTGAGGATCCTTCTCGTCAACAACGGCAAGGGCGTGGAGTTCCGCATCTTCAACCATCCCGCCTACAAATTCGGCGAATCGGCGGACAGATTCATCGCCGCCGACGGACACTACGGCTCGAAGTCCAGGGCTCTCGTCCGCCACTATGCGGGCGACCTCGGCTTCGAGTACATGTCCGCCTCGTCCAAGGAGGAGTATCTCGAGGTCGCCCCGAGGTTCTGGAGCCCGGCCCCCGCCGAAAAGCCCATGCTGCTCGAGGTCTTCACGAACGGACCCTCCGACAGCGACGCGCTGCGCCTGATGACGCTTATCGACGGCCCCGCGCCGGCCGCCCCGGCCGCGCCCGCGCCATCGGCCCCGGCCGAGCGCAAGCCTTCCCCCGCCCCGGCCAAGGCCCCCGCAAAGGCCCCCGCGCCGCGCGCGGTGAAAAGGACCATGAATTCCAGGAAGATCGCCATCCTCACTTTCCACACCGCGTTCAACTGCGGCGCCCACCTCCAGGCCTGGGCCCTGCAGATCGTCCTGCGCCGGCTCGGCTTCGATCCTGAATTCCCCGACTGCATCGGCATCGGCTACTACCCGCGCTTCTGCAAGGACCGCAGGAAGAACCTCTCGCGCGGCGAGGCGTTCATGAAGGAGCTGAGGGCCATCGGCGTCGAGGACGTCAAGCGCCACCGCTTCCGCATGTTCGCCAAGCACTGCCTCAGGATCGTCCCCATGAAGAAGGAGGATGTCGACAAGCGCTACGGCGCCGTGATCGTCGGCAGCGACCAGGTCTGGAACAGCGGCATCACAAGGACGGAGACCTCCTACTTCCTCACGACCATGTTCGGCAATCCGCGCCTGCTGCGCTATTCCTACGCGATAAGCATGGGCGACAAGCCCCCCGCGAAGGATCGCCTGCCCGCCATCGCCGGCGCCGCCAGGCGCTTCGAGAACGTGTCCGTCAGGGAGAATCTTCTGCCGGACCTCCGCGACCGCTACGGACGCAAGCCCATGGTCGATCCGGATCCGACGCTCCTTCTCAACGCGGCCGACTTCAACCGCATCGCCTACCCCAAGCGCCTCGTCAAGAAGCCCTATCTCCTCGTCTACTCGCTCTTCTACGTCGAATCTACGTGGAAGGCGGCCCGCGAAGCCGCGGCGAGGATGGGCCTCAAGCTCGTGACCGTGCAGTGCTACCAGTACGGACACTACCGCCAGAAGGGGGGCAAGGACGTCGTCATCAACGCCTCGCCGGACCGCTTCCTCGCGTATTTCCGCGACGCGTCCGCCGTCATCACCTCCTCCTTCCACGGTACCGCGTTCTCCCTCATCTACCGCAAGCCGTTCGCGGTTCTTCCGAACTACCTCGGCAAGCCGCCCTTGAGAAGCGTCACGCTTCTGCGCCAGCTCAAGGAGGATTCGCACGTCGTCTCCAACCCCGCCGACTCCGCGGCGATCGCCGCCGCTCTCGCGAATCCCCCGAAGCCGTCCACCGCCGAGGCCCTCAAGCGCCTGCAGTCCGCCGTCCACCGCCGTCTGCGCGACATGCTCCCGGACGTCTCCAAGGCGCCCGCGATCAAGAAGCCCGTGCGCCGCAGCGTCCTCACATGGCCTTTGCGCAAGGCCTGGGGCGGCGTCAAGTGCATAGGCGACAACGGCATCGTCTATACCGTCAAACACGCATGGGGGAAGGTTCTGCGCGCCGCCGGCGTGCGCAGCAGCCTGTGATCGCATGCCCGACTCCCTCCCTCTCGCGACCGCCATCGTGCCGGTCTTCAACGCCGAGGCGACCCTCCGGCGCTGCCTCGATTCGCTTCTCGCACAGACCTGCGGCGATTGGGAGGCCGTCTGCATCGACGACGGCTCTACCGACTCCAGCTTGAGCATCCTCGCGGAATACGCGCGCCGCGATCCGCGCATCAGGTCCGGGAGCGGAGAGAACCGCGGCACCCACTGCGCGCGGAAAAGGGCGGTCGCCGCGGCGAGGGGCGGATGGTGCCTCTTTCTCGACCCGGACGACTCGCTCGACCCCTCGGCCGTCGAGCGCCTCTCCCCGATCCTTTCCTCCACCTCCGCCGGCATCGTCGTGTTCGGCGCCGACGTCTCCGCCGCCTCGGAGAGGCTCGGCGTCGTCGCCGCCTCGCTCGCCGCGAAATTCAACCCCTCCGCCCGGACGCTCTCCCGCGACGACATGTTCGACGCCGTCTTCGTCAAGGAGACCATCCCGGGCCACCTTATCGCCAAGGCCGTCAGGACGTCCGTGGCCAAGGCCGCGTTCTCGCGCATGAGCGACAGGAGAATCGTCTTTCAGGAGGACCTCTGCGCGCTCTACATGATGATCGCCGGATGCTCCGGCGCACAGGTCGTCGGGGACAGACTCTACCGCTACACCGTCGGCGACGGCATATCCTACCGCCCGTTCCTCTCCCGCGAAGAGTATTTCGGCTCGTTCGCCAAGTTCGAGGAGCTAGCCTGCATGAAAGCGTACCGCTCGTCCGCCTTCCCCGACGGCTCCCCCGCCGACGCCGCGCTCGCCCGCCTCGAGACGAGGATGGCCCTCGCCAGCGTCTCCGAGGCGATGGAGCGGCTCGAGAGCGAGGAGGACGGACGCGAGGGCGTCAGGCTTCTCATGGAGGTCTGCTCCCCCGAGACCGTCTCCGCCGCCCTCGCCAGATGGTTCAGGCTGAAGGGCGACGCCCTCGCCGACAAGGCCCGCCGGTTCGGACTCTCCTCCATCCTCGGCTCGGTCGCCCTCCGCCAGCTGGATTTCGTGTGGCGCGGACACAACGCCCGCCTCAGGGACCACGACAGGGAGATCGCCGCCCTGCGAAGCGAAGTCGACGCCTTGCGCTCTCTCGTGGACGGCCTCTGCGCGCGGCCCGGCCGGCAACCGGCTTCAAAGTGAAAATGAAAGGAAAACGACAATGACCATCGAACAGCTCAACACCCGCTTCGGCGCTCCGGGGCGCATCGTCTTCAGGCAGGGGCATTGCGGCTATCCCGAAGTCGCCATAACGAACAAGTTCGGCTCCGCCGAGATCGCTCTTCTCGGCGCGAACGTCCTTTCATACCGCCCGACCGGCCACAGCCCCGTGATCTTCCGCCCCGCAAAGCGCGACTACAACCGCAACGAATCCCTCCATGGCGGAATCCCCGTGTGCTGGCCGCAGTTCGGCAAGCTCTCCATCCCGTCCCTGCCACAGCACGGCTTCGCCCGCATCATGCCTTTCGAGGTCAGGGGCACGCAGTATTCCGAGGACATGACCGAAATCACCCTCGCCCTCGTCTCCTCCCCCGACACCAAAACCCTCTGGCCCCACGATTTCGATCTCGAGGTCGTCATATCCGTCTCGATGAAGCTCAACCTCAAGCTTGTCACCAGGAACACCGGCACGGAGCCTTTCTCGTTCACCTGCGGCTTCCATCCCTATTTCATGGTCCGCGAACGCGACGGGGTGTCCGTCAGGGGATTGGACGGCTGCAGCTTCATCTACGCCGAGGACATGAGCTCCCACGTCCAGTCCGGAGATCTCGCGATGACGTCGGCGACCGACCACGTCTTCACCCTCAAGCCCGCGCTCAAGCACGAATTCGCCGTCCTCGATCCGGGCCTCCGCCGCGCCATAGCCATGGTGTCGTCCGGCAACGCCTCCGCCATTGTGTGGAATCCCGGACCCGGCGCCAAGATAGCCGACTTCTCCGCCGACGACTGGCGCTCGTTCGTCTGCGTCGAGCCCGTGACGGCGTGGCCCGATTGCCCGCCGCCCCTCGCCCCCGGCGATAAGCACGAGCTCACCGTCGCCATCCAATCCACCCTGGAGGACGCCTGAGATGGGAAGCCGCGACGGTTATCTGGCGATTGTGGAGTCCGCCCTCGACGAAATCCTGCCCGCCGCCTCCGCGCGGCCCGCGGCGCTCTCCGCCGCGATGCGCCACGCCGTCGGCGCCGGCGGCAAGCGCATC
>JAILJX010000111.1 GCA_024694365.1 Kiritimatiellia bacterium
GGCTAAAGGATGCGTATCGACTTTCGCAGTCCTGCAAAGCCACAATACGCCGAACTACGAACATCTATTCCTCTCCAGCGATACCGGCGGCAAGGATGGAGCAAGCCGCTGGTCTATTTCCAGGCACAACAACGGCTCCTATTGGGAGAGAAACAACTACGGTAGCTGGACCGGGACTTGGGGAATGTACCAGAACGGAGTTGCAGGCTGCCCTGTAACGCAGTCGCCCTTCGTTTTATCCTGCGTCGGACAGTGGACGCGATACTCCTCCGACACCATCTATCTCGGCGCGCTCACAGCCATGACCTGGGGCGAGGTTGTGCTCTTCAGCCGCGAAGTCACCGACGACGAACGCATCGGCATCGAGGACTACCTCATGTGGAAATGGGGTTTCAAAAGCGAATATCTCCCCTTCACCGCGTCCAACTATGTCACGATGGCGGCGGGCTCCACTCTCGATTTGGGCGGCTTCGATCTGACGGTATCGAGCTTCTACGGATGCGGAACTGTCGAGAACGGGACTTTAAGGACCGCAGACAACGTCTATTGGCAGGGCGAAGGCGCGCTCACGATTCCTGCGGTCGACGGCGCCACTTACGAGGCCTCCAGCTCGCGCTATGTACTCAAGATAACAGGCGCCGCGGGAAAGAGCGTGACGATCCGCTTCCCCGCGGATTGGCATGACGAAAACGACGGGAAGTATACGCCCGTCTACTGCGACGGAAATCCCACCTTCGTCTTTGAAGGGACGGAAGTCCCCCTCTTCTCAGACGGCGCGGGAGGCTGGTGCATATCGAGCACCGATACGGGGAGCTACGGCGAGAACACCGAGGACGATGCAGACGAGGACGAGTTCGAGGATGAAGACGGGACTGCCTTCCCCGGAGCGCAGGGCTGGGGAAGATTCGCGAAAGGCGCGAGGGCTTCCTCTTCGCCGACAGTCTACCATGTGACGAACCTGAACGACTCGGGGGCGGGCTCGCTCAGAGATGCAGTATCCAAGTCCAACCGCATCGTAGTATTCGACGTGGGCGGACTCATCAAGATAAATTCGCGCATCACCTTCGCCTCCAACCTATACATCGCGGGCCAGACCGCTCCCGGCGAAGGGATAACCGTGTATGGAGACGGGTGCTCCTTCTCGGGCGCGAGCAACATAATCTGCCGCTATCTTCGCTGGCGCATGGGACATGGAGGAAGCTCGGGGAAAGACTGCGCGGGGATCGCGAACGGCGCGAACATGATATTCGACCACTGCTCCTTCTCGTGGGGGCTGGACGAGACTTTCTCCATCAATCCCGACGGAAAAGGAACGCCGCCCTCCAACATAACGCTGCAGAACTGCATCTTCGGCCAGGGCCTCATGACGCATTCTGCGGGCGGGCTCATGCAGGGCGACTACATAACGCTCTGGCGCAACCTCTATGTCGACAACTCGACGAGAAACAACAAGGTCAAGGGCATCAACCACTACGCCAACAACATCGTCTACAACTGGAAGAACGGCTGCTACATAATGGGCGGCGACTCTTCGGGCTCCAGCTACTGCGTCATAGAGGGGAACCTCTTCATCAACGGACCCGCGAGCTCATCTTCCAATGCGCTCGGGGGAGGCAACTCCGACTTCCACTTCTACGGCGCGGACAACTGGCAGGATTTCAACAGAAACGGAAAGCTTGACGCGACATGCATCGACTCCTCGCAGACGGGCGGCGGCGACAAGGTTTCAACGCGCTACGGTTACCCTGTCGTCCCCCTCTACCCGGGATATGAGCTCCTCGAAAAGAACCTCCGCAAAGTGGGAGCCTCTCTTCCCTACCGCGATCCGAACGATTGCTACATGGTAGATGAAGTCGAATCGGTCGGCAAGTCTGGCGGGCTAATCACTTACGAGTCGTCGCTCGCGATCGGCGCTCCCGACAGCTGGACTTGGTACGGAGGGACGAAGAAGACCAACAGCGACGGCGACGGGATTCCCGACTCGTGGGAAGAGGCGAACGGACTCGACAAGGCCAACGCCGCCGACGCTCTTTGGAAGGCTTCGAACGGCAGGCTCAACATAGAGAACTACATCAACTCCATCACCGCCGAGGATAGGGAACTCTACTTGAGGCCCCCCTTCACCCTGGGCGCGGTTTCCGACACGACGACCACGATAAAGCTTACATGGCGCGACTATACTTACGGCGAAATAGGCTTCCTCGTCGAAAAGAAGGTGAACGGCGACTGGCGGACCGTATACCGCTGCCAGCCGAACACCAACTACTACCGCGTGACGGGCCTTACTCCCGGAACCTACTACAACCTCCGCGTAAGGGCCGTAGGGCTCGAAAACGGGAGTTACGTCTATTCCGATCCCGCGGAGATTTACATCAACACACGCTCCGCGCCTCAGACAGAGGTCGACATCGACACTTACGTGCCCGATCTCCATCTCGCGGAAGGCCAGTCGTATTGGGATGGAACCCATCGCTATTGGGTCGAGCGCACGATGTTCGCTGACGGCAACAAGGTTCTCCTCGACACGGAGACGACCCAGAAGGTTAACATCCAGTCGTTCGTAAAGCCCGAATCGATAGTCGTGAACGGGACGGGAGATTTGACACTCAACAAGGTCGGGAACATCGGCGAGTACGAAGGCTCGACCGACTCCCTCACCTCGATCAACAAGGGGAATACGGGCTCGCTTTATCTGATAGGCGCGGGTTCGTACTTGGGGAAGATAATAAACCACGAAGGTACGATCTGGTTCAACTCGATAGCCGATGGCGGAACGGCGTCCTCCCTCGGCGCTTCGCCGAACGATGCGCAGTATTGGGTCTTCGACGGAGGCTCCTACATCTACAACGGCTCGAGCGCTTCATCCAACCGAAACCTCGAGTTCAGGCGCACTTCGGGACTCGGAGTCTCGGGCT
>JAILJX010000115.1 GCA_024694365.1 Kiritimatiellia bacterium
GGGATAAGGTCGAGTAAGGTCGACGCTGGAGGGGACGCGGGTCTTGCGACCCGCGAGCAGGACGGACGTAGGGTCGGACAGGGTCGCCTAAGGTCAAGCAGCATCGCAAGGACGGCGAAATCGCCCATCCTGCACAGGGAGCACGGTTGCATCGAAAGAGGTCGCGTAATGACAGGCAACACACACACGCGCCCACACACGCCCACACACGGGATAAGGTCGAGTAAGGTCGACGCTGGAGGGGACGCGGGTCTTGCGACCCGCGAGCAGGACGGACATAGGGGCGCGGCGGACGGAGCAGAACGGACATAGGGGCGCGGCGGACGGAGCAGAACGGACATAGGGGCGTGACGGGCGCGGCGGGCGGGAGCAAGAGCGTTTTTTTGCCGCGGACAGCTGTGCGCGCGTAGCCGAGACACGCCAAATTTGGTATAATATGCGCGATGAGAAGAATTGCAGTATTGATGGGCGGAACATCGAGCGAGCGCGAAGTTTCGCTGGCCAGCGGCGCAAACGTCGCAAAAGCGCTGGAATCGCTCGGGAAATTCGAAGTCTTGCCGACCATCCTCGACTCCGACAGCATCGATGCGCTGCCGGAGAACGTCGACGCCGCCTACATAGCCCTGCATGGCGGATGGGGCGAGAACGGCGGCGTGCAGTCCGCCCTCGATGCGGCGGGCATACCCTACACCGGGCCCGGCGCCGCCGCCTCGCGAATCGCGATGGACAAGATCGAAACGAAGCGCATCCTAGACTCGGCCGGCGTGCCCACACCCCCGTGGCGCACCGTCGCCATCGGCGAAAAGCCAGCCCTTCCGCCCGACGAGGCGCTGCCCTGCGTCGTCAAGGCGCCGAGGGACGGAAGCTCGGTAGGCGTCCATCTCGTGAACACGTCCGCGGAATTCATCCCGGCGCTCGAGGACTGCCTCAGGATCGACGGACGCGAAGCGCTGGTCGAGGCGTACATCCCGGGCCGCGAAACGACCGTCGGCATCATCGCCGGCGAGCCCCTTCCCGCGATCGAGATAATCGCCAAGGGCGGATGGTACGGCTACGAGGAGAAGTACAACTCCTCCGAGACCGCATACCCGTTTCTCGCCGACTCGGCCGACCCCGCGGACAAAGCCCTCGAAAAGCGCCTGAAGGAGATCGCCGCCGAGGCGTGGCGCGCCATCGGGTGCCGCGGAGTCGCGAGGGTCGATTTCCGTGTCGCGCCGGACGGTTCGCCTTTCGTCCTGGAGCTCAACACCTCCCCCGGTTTCACCTCCCACTCGCTCGTGCCCAAGGCGGGCATCTGCACCGGCCTCACGTTCGCCGGGGTGTGCGAGCGCATCCTCGCCGAAGCGGCCTTCGACAGACGATGAAGAAGGTGAACGGGAAAAAGCCGCAGCGTCTGCACACCGCGCAGAAGGCGGCGGGCAGCAAGCTCACCCCGTCGGGGAGGAGGAAGATCAAGCTCGCGCTCTCGCTGGCCGCATTCCTCTGCGCGCTGGCGGCTGCGACGGTCGCGTACAGGAAAATGCGCAGGGTTTGGGAGGACCAGTGCGTCGTTGAGGACGTCAAGGGCGAATCGGGCGGACGCAGGACGGTGACCGTAAGCGCGACCCCGCACATTTCGGAGGAGAACGTCTTCGAATGGTTCGGCCTCACGAACGGATGCAATCTCGCGAAGATCGACTTCGACGGAATGCGCAAAACCGTCATGAGGGAGCGTCCGATAGTGCGCGACGTGCAGATCACGCGCAGGCTCCCGGACGGCGTGGACATCGTCCTGAGCGAGCGCATCCCCGTAGCGCGCGTGAACATCAGGAGAAGGCGCGTCGGCAAAGGCGTAAGGACGACATGGGACGCCGTGGACGCGGAGGGGGTGGTGTTCCTCTACAACCTCGGCGATTCGGCCCATCTCCCGCTCATAACGGGCGAAACCTCGCCGACCCCGCAGGGGGAGAAGCTCTCCGGGAGGCTCGTGACGGCGCTCGCGGTGGTCGAGCGGCTGGCAAGGCTGGAATACGCCCCGCTCTCCCTCGAGGAATCCGAGATATCCGTAGCCGACGGCACGTATCTCACGATATCGCTGAGCGACCACAAACTCGTGAAGATTTCGTGGCGCCTCATAGATCAGCCCGACGGCGTCAACGGACCGAATCTCGAGCACATACTCGGAAACGTGCGCGACGCGGTCGCTTCGAAACTCTACGACGGCCCGTATTCGTTCACAGCATCAAACCTGGATCAAGTCGCCGTCGAGCAGACGGCGATGCCCGCAGAGGAGGTATCCGTCCAATGACCAACATCTACGCCGCGCTCGAGATAGGCACGAGCCGAACCGTCCTCGCCATAGGGGAGGCGGAGACGGGAGGCAGGCTGAAGGTTGCCTGCCACGCCGAGATCCCGTCCACAGGCGTGCGCAAAAGCCAGATACTCGACATATCGCAGGCGACGCAATCGATAAAAAGCGTCCTGCGGGAGGTCGGCAGGAAGCAAAGCGCGACGGGAGACTCGATCACTGTCGGGAACGCGTTTCTCGTGGTGTCGGGCCAGCACGTCAAGGCCGATCCGTACCAGGGGACGGCGCAGGTGGCGGGGTCGAAAGTGAGCGCCGACGACATAAACGAGGTCGTAAGATCGTCGCAGCTCATGTCCCTCCCGCGCGACAGGGAGCTTCTCGACATCGTCGAGCAGGCGTACGAACTGGACGGGCTCGAAGGGATCGTCTCCCCGAAAGGCATGAGCGGACGCGTCCTCAAGCTCGACACCCTGCAGATACACGCCGACAAGAACAGGATAGACAACGCAAGGACGGCCGCCGCGGAGGCGCACCTGGAGATACGCGATCCCCTTTTCGCGGCCACCTGCGCGGCGGACGCGGTGCTCTCGCCCGCCGACAGGCGCAACGGGGCGCTGGTGCTCGATCTCGGAGGCGGCTCGACGGGGTGGACGGTCTGCATCGACGGATATCCCGTCCTCGCCAACGCGATCGGGATAGGCGGGGACCACGTGACGAGCGACATCTCCTACGCTTTCCAGACCACGCAGGCCCAGGCGGAAGAGCTGAAACGCACGGAGGCGAACGCAGTCGTCGGGGCGGACCGCTCGGCGTCGGCGCGCGTCAAGCTGCCGGGGTTCTCTCCGCTCATGGAAGGGAAGACGGTCTCGCGCAAAGCCCTCGACACGGTGGTCAACCTGCGCCTCAAGGAGCTGCTCTCGCTCATACGCATGGACCTCGAGGACAGGGATCTTCTGCACAGGCTCAACGCGGGCGCCGTCCTCACTGGCGGAGGCGCGGCCCAGCGCGGAATCGAAGCGCTCGTGGCGAAAGAGCTTGGCCTTCCGGCCAGGATCGGCGTTCCGCTCGAAATAGGGGGGCTCGAGCACGTGCCGAATCCGGCATCGTTCGCTGCGATATCGGGCGCACTCGTCTACGCCCACCGCAACTACGAGGAGAAATCGTTTTTCGGAAGCTTTTTCAAAGGACTCTTCAAATGAACGAAAACCAACCGCTTCTGCTCATAGGCGTAGGCACTGCGGGGTCGGCCATCGCAAGCGGCGTAGGCCGCGCCTTCGGCGGCGGCCTCAGATACGTGCTTGCCGACACGGACGCCTCGTCCGGCGCCTCCGGCGAACCGTTCATACTGCTCGGGGGCGACAGGCTTTCCGGACACGGCACCGGCGGAGACCCGGCGCAGGCGCGATTGGCGGCCGAGGATTCGCTCGCCTCCTTCGACGCGCATCTCGAGGGGGTCAGGCTGGCCGTGATCGCGGCGGGCCTCGGCGGAGGGACGGGGGCCGGCGCGACGGTGGCGATATGCAGGCACCTGAAGGAAGCGGGGATACCGTCGCTCGTTTTCGCGACGATGCCCTTCTCCTTCCAGGGAGACGATTGCATGAGCCGGGCGGCGGGCATGACGACATCGATATCGGAAGAGGCGAGCGCGGCGATCTTCCTTCCGCTCGACAAGCTTGTCGCGGGAACGGACAACATGGACGAGGCCATGCGCAGGGCCATAGGCGCGATGGCATCGGGCATAACGCTCTTCTGGCGGATGCTGGCGAAGCCGGGATACATAAGATTGGACGTCGAGCGCATGCGCCGCATCATCGGGATGGCGGGGAACGGGCGTTTCGCGACCGTCACGGAGCAGGGTCCGGACCGCGCGGCGAAAGCGCTGGACGCGCTCAAGCGCTCGTCCCTGCTCGCGGAGGGGGCGGGGCCGGTGAAATCGATAGTCTGCGGAATCCTGGCGGGCGAGGACCTGAGACTTTCCGAAGTCGGGGCGATAGCGGACGGGATCAGATCGGCCTTCGGCGAGAGGGCCAGCTTCGACATCGCGACGGTGAACGACGAGGCGACGTTCACAGGACGACTTTCGGTCGCCGTGATGCTGTTCGAGTCGGGTCCGGCGGAAGACAAGCCGTTCTCCGAGCCTGCGGAGGGGTCGCGCAGGGGCTCGCGCAGGCGTTCCGCGGCGAACCCGCTGGCGCCGGGTCCGCAAGGACGAGGCCGGTTCAACAACGTCGAGCCCACCATCTGGCGCGGGGAGGATCTCGACACGCCGACGTTCCTCAGGCGGAACGTCTCGCTGGACATCTGAGCATGGCTCGCCGAGACGGACACGTACGCGTTCTTCCGCTCCATGTCGCGAACAAGATCGCGGCCGGAGAGGTTGTGGAGCGGCCCGCTTCGGTCGTGAAGGAACTCGTCGAGAACGCGATAGACGCCGGCGCGAAGAACGTCAAGATAGCGATCGTCCAGGGCGGACGCAAGCTCGTCTCCGTCCAGGACGACGGATGCGGAATGACGAGAGACGACGCGCTGCTGTGCCTGGAGCGCCAGGCCACGTCGAAGATACTCGACGTGGACGACATCGAGAAGATAGACACCCTCGGCTTCCGCGGCGAGGCGATACCGTCGATCGCCTCCGTCTCGCGCTTCACGCTGACGACGCGCAGGCGCGACACCGACGAAGGGACGGCGGTGCAGGTTAATGCCGGCGTTCTCGCCGAAGTCCGCGCGGCCGGCTGCCCTCCTGGCACGCTCGTCGAGGTGCGGGACCTCTTCTGCAACGTGCCGGCGCGGCGCAAATTCCTCAAGTCCTTCGCGACGGAGGAAAACCACGCAAAGCAGATCTTCACGGTCCATGCGCTGGCGAATCCGGGAATCGGGTTTTCGCTTTCGGTGGACGGACGCGAACTCTACCGGCTCGCCCCCTCGGAGAGTCTGGAGGGGCGCGTGCGCGATCTGTTCGGTCCGGCCTTCACCGCGGACCTCCTGAAGATGGACGCGACCCATGCGCAGGTGAGGGCGCACGGCTTCATCGAAAAGCCGAATCTTCTGCAGCCGACGCGCCACGACCAGCATGTCTTCGTGAACGGACGCCCCGCCAGCGCGCCGGCCGTAGCCTACGCGCTGCGCGAGGCGTATCCGAACCGCGCGGGGAACGTGCGTCCGGCCGCAATACTGTTCATAGACCTGCCGCCGGGAGAAGTGGACGTAAACGTGCATCCGACCAAGCGGGAGGTGCGGTTCAGGAACGCGAACGACGTAAAAGCCGCGATAGCCGAAGCTGTCGGGAAAGCCATAAAACCGCAGCCCTTCTCCAAGAGCGATCCGGAGCCCGCCGCCAGGCCGGCGGCAGCGGTGCAGGCGCCGCCGGAAGCGCCGCCTCCGAGACCGGCGCAGGAGCCCGTTCTTCCGCCGCCTCCGAGACCTGCGCAGGAGCGCGTTCTTCCGCCGCCGCCTGAACCGGCGCCCGTGCAGATAGAATTCGCGACATCGCCCGACTCCACGGCCTCGCGTCCGTGGATATGGTTCCGCTACCTCGCGCAGACGGCGAAAGGCTTCGTCCTTCTCGAAACGGACGCGGGGCTTGTGACGGTGAATCCGCGGGCAGCGCGCGAGCGCATCGCGTACGAGAGGCTTCTGGACGCAGCCAAAGATTCGCAATGCCCTTCCCAGCAGCTCCTCATCCCCGAGACCGTGCGTCTCTCCCCGGGCGACTCGGCGAGGCTGTCGTCCGTCCTGCCGGCGCTGCGCGCAATGGGGTTCGCCATCGAAGAATTCGGACGGGACACCTTCAAGGTCGACGCCGTTCCGCAGATCCTTGACGGACTCGACGCCCGGGGCGTTCTCGCGACAGTCTCGGGGGATCTTGCCGAGGCGGGCGCCCGCCGGGGCGGCGAGCGCTGGAGGGAGGAGCTTGTGGCGAAGTCCGTCGCGAAGTCGTTCGCAGGCGCGTCGAGCGCCCTTACCGAAGAAGGCGCCGTGAAGATGGTGGAGAGCCTGTGTTCCGCGCGGATGCCGTACGTGTGCCCCAGGGGCAAGCCGACGCTGTTCTTCATTTCCAACCGGGAACTCAACCGCAAATTCGCACTGGACAGATAGACATGATATCTTTCGTCATTCCGACGCTCAACTCCGCATCGACGATAGGCGAATGCCTGGACGCGATACTCGCCCAGGATTTTCCGCGCGACGGCTATGAAATAGTGATTGCGGACGCCGGCTCGACGGACGGCACGCTGGCGATCGCGCGCGAAAAAGGCGTGGACGCGATATGCGGCAATCCCCTCAAGACCGGCGAGGCGGGGAAGGCGGCGGGGATAAAGGCTTCGCGCGGAGACCTGATCGCTCTCGTCGATTCCGACAACATACTCCCCTCGCGCGACTGGCTGAGGAAGATGTCCGCGCCCTTCGAAGACGCGTCCGTCTTCGCGGCGGAGCCGATCCGCTACTCCGCGAGGGAAACGGACCCCTCCCTCACGCGATACTTCGCCCTTCTCGGCATGAACGACCCCGTATGCCTTTTCGTCGGGAACTACGACCGCGTCTGCGCAGTCACGGGAAAGTGGACCGGGCTCGACATTCCCGCCGAACGCAAGGACGGATGGCTCAAGCTGGACATCAAGGACAGGATGCCGACGATCGGCGCAAACGGATTCGTCTTCCGCAGGCGCATACTCGACCGCGTATCGTGGGAGCCGTACTTTTTCGACATCGACGTCGCGGCGATGGCGGTCGCCAAGGGATGCGGGGCGATCGCCAAGGTGGAGACCTCCATAATCCATCTCTACTGCGCGAAGTTCGGGGATTTCGTCCGCAAGCAGCGCCGAAGGATAAGGGATTTCCTGTTTTTCGCGAAGACCAAGGACCGGACCTATCCGTGGAAGGCGCAGCGCAGGGGCGGAATCGCGCTCTTCGCAGTCTCCTGCGCGCTCGTCGTTCCGCTCGCGGTGCAGGCGCTCATGATGGCGATCCGCGCGCCCCGCGGATCGAGGCGCCTTGCGCTGTGGCACATCCCCGCGTGCCTGGCGACGCTCTGGATCTACGCGGCCGGAGTGCTGTCGAAGCTCGCCGGGATGAAACCCGCGATGGCGGACCGCACGGCATGGCAGCGCGGCTGACGGTTCTTCCGCGTCACTGATCCTCGGTGACGCGCATTATCTCCTTCACGGATGTCACGCCGGCGAAGACCTTCGCCCATCCGTCTTCACGGAGCGTCTTCATGCCTTTGGAGAGCGACAGGTTCCTTATCTGGGTCGCATTCTCGCGCCGCACGATGGCCCCTTCGATGTCTTCGTCGACCTCCAGCACCTCGAAGAGCGCACGGCGGCCCTTGTAGCCGGTCCGCGTGCAGGCGTCGCATCCCGCGGGCTCGAAGACGGTATCTCTCGCCGGAGGGATGTCGAGGGTGTAATACTTCATGTCGATCGGGACTTCCTTCTTGCACTTCTGGCAGAGGCGGCGGCAGAGGCGCTGGCCCATGACGCCCGCGACAGCGGATGCGATGAGGAACGGCTCCACGCCCATGTCTATGAGGCGCGGAAAGGCGCCCGCCGCATCGTTGGTGTGGAGGGTGGAAAACACCATGTGGCCCGTAAGCGACGCGTTGATCGCGATTTCGGCCGTTTCCCTGTCGCGGATTTCGCCGACCATTATGATGTCGGGATCCTGGCGCAGGAACGCGCGCAGGGCTCTGGCGAACGTCATGCCGATATCGGCCTGCATCTGAACCTGGTTTATGCCGGCCATATGGTATTCGATCGGATCCTCGGCGGTCATGATCCTCACGTCTATCTTGTTGACCTCGTGAAGGAACGAATAGAGCGACGTCGATTTTCCCGATCCGGTAGGGCCGGTGACGAGGAATATCCCGTTGGGGCGGTGGATGATTTTGTCCACGACGGAAAAGTCGCGGTCGTTGAAGCCGAGGTCCGCCATCTTCACGAAGTTTCCGCTCTTTGCGAGCAGTCGCAGCGATATCGATTCGCCGTAGGCAGCGGGCATCGTGGAGACGCGTATGTCGATATCCTGGCCTGCGATGCGAATGCCGATGCGTCCGTCCATAGGCAGGCGCTTTTCGGCGATGTCGAGGTTGGCCATGACCTTGATTCGCGATATGATGGCCGATTTCAGCCTGTTCAGCTGGGGCGGGACGTCCACCTTGTGGAGCATGCCGTCTATCCTGTAGCGGATCCTGAGCTCCGTCTCCTGCGGTTCGATATGGATGTCCGTCGCACCCTGCCTGTCGGCCTCGGCGATGATCTGGTTCACGAAACGGACGATCGACGCCTCTTCGCCCATCTCGTTGACGTCGATCTTCGTTATCGCCCCGATGTCGTCGTCGACCGAATAGCGTCCGTCCTCGATCATCTTCTCGATCGCGTCCGCGCCGACGCCATAGTATTTCTTTACGGCCTTCTCCACCTCTTCGCGCGGCGCGAGGACCGTCTTCACCGGGCATCCGGCCACAAGCCTCAATCCGTCTGCAGCGGACGTGTCGAAGGGATCCGGAGAGACTATCGTGACGGAGGTTCCGTCGTAGCGGAACGGCAGCACGCCGTACTGGTAGACTGCGCTCGCGGGGAATTTCGTCAATGCGTCCGGATTCGGCTGCTGATGCTCGAGATCGACGACTTCCAGCCCGACGACGCCGCCGACCGCCTTGAGAAAATCGATTTCGCGGGATCCGCCGAACTTCACGGCCGCCTCCGCAAGCCCCATCCCGGGATTCTCCGCCCTGTGCCTTGAGATTCTTTCGAGCTGCTCGGGTGAATATATCCCCGAGCGCTCCAATATCATGCCCGCCAAAGATGTCATTTCGCTCATGACGGATATTATACCAAAATATTGCGCGTTCAGGGAGACTCCTTCACTCCCCATTCCCGGAGGCTACGGGGGCGCCGCCAGGAGCAGGGGTTCGGTCTCGACCTCTCGTAGTTGCAGCTCTCAACTGAGAACAAGAAGCGTTGCTTAGTCAGCCATGCCTGGACAAAATCCGGGGCTGCGGACAAGACGCCTCTTACGCTTGCACTCCTACTCGAGGTCTCTCGGCCTCTTGCGACCCCTGCGGGGCTCGGCTTCGCCTCGGGCAACCTGACGCCTTCGGCGCAGGCGAATCTCACCCCTCTCCTGCTCGGCTCTCGCGGTCGCTCGGCCTGCTTGCTTCCCTATGGGTCGCAAGCGCCCACAAGGGGCGGTTACCGTCGCCCCCTCCGCTTAAACTCGTTGCTCACGCGACACCGTTAAGCCTACACGCTAACTGCCTAATCGCAGCAGCGGAGGCTTCGGGGGCTGTCTGGGAGCAACCGCTCGGTCTCGACCTTGAGTAGTTGCGGCTCTCTCTCGTAGACAACAAGCCTCTTCGAGTCAGCCCTGCCTCGGCGGTAATCACTGGTTGCGGGCGGAGATCACTCCTACGCCTGCACT
>JAILJX010000007.1 GCA_024694365.1 Kiritimatiellia bacterium
GATCGTCTCCAGCGTCTTTCGCCGCACGTCGTCGTCCTCGTATGCCCAGCCCCTGTCATCAAGCGTCCAACCCTCCTTGTCGTATCGCGCAAGCAGCATCCAGCGTCCGATGACGTAGAACGCCGGTGCCCAGGTGTCGAAGCGTCCCGTCTCAAGCGCATGGTCAAGGAACCGGGCAAGGCGTACGCGCCGTGGGTCTTTCAGCTCAAGCAGCGTCCGCGCGTACGCCTCCCATGCGCGCAGGTCGTCGAAGCAGAACTCCTGACACCGTTCAAAGCTGCGCCTCGCCTCGTCGAAGTCTTCGTGGGCGAGTCCGATGAGCCGTTCCGCCGCGCGGTAGCGCTTCGGATGGAGCGTCAGCGCTTCCTTGAAAAGGCGTGTCGCGCGTGCGCGTTTCTGTTCGTGTTCACGGGCGTCTTCAGGCGAGACGGACGAACCAAGCGCGCGCGACGCCTCCGCGGCCGTTGTCGCCGCCTGGATCATCTTGACGAGCCAGGGGTCTGCGGTCTGCTGGAAGCGCGCGTCCTTCGCGCCGATGCGGCGACCCTCCAGCCGGCCGAACGGAAGCGTCGCCTCGATGATCTCAAACGCCCATTCCGCGCCATACCTCTTGTCGGAGGCGTCCGACACCACGCGCTTCGTCAGTTCGACAAGTCGGTCGACGTCGTCCGGGAACTCCCCCTGTTCAAGCGACCAAAGGCATTTCTGCCGATAGACCTCCCCCGCCAACACGAGGAGCTGCGGGGCGTTCGCATGGCGCGGAGCGCCGATATTGGGCATCTGCGCGGCAACGAGCGCGTCCATCCGACCGATGCGCGTCTCCGGCCAGTAGTCCTCGTAACAGTAGTACGACGCCTGCCTGTCGATGAAGTTACGGAACACGCCCTCGACCTCCGCGTCCATTCCATCAAACGGCGCGAGAAGCGTGGCGCGGCTTGCATCGTCGATGCGGCTGCGGAACTCGCGCCAGGCGGGGGCGTCAGGGTTCAATCGGACGACGGTCGCAGGCGGCTGTGGCGGTGCGGGCGGCGGCGCGACATCGGCGGAGACCGGGTTCGGCGCGGCGGCGCGGCGCGAAGCCATGCGCCAGACGCAGACCGCGCCAGCGGCAAGGAAGAACAGCGCGGAACATGCGACGACGGCGCGGATGTGGCGACGCCAGGGTGCGGGACGGCGCGCGACCTGTTCCGCGAGCGGCGCGAGGCGTCCGCCGACAAGCCGCGCGGACGGATTGCGCGAACAAAGGCGGGCGACCACGTCGCGCCAGGGGAGGTCGAAGTCGTCCAGCAGTGCAAGGCATTTCTCGCGGTTGTCGTCCTCGAACCAGAATCCCGTGACGAGGCGGAAGAGCATGACGCCGAGCGACCAGGCGTCCGTCTCTGGACTCGGGGCCGCGTCCGGACCGCCGGGCAGCAGTTCCGGCGCGAGATAGCCGTACGTTCCCATGTGAAGCGCGGAAAGATCCGCCGAAACGCCGTCCGGAACTGAATCCGACCTGCGGCGCACCTCGTCGCCGAAGACGCGCGAGATGCCGAAATCGCTGATCACGGCGCGCCCGTCGGGTCCGATGAGGATGTTCTCCAGTTTCACGTCGCCGTGGACGATGCCCTGCGAGTGGATGTAGTCCAGGCCCTCGCAGACATCGGCGAACCAGGCGGCCGCACGCTCCTCGTCGATGCCACGGCTGCACGCCTCGTCAAGGGTCGTCGGCACGCCGTCCGGCGAGAGGACGAGATCCATCGAGAAGTACGGCGTGCCCATCTCCTCGTCGACAACGAAGTCATGGATCCGCACGACCCTTGGATGCGACACCCTTGCGAGGGCGCGCCCCTCTGCGAGGAAGAGCGACTTCCGCTCCTCCGCATGGCTCGATGCGTCCACAAACACCTTGAGCGCGCGCCTGACGCCGAGCGCTTCGTGCTCCGCCTCATAGACGCGGCCCATGCCGCCGCCGAGCGGACGCACCACGCGGTATCCGCCCAGCATGTCGCCCGCCTTGATTTCGCGCACCATACCGTTCCTCCCGTGCTCATTCCCCATACAGCGCCTCCACCGCCCTGACGCGGGCGTCGATCCTTGATTTCGCCTGCAGAACGTAACCGCGCCTGACGCCGAGCGCCTTCGCGACCTCGTCCGGCGGGTGCCCTTCGATGACATACGCGCGGTATGCGCGGCGCATCGCGTCCGGCATCGCCATGCCCGTCAGGACCCGTTCGACGGCAGCGGCCCGCGTCGCGATGCGCCATTCCGCATCGATCCGCGCCGCCGCATCGGGCTGGACGGACAAGGCGGCGCTCTCAAGGAGCGGCACCTTTGCGCCAAGTCCGCGCGCCGTCTCCTCGCGCCGCCAGTCGATGAACTCATGCCGGATGAGCGTCATCAGGTAGGACCTGAACCGGACGCCAGGACGCCGTTCGTATCGGCCGGACTTCAGTATTTCGACAAGCTTTACGAGGACGCGCTGCACGATGTCCTCGGCGTCATGGGAGGCGCAGAACATCTCCGCATACTTCACCATCGCCGAATAGTACAAGTCGAAGAAGCGATTCCAGAGATGCTCGCGTTCGCCAGCCTCCCTGTTCGCCATGCTCTCGATGAGCGTGACCTGCGTCCTCACGAACGCGATGCCTCTTCCTGTCGCCATCTTATTCCTCGGGCACACCTCGCCCTTCTACAACAGTAAACGGATTCGCCGCCATGGAATTCCAAGGAATCTAAAGATTTTTGGAGTCTGGAGGGTCTGACCCCAGCCCGGGCCCCGCTTCTCTATTCCCTCGTTTTACTAATTCTTGGGGCTGCTGCTCAACAAACCAGAAAAACCGTATAGCCAGAAGTCCCTTTCCCAATCTTTAGCAAAACACTTCAATGAACATTCCGCGTGAAGCCTTCCGCTTCCGTCCTCGCCCACAACAACAATCGGACTAATCGTTCCGTCATCCAAGGATATCCTCATAACCAAGGCATCTCCAGTCCGAACATCCTCTCCGTAGGCAAAAGACCACAATGTTTCACGGCACAGACTCCGCCTCACCCATAGGTTGTTGTCAGTATCAACAAACATCATATCGTATATTGGCCTGTCTAAATGTTCAAACTGCCGTTCGTCTTTTCGTACAAGGAACGGCAACACGACAACATTATTCGTCAAACTCGTGACCGCGCATGTGCATGTTCCCAAATCATTGTGAAAAGAAATTGCTTTCCCCTTTTCACAATCCTCCCAAATCGAGTTACGGAACACAACCTCCCGATCATACGTCACCTCAGAATTGTATGGGAACTCAAGCAGGACTGTTGGCAGTCTTAAGAGGAACTCTCCCAGCAATGGCATAAAGCCCCTTCGTGGCCACGAGAAATACTCAATGTAAAAGAAATCCGGAATGTAAACCGCCGACCGTCTCTCTGTTTTCCAGATATGAAAACCTGTGATTTCTGAACTATATCCAAGACAAGAAACATGACTTGTCGTTCTATTCCATAAGCAGCCAGAGAGAAAAATGAGACTCACCGATATCAAGACAACAAGTATCCCGTTGGTCGTTTTACTTAACAGGCTCTTGGCATTACGGCTTTCATTCTTTCGTTTCATGGATATCCTTTCTTCTTGTTCGTTAACCTGTTAGAGCTATCTCTTCAGAGCGGCACTACATTTCTTTGCCTTCTCAAAACACACCTTTAATTTTTTCTCACTTCTTCGATTTTTCCTACATCTGGATTCGCGTTGCCATATCCCCAATTGTAAGTAGGTTCAGGAATAGTCAACGCACCATCTGGGAGTTTATTAGACAATTCTACAAGTATTTCTTCTAATGAATATGTATAGCCGACAATATTCTTTCCGATAGCATCACCCGCCGACAGACGATATTTTACCACTTGCGAGCCCCGAATGTCAACCAGGGCGAGAAAAGAAAAGTGATTCTGAAGGCACCAAGGCCTCCTCTCGGCGGGTAGTCGCCCTCCTCTCGGCGGGACGGCGAGAAGCCCTCGGCGGATAATCAAAGAGGCTTCGCCTGCAGCTCTTTCAAGAGCCCCTCGCAGCCAGCGAGGACATCATCCCAGGTCGCGTCGAAGTTCCCCGTGTACCAAGGGTCGGCGATCGGCTTCTCCGAACCCGCGAAGGACAGCAGGCTCTTTATCTTCTCGCGGTCCTCCGGGTATACGAGGCGGCGCAGGTCCGCGAGGTTATATGCGTCCATCCCTATCAAAAAGTCGTATTCCTTCGCCTTTTCCGCCGTCAGGAGCCACGCCTTGCGCGGGGTGAAGGGAACGCCCTTCTCGCGAAGCTTGCCGCGCGTACCGTAGTGGATGTCGCTGCCTATCTCGTCGGTGTGGAGCGCCGCCGATTCGACGGCGACATCATCCCGCCCTGCCTCCGCAAGGAGCTTTTTCATCACAGACTCGGCCATGGGCGAGCGGCATATGTTGCCGTGGCAAACGAAAAGTATTTTCATCTGCCGCATATTATACCAAAAAACAGCCCGACTCTCCACCAGCCCTGGGGGCCTCACTTCCCGCGGATGACTACGGGAATGGTGCGCCGGCCCCAGCGCTTCGCCTCTTCATGGCTCGGGAACCATAGGTCGATATGCTTACCCTTGATGGCTCCGCCTATGTCCTCGACACGCCCGAATCCGTAGCCCGGCACTATGAGCCTCGTCCCCATCGGGAGGAACTTTGGATCGGCGGCGACAGTCCCGCGCTTCGCGACAGTCCCCGTGCTCGTGAGCCCCACAATCTTGGGGCGGCCTTTGAGCTTGCCGTAGTTGTATACGGGATTCCCGAATTCGTTTGTCGTCCAGCCGCAGCAGCTCTCGCAGTTGCAGTATCCCGTCGTGAGGAGCATGACCGTACTCTCGCGCGAAGGTGAACTTGAGCGCATCAGAAGCCAAGCGAGCAGAGCAGCAGCAGCGGCTCCCAACACCACCCACTTCAAGAGCCCCGCAGTCTTCCGGGTCTTGCGCTTTCGCCGGCGCCTTTTCATTCCACACCGAAGCGCGAGGCCATTTCGCGGCCTGCCACTTCCGCGCGCCAGCCTGAGGCGAGAGGATTGGTTTCGTCCTCCACATTGTCGACGAACGCGGTGACCGTGGCCCTGTTGGCGATGAGCCCCGGATCGATATGGATGGAATCGGCCTTGGCCCTCAGCCATGCGAGCGCTTCATCGGCCGCCTCCATCACTTCGCGGATGTAGTGGGGCCTCGGATTTTCGGGCCACTCTTCCTCCGGGAGCTCCATCGCCGAGGCTATCGCTTTTGAATACTTCGCCTTCGCGACATCGCCCATCGACCCCCTCAGCCTGTGGGAAAAATGGCTAACTCGCCTGTCGAGCGCCATATGGGCGAGAGAATCGTCGTCGCCAGCCCAATTCCTCGGGACGTTCCACTCCCTTGCGAGCTCTTCCCTCAAGGCGGCGACAGACTTCAAAATGGCGAACCCCTGCGGATCGAGGCGGACGCGCCCCAATTTGACGCGCTTCCACACTTCCTCCGGGTCGAAATCGAGGTAGAGCGACTCGTCATCATACTTTTTGAGGTCTTCCTCGAGCCACGGGAGAGTCCCGGCTTCTTCGCACCGCTTCAAAAGCTCGTCTCTCAAGGCAGGGAGGAATTTGACGTCGTCAAGCGCGTATTCGATCTGCGCCGCCGTGAGCGGGCGGTGCAGCCAATCGGTCAAGGTCTCGGTTTTCGGAAGCCCCACCCCGATCGCCTCGAAAAGGAGCTTTTGCAGGCCTATACCCGCCTGGAAACCCGCAAAGGCGGCGGCGAGCTGGGTATCGAAGACGTTTTTGGGCGCAGAGCCCGCATAATGGCGCAGGTGGGTCAGATCCTGACGCGCGTCATGGAGGATTTTGACAATCGAAGGATCGGCTATCGCCTCGCCGAGCGTCGCGGGCGAAAAGCCCGCGAGGCAGTCAACCGCCCCCGCGAGAGAGCGTGTCCCCGCCTGGACGAGGCCGAGCTGAGGACGGTAGGTCGAGCGCCAGACGAATTCCGTGTCGAGAGAGAGTAGCCCCTCCTCCTTCGCGCCGGCGCAAATCTTCTCGAGCTCGGCCGCGGTCCTTATCATTCCGTCCATCGCGGATCAGAGCTGCGGGAGCTTCGCGAACGACTTTTCGAGCTCGTCGTCGGTCGGGATGTAGTCGCCCATCACATGGTCGTTGAAGGCTTGGTAGGCGGTCATGTCGAAGTAGCCCGTCCCCGTGAGCCCGAAGAGAATCGTCTCCTCCTTCCCCGATTCGCGGCACTTTATCGCCTCGTCGATCGCCGCGCGGATCGCGTGGCTGGATTCGGGCGCAGGGAGGATGCCCTCGGTCCTCGCGAAGTACTGGGCCGCGGAGAACACGTCGGTCTGCTTGACGGAGACAGCTTCCATGAGCTTCTGGTCATAGAGCTCGGAGAGAATCGAGCTCATTCCGTGGTAGCGGAGGCCCCCCGCGTGGCTCGCCGAGGGGATGTAGTCGGCGCCGAGCGTGTACATCTTCGCGAGCGGGCAAATCCGCCCAGTGTCGCAATAGTCGTAGGCATAGCGTCCGCGCGTAAGCGAGGGGCAGCTCGCGGGCTCGACGGCAACAAAGCGGTAGTCGGCCTCGCCGCGCAGCTTCTCGCCCATGAATGGCGAGATGAGTCCGCCCAAGTTCGAGCCGCCGCCAGCGCATCCTATTATGACGTCGGGCTTGACGCCGAGCTTTTTGAAAGCCTTCGACGCCTCGAGGCCGATTATCGACTGGTGGAGGAGAACCTGGTTCAATACGGACCCGAGCACATACCTGTAGCCCGGATTGGTCACGGCCGCCTCCACGGCCTCGGAGATGGCGCAGCCGAGCGAGCCCGTTGTCCCCGGGTGCTCGGCATTGATCTTCTTGCCGATTTCGGTGGTCATCGAGGGCGAAGGAGTGACCGAAGCTCCGTAGGTCCTCATCACTTCGCGACGGAAAGGCTTCTGCTCGTAGGAGCACTTCACCATGAACACGCGGCAGTCGAGGCCGAAGAAAGCGCACGCCATCGAAAGCGCCGTTCCCCACTGGCCGGCGCCGGTCTCTGTCGTCACGCCTTTGAGGCCCTGAGCCTTAGCGTAGTAGGCCTGGGCGATGGCGCTGTTGAGCTTGTGCGAGCCGGAGGTGTTGTTGCCCTCGAACTTGTAGTATATCTTCGCCGGGGTGCCGAGCGCCTTTTCAAGGAAGTACGCGCGTATGGGGGGCGAGGGGCGAAACATCCTGTAGAAGTCGACTACCGGCTACGGCATAGGGAAATAGGCCGTCGTGTTGTCGAGCTCCTGCTTGACAAGGTCGGCGCAGAAGACTGGCTCCAAATCGGCCGCGGTGCAGGGCTTGCCCGTCGCGGGGTTGAGGAGGGGCGCCGGCTTTTTCTTCATGTCGG
>JAILJX010000026.1 GCA_024694365.1 Kiritimatiellia bacterium
TGCTCGGACGGACAGCACGACCTACAGTTATTTCGGCATTTCCTCTCGCAGCGGCAGGCTGACGGGCTTCTACAAAGGGAGCATGTGGGATTCGGTCACTTCCGGCTCCACGCTCGCGTCGAGTGGAACGCTTGTCTTCACATTCCGCGCGAACGGAACAAGCAACAATGGCGTTACGGTATATGACGCGTCCGCGAATGTATTGTACAGCGCCCCAGGTCTTGTGGAGTCCAGCAACTTCAGCATCGGCGAGAATTTCGACTTTGCGGGCTCCGATTCTGGCACTTTTTCGGCCGACGGCTTCACTGTGGACTCGGTCGAGATACTAAACAGCGCGCTCACGGCGGAAGAAGTCGCCGCGAAGATGGGCGGCTCATCCGACTCTTCCAGTTCGATAGATTGGACGGTCGGCGATACCACATACACCTTCGACCTCCTTTTCCGCGGCACATCTGACGCGACGTTCGAGACGCTCGGAAACTGGTACTCCAACAAGTTCACCGTCGTCGAGAGCGAAGGCGTGGCGGTCACGAATTGGATTGCGTATGCGGAATCCGCAACGCCGGGCACAACCGTCTATCCCGGAATGCTCCTGGATGGCGATCTGATCGAGGTCGCAGCCGATGAAGGTGGAATAAAGAATGTGACTGCGGCTCTTCAGGAGGGCTGGAACTCTCGCATCGGCGTCAAGAACGGCGTAAACCTCACGATAGCGCATCTCAACAAGATTCAGAAGGGTGGCGGCGGTTCGGCTTACTGGGTGGTGGATGAAACATCGGGCATCTCTGTGACGGACGCCCTCATAAACCAGAGCGACAAGAATAATTTCGGACAGTTCACCGGCCACACGTTCGACGTCGCAGGAGAAAACGGCGTCGTCTTCAACGGCACGATCGGAAAGAACGCGGCAAATGCGTTCATCCTGCATGAAGCGGGATCCGTAGCGTTCGCTGATGTGACTGCCTCGGGGACATGGACGGTCAGCGCGACGCTCGACCTTGGCGATGCGGGAGAGCTGGCGAAGGAAGTCGTTACGAGACCGCTCGTAACGGGGACTTCGCTCTCGGCGGTAACTTTCGCGAAGGGTACGATCGACTCTCTCGACGGAGCGGCTCTTACGGAAGGGACTGTCACGGCGGATTCGGCCATCGGCACATACGAGCTCGTGAGCTCCTCTACGGGATACAGCGTCAAGTACGTGAAGCGCGCCTCTGCCGAAGCGAGCACGGTAGTCGGCGGCGTCACTTACTACGGAACGCTAAAGGATATAGTCGCCCTTGCAGGAAACGGCGGAACGGTCACTCTCTACCGTGCGCTTACCGAGACAGACTCCACAAACTGCGCCGCCACGTTCACCGCTACTGAAACCGAGAATGTCTACACAGTCTCGCTCACGAAGGCAGATTCCGCCGCGCTGCGAATCAGCGAAGTGATGCCGAAGGCGGCGGATGACGAGCTTGATCCGAATGGCTTCGCCTCGGGATGGATCGAGTTCAGGAACACGAGCGAAACGGCGTGGGTCGACTTGGCCGACTATCGCCTTATCCGCGTAAACCGCGGCAAGAAGACGGATACCTCGAAATTCTCCAACTTGGCGACTCGTCTCGTTCCGCCTGGCGGATACACGATAGTCTACATGACCGAGTGCTATCCGAACGGACCTTATGGAGTCGGCGATGACAGCCGCTTCATCAATGGTGGGCACGACGGAATCACAGTCGAGAGCTATCCCGACAGCCAGTACTTCACCGACGCGAATCCCGTTATGGTGTTCCCTGCGAAGGCGAATCCGAAGAAGTTCCCGTTCCTCCGCCTCTATTATGCGCCGGGAGAGACAACGCTCAAGGGGTCGATGACTTCCGTGGTCGACACTGTCATCGTTCCCGACGATCTTCCCGAAAGCGCGTCCATACTGCTCGCGGACGCGGCGGAAGGGGAGGCGACGAAACGTTGGATATGCACCGAACCGACGCCCGGCGCGGCGAACGGCGATACGGCGGACCTAAAGCGCATCGGACCGAATGTCGGACCTCTCTACGAGAACTCTACGCTCGCGAAGCATTCGAACGTAAGCGCGTTCGGACGCCTTGCACCGCCTGCAAAGGCAGGGGAGGACTACACCATCACATTCTCCGCGAACCCCGTGATGAATCCCACGGGAGCGGCAGGAGCAGCACCAAGGAGCGAGGACGCGATAACGGCCATCACGCTCGAGTACAGAATAGACCTCACGAACGAGGTCCAGACTATTGCCGTCGATACAAACACTCTCGACACTGCCGACATGGTCGATTGGGGCAACACGTATACTGCGACGATTCCTCAGAGCGTAATCGACACTGTCGAGCCCGGTCACCTTATCCAGTGGCGCTTCAAGCTGACGGATGCAGAGGGGAATGAGTGGACGAGCCCGAGCTTCAACAACGACGATGACGGTTACGAGTGGTTCGGCACCATCAAGGAGCCCGACGCGACGCTTATGAGCTCCAAGCTCACGACGATGCACCTCTTCGCCAAGCCGGGAGTCGCCGATACGCCCGGAGTCCATGACGCGAATGCGATGATGAACCTCGACGTTGACGCGTCCGGCTACGATGCGACTCAGGCGCGCGTCGCGATCTACGACAGCTCCACGTCCAACTACTACGACTACGTGAGGATCGACCTGCGCGGAAACTCGTCCAAGGACTTCAGGAAGAAGAGCCACGGACTCAGGTTCGCGAAGGCGCATCCGATAACGACGTACAACTGCATCACGGGCGAGATGATTCCCGAGGTGAGGAAGACCTCCTTCATCGGCGAGTTCTGCGATCCGACGGAGATGCGCCAGCTCCTCGCGTTCTGGTTCTTCAACCGGCACAATTCGCCCGCTCCCTACGACTTCCCGGTGAGGCTGAACCTTAACGGACAATTCTATCAGCTCGGATTCATGTCCCAGCGCTTCAACGACGAGCTTATCGAGGACTGCTACGGACTCGATCCGCTCGGCTACGGCTACAAGAACATCGGGCCGTTCAACGGATCCTCCACGTCTGCAGGCTCCATCGAGAAGAAGACCCCGGACGACGGAAACGAGAGCGATCTCGATGAACTCGACGAATTCTGCGCGAAGCTTCCTACAGGCGTCGCTACTGGAAGCGACACCTACTCCAAGGTGGCTGCGAAGGAGATGGACCTCCCCGCTTGGTTCAACTACATAGCGCTCTCGAAGATCACCCACGAGTGTGACGATGTCTGGGCCAACATCTCCGGATATTGGGACTACGCGAAGATGCACGACGGCGCTCGCGGAACGGGAACATGGCGTCCGCTCGCCTACGACATGAACCTCAGCTTCGGCCAGTGGTACTACAACGACGTCTACAACGGGCAGAACGAGCATGACGGACCGGGACTCGTCTCCGATTGGGACTGGTTCAAGTCGCATCCTTTCTACGGCGGATTCGTCGTCAGGGCGCACAGGGGTGAGAGCGGCAGCGAAGTCGGCAACGCCAACCGCGCCTACGAGGCGATCTTCCAGAACGAGAAGTTCCGCCGCCTCTATCTGCGCCGACTGAGGACGCTTATGGACAGCGAGCTCGGCGCGCCGGGGTCCGACACTTACGAGACCTCGGAGCTTCCGCTCGTCGTCAAGATGCGCGAGGTAGCCGAACTGATTGCGGAGGATTCGGCGCTTGACCGCGAGACGTGGGGTCAGCTCGGCTACACTGCGAACGGCGCGTATGAGGTGAACGTCTGGGGAACGCAGCTTCCGACGAACCTGACGGAGGCCGTAGCCGACGTGTGGGACAACTACATCGTCCCGAGGCGCACGCATCTCTTCGTCACGCACTCCGTGACGAATGACGCCAACATTGTGGGCTACGGAACATACTACAACGCCGGAATCCCCGAGTCGCAGAGCGCGATCGAGGACTTGAAGGCGGGCTTCTCGATCGCCAACGCGACCGATACGGATGAAGACGGCCTCGCCGATACCATCTCCGACAGCGAGAAGGTCATCATAACGAATGCCAACGATGAAGCCGTCGACATGAGCGGATGGAAGCTTTCGGGTCGCTTCACCATGACGCTTCCCGAGGGAACGGTTATCGATCAAAACGGCTCGATAATCGTCGTCGTCGACCGTCTCCAGTATGTGACGGATTACGATTCCGAGATCACTGACGACATAATCATCGGAAACGCGAAGCTAGACGATTCCACGACATCTCTGACGCTCAGCGATGCGAACGATACGGAAGTCGTGAAGGTCGTCCTCCCGAGCGACGTTTCGAAATATCTGCGGTTCTACTCCTTCGACGGAATCCCCGAGACTGATGATGACAATGGGACGGGCGAGTGGATCACGCTCAAGAACATCAGCGACTCGGTTGAACTCGACTTGACGGGCGTCAACATCAAGGTCGGCAAGGACACGACCTCGCCCAAGTGCAACATCACGCTCGCGGGCGGAACGCTTGCCGCGGGTGCGACAATAACGTTGAGGGCCGAGGACTTCGACCGTGCGGCGTGGGTGAAGATAACGAATGGAGCGATTGTCCTTCAGATCTCCGACGCGAACGGTTCGATAGGGCAGTCGGGCAGCGTCGCGCAGAAGGATGTTGCAGGCTATGCGAACACCTCCTCGTACCTGCAGCTCACGTCCTTCGGCTCGACGTTCGGACAGGACGACGTAGTCCTCGTCGACCCGGACAACCCGCCGACTCTCCACATCAGCGAAATTTGCCCCAAGCCCGACGCGCTCGATCCGAACGGAGTCGAGGCCGGATGGATAGAGCTCTACAATCCCGGCTTTGAGGACGAGAACCTCTCCGACTATATGCTCGTCGCGGCGAATCGCGGAGCGGTCATCAAGGAGATCGGAGCGCTTCCCTCGGTTGTGGTGCCCGCAGGCGGCTACCAGATCGTCTACACGACGAAGGACTATCCCAAGGAGGGCATCAACGACGGCTCGACGCCGTTCATCACGAACGGATTCATCGTCGCCCAGCTCAAGATCAATCCGAAGAACTATCCGATCGTCCAGCTCAGGAAAGGCAGCGACATAATCGACTCCTTCCTCGTCCCTGTCGACCTCCCCGACAACCAGTCCTTCGCGCCCGCAGGCGGGGACTGGGGAGACTACTCGGGCGAGGTGGCGGAGTCTGGCGAGGAAGAGACTGCAACTGTGACGGAAATAGCCGTTGCGGAAGGGGACATCACCCTCGACAGCACGGTTACATACGACAGCGAAGGCGGCTTCTACTCCTTTGCGAACGTGACAGGCGGCAAGCAGGGCATATCCATCGCGTCGACGCTCACTGAGGCGATGTCTACCCAGGACATGTACTCGGTCGAGATGACGTTCCGCCTTACGCAGAATACAGCCGGCAACTCGGAGAACACTGGAATGCCGCTTTTCTTCTGCCGCAATTCGGGCAGCAGCTCCCCCTATTCGGGAATTCTCGCCTTCATCAACGGCTATGACGGAACGATGAAGGTTCAGATTCGCAAGGAGGACAAGTCGGGAACCACTACCTTCGACATCGACAGTACGAGCGATTGGCTGGACGGCGAATGGCACACGCTCCAGGTCTGCTGCGGGCAGACGGCCACGAGCCGCATTGCCGTAACAGTGGACGGCACGAACTATGTTGACACCGTCTGCGGAGTCGCCTCGCCCCTCAACACGACGATTCCGATGTGCATCGGTCGCTCTTATGACTCGTCCAGTTGGAGTGCGTTCACAGGCGACATCAAGGACCTCCACTTCTACAATGGCGACATTATCCCCGAGACGACGCCTGAGGAAGAAGATGAGACCGACGACACGGTGATCCATGACGCGAAGACGGTGACGCGCGTAATCCTCCCGACGATCACCCCTGGTGCGGAGAACGACCGCACTGGCGAAGTCGCGTACGGACCGAATGCGGGTCCGCTCTACGGACTCAAGCATAAGGTCTCTGACTGGAAGGCGTGGGCGACGGCTTCGGTGGGAATCGACTACCCCGTGACGCTCGCCATCAATCCGCTCGATGACGACCCGACGAACGCGATCATTTCCGTAAAGCTCGCGTACAGGACGGACTTCGGCACTATCGCCTTCACGAACATGACTAAGGGCGCGGTCGACGAGTTCGAAGGCCAGCTCTGGACGTCGACGATTCCCGGATCGGCCATCACCCAAGCGGGACACCTCCTTCGCTGGGCGGCGCTCGTGACGGACGCTTCGGGCAACACATGGAGGACGCCGAGCTTCTGCGATCCGGACAACGCGTACGAGTGGTACGGAACGATGATCGATCCCGAGAGCCTCCTCTCCGATTCGCTTCAGACGTTCCATATCTTCGCGGACTCCACCGCGCTTGCCAACATGGACAAGCAGTACGACTCGATCGCAGGCTCGATGCCCTACGGCGCGCGCGTGCAGATATACGACAGCCAGACGTCCAACTACTACGATAATGTGAGAATCGACCTTCGCGGAAACACTACGGCGCATTTCAACAAGAAGAGCCATGGAATCCGCTTCATCAAGAGTCAGCCGCTCACCTGCACGAATCCCTTCACGGGCGAGGTCGTGGACGGACTCAGGAAGGTCTCGTTCATCGCGGAATACAGCGACCCCGCGTTCATCCGCCAGGCGCTCGCGTTCCAGATGTTCAAGGACATGGGCCTCATGGTTCCGTATTCATACCCCGTCCGCCTCAACCTGAACGGCGAGTTCTATCAGATGGCCTTCCACTCCAACAGGTTCACGGACGAGCTGATCAAGGACTACTACGGGCTTGACGAGTTCGGCTACGGCTACAAGAACGTCGGCACCTTCGCGAACAAGACCACCGCCGGAGGAATCGAGAAGAAGACCCCAGACGACGGAAACGAGGATGATCTCACCGTCCTTAACGAGTTCTGCGCGACGTTCTCCGATGCAGGGAACATCACCGAGACGATTTCCGACGGCGCGAACGGAATGGAGAGCGAAATTCCCGCGGTCACCAAGGTGGTCGTAGAGAAGTTCGACCTTCCCGCGTGGCTCAACTACCTTGCCGCCGCCAAGATCACCCAGGAATGCGACGACGTCTGGGCCAACCTCTGCGCCTACTACGACGTGAACGGGACGGACACCTGGATGCCGCTCGGCTACGACTTCAACGTCTCGCTCGGAGCCATCTACATCAACGACGACACGAACTACAGGAACAAGTGGTACGTCGACCGGACGATGGCGAACGAAGACAACTTCAAGTCGCATCCTCTCTACGGCGGCTACAGGATACGCTGCCACAGGTATCAGTCCGATTCGGCGATTGCCTACGGCAACCGCGCTATCGAGGCCGTGTGGCAGAGTCCGAAGTTCCGCAGGCTCTACCTGCGCCGTCTGAGGACTCTCATGGATCAGCAGCTCAAGGCTCCCGGCACGGCAAAGGTCGACACGCCTTTCTGGACGCATGTCGAGTCGTACACGAACGCGATTGCAGTTGATGCCGCGCTCGACCGCGACAAGTGGGGCTACGGAAACGGAACTTCCATCTACTGGTGGCCGGATGCGATGACTCTCGACGAAGGCATAGCCGATCTCTGGGACAACTATGTGGTCCCGAGGCGCGAGCATCTATATGTGACGCACTCCGTCACGAACACCGCGAAGGCGATCGGCTATGGACGCGACTTCAATGCCGGCATCCCCGAGTCGCAGAGCGACATATCGGTCCTGAAGGCGGGATTCTCCATCGTGAACGCGACGGAGACCTCCATCGACGACATGGAGAAGATCGTCATAACGAACGCCAACGATGAAGTCGTCGATATGTCGGGCTGGAAACTCACCGGACGCTTCGCGATGACGCTTCCGCCGGGAACCGTCGTCGACGCGAATGACACTATCACGATCGTCGTCGACCGCAAGTCGTACATCGCGACTTACGACGCCGACCTCACGGACGAGGTGATCGTCGGCAATGCGGGCCTCTCCACGGTCACGACCTCTCAGAAGCTCTTCAACGCGGACAACGTGGAGGTCCTGAAGGTCGAAGAGCCGAGCAACGAGTCGAAGTACCTGAGGATATTCGCGTTCGATGGCGCCCCCGTTAAGGACGACGACTTGGGTACCGACGAGTGGATAATGCTCACCAACATCAGCGACACGGTGACGCTCGATCTTGCCGGCGTCAATGTGAAGGCAGGAAAGGACACGACCGATCCTAAGTGCAACGTCACTATCGAGAGTGGAACCCTCGCTCCTGGCGGAACGATAACACTGAGGAGCGAAGACTTCGGCACGGCCAAGGGCTGGGAGAAGATAACTAACGGCGCCATCTATCTGCAAATAACGGACGCGAACGGCACGATAGGGCAGACGAGCGAAGCGATAACCCAGAAGAACTTCCCGACATACAGGCTCGCGAACGCCTATCTGCAGGTCACGACATTCGGCGCAACGTTCGGAGAGGGTGATCTGATCGTCGTTCCCTATCCCGACACAACCATCGAGGTTACGCCAGGAACGGACGTGGTGCTCGAGGCTACGACTTACGACGAAGCTACGAATGCGCTTGCGAACTGCGAGATAGCGCTTTCCGCCGAGGATGAGGCTGCCGGCCTCGTGACGAACGTACTCAAGCTCGTTGTCGTCGACACTGGCTCCGGCTTTGCGGCGGCTGTCGATGTGGATGATACGAAGGTAGCGGCGCCAGTCATTGGCGAGATAACCGAGGGCGAGACTACGGTGGAGCCTTTGACTGTCACGCAGGAGGAGGGCGGCAAGAAGGTGACCGTAGGCGTAACCAATGCGACGGTAGGCCTTTGGTACGGCTTTGAATGGGCCTCGGCACTCGATGGAGACTTCGCAGACGATGCCGATTCTTTCAAGCGGGCGACCGGCGCCTCGGTTAAGCTGGAAGCAACGCCTATATCGTATACGAAAGCCTTCTACAAGGTCAAGGTTACGGCTGCGAAGCCGCAATAGTGCAGTCGACAGGCTTCTTTGCCTATCTGGCGCTCTTGGGGACCTTATTGCCTTGAGGGCGCCGAAAGGCATGGTTTCGCATAATCAGACACTATTGATTCTGGTCGATTCAACTGATTTGTGCAATAACATTGTCTAAATACCACATAGACGAAATCAAAGTATAATGATATAATATCCGCATCATGAAACTCACAAACGAACAACTTCAGCTCGCTGCGAATACTGTCCGCTGTCTCTGTGCGGATATGATCGACAAGTCCAATTCAGGCCATCCCGGTGCGCCTTTGGGCATGGCGGATCTTGCCGTATCCCTCTGGCTCAAGTTCCTTAACTATGCTCCGGCCGACACCAAGTGGCCCTCTCGCGACCGTCTGGTCTTCTCCGGCGGACACGCCAGCGCTCTCGTCTATGCGCTGTATCACCTCGCTGGCGTCGGCGGGCTCTCCATGGATGAACTCAAGACTTTCCGTCAGCTCGGCAGCCGTTGCGCCGGCCACCCCGAGCGCGGAGTGACGCCCGGAGTCGAAGTGACGACGGGTCCGCTCGGACAGGGCGTCGCGATGGGCGTCGGTCTCGCGCTCGCAGCCAAAAAGGCAGGCGTCGTCAACAAGACCTGGGTCTTCTGCGGCGATGGCGATATGGAGGAGGGCATCTCCCACGAGGCGTGCAGCTGGGCGGGGGCGATGAAGCTTTCGGACCTTATCCTCGTCTATGACTCGAACGGCATCACCATCGAGGGATCTACCGCGATTTCGATGGCTGATGATGTCAAAAAGCGCTTCGAAAGCTATGGATGGAAGGTTTTTGCATGCGACGGACACGACTTTGACGCCATAGACAAGGTCTATCGCCGCGCGATGAAGATTGCCGGCCAGCCCGTCCTCATCGTCGCTTCCACGCACATCGGCAAAGGCGCCCCCACGAAGCACGACAGCTCCGGCGTCCATGGCTCCCCGCTCGGCGCGGAGGAGACGAAGGGTCTCAAGACGGCTCTCGGCTTCAATCCCGAAGAGAGTTTCTCCGTCAAGGAAGAGGTCTACGCCATGTTCGCCGAGAGGGCGAAGACGATGAACCGTCTAGCTAAGCGCTCGCGCCGTCAGAATCCCTCCATCACGTGCGAAACGGCGGCTCCCGACTACATGAAGATGGTCGGGGCTCTGCCGAAATACGAGGTCGGCCAATCCCTTGCGACGCGCAACGTCTCCGGAGAGGTCCTGAACGCCCTCGCAGCGGTCGTCCCCGAGCTTGTTGGCGGCAGTGCGGACCTCGCGCCCTCCAACAAGACCTACATGAAGGGCCTGGGCGACATCGCGCCCGGCGATTTTGCCGGACGCAACATACACTACGGAATCCGCGAGCTTGCCATGACTGCGATGGTCAACGGCTTCACGGCGTTCGGCGGGCTCCGCGGCTACGGCGCGACGTTCTTCGTGTTCAGCGACTATTGCCGCCCCGCGCTCAGGCTTGCGGCGCTCATGCACCTTCCTTCGATATTCGTCTTCTCCCACGACAGCTTCTATGTCGGCGAGGACGGTCCTACCCATGAGCCTGTCGAACAGCTTGCGGCGCTTCGAGCCATGCCCGGAGTCACGACGTTCCGTCCCGCCGATGCGAAGGAGACGGCCTACGCATGGATTGAAATGCTTCTGAACACCCAGGGGCCGAGCTGCATAATGACGACGCGCCAGAACGTTCCCGTTCTCGAGGGCGTGCGCCACGAGGGCGTCGCCAAGGGCGCCTACATCATCTACGAGAGCGGCAACCAGGGCGTGGATACGATGCTCTTCATCGCATCGGGCAGCGAGGTCGCCCTCTGCGTGGAGGCGGCGAAGAGGCTCGTCGCCGAGGGAAGGTCCGTACGTGTCGTTTCGATGCCTTCGATGGAGCTTTTCCTCGCCCAGAAGCGCTCGTACCGCGATGAGGTTCTCCCCGAACTCATGAAGAACCGCGTCATAGTCGAGGCGGGCGTGAGATTCGGCTGGGACCGCTTCAGGCTCGACTTCCTCAAGACGCGCTTCGTCACCATGGATGGCTACGGCGCTTCCGGGCCCTACAAGGTTCTCGCGGAGAAGTTCGGCTTCACGGTCGACAATGTCTACAAGGCGGCAAAGGACATCGTTTAAGGAGGCGTCATGAGACCCGGATTCTGGCAGATTCTCGTCGTTGTAGTGCTGATAGCCGTTCTTTTCGGCGGCAAGAAGATCCCCGAGCTCGCCCGCGCCTTCGGAAAGGCCAAAGGCGAGTTCAAGAAGGGCCTCGCCGAAGGCAATGCGGAGGAGAAGGAAGCCGCCGCCAAGAAGGACGAAGAAGCCAAGGCGTGACAGAGCTCATACGAGAACGCCTCAAAGGCGTCCCCAACCACCCCGGCTGTTATCTCATGCGAGATCGCCGGGGGGTTATCATCTATGTCGGGAAGGCTAAAAATCTGAGGCGCCGCGTCACGAGCTATTTCCGCCCGGGCGCCAAGCATGCCCCTAAGGTTCGCTCAATGGTCGATACGGTCTACGATCTCGAGTGGATGAAGGTGAAGAACGAGGCGGAGGCTCTCCTCACCGAAGCTTCGCTGATAAAGAAGTACAAGCCGCATTTCAACATCCTGATGAGGGACGACAAGCGCTACCTTGCCCTCAAGGCCGATGCTTCCTCCCCATGGCCGCGTTTTCAGTGCGTAAGGATAGTGCGTGACGACGGGGCGAGGTATTTCGGTCCGTTTCCGTCAAGTCCGATCGTCCGCGCAGCCAAGGATTTCGCGGAAAAGCGCTGGGGGATACGCGAATGCGACGATCTCGTCCCCTGCGAGGAGACCCATCGCCATTGCCATGCGGACGTGATAAGGACTTGTTCGGCGCCGTGCCTTGGCCGCATCTCCATGGAGGAATACAAGGTCCGCTTCGACGAGGCGTGCGCGTTTCTCGACGGCAAGCGCCCTGAAGTTCTGGAGGAGGTGGAGGAGGCGATGCGCGAGGCCGCCCGGAAGAACGATTTCGAGTCTGCCGCCAGGCTGAGGGATACGATGTTCGCCCTGAAGGAGATGACCAAGTCGCACTTCGTCAGGAAATCCCCCTCCATGCGCGAAGAGGATGCGAAGAAGGGCCTTGCGGACCTCGCAAAGGCGATAGGCCTGCCCAAGCCCCCGCGCATAATAGAGTGCGTCGACATCTCCAACCTTTTCGGAACCCACAACGTCGCCTCTCTCGTCGTTGCGCGCGACGGACTCCCCGACAGACGGTACTACCGTCATTTCAGGATAAAGAGCTTCACGGGTGCCGACGATCCCCGCGCCATGGCGGAGATCGTGCGGCGCCGGTACGGTCCCGGGTCGACGCTTCTCGAAACTTCCCCCAGGGCGGACCTGTACATCTGCGACGGCGGCATAACACAGCTTCGCGCGGCCAGGGAGGTGTTCGCCGAGCTTGGAATAACCGATATCCCGACCATCGGTCTCGCCGAACGGCAGGAGGAGCTCGTCTTCGACGACGGCAGGCCCAATCTTCTCCTGCCGCGCGACAGCGAGGCTCTTTTCGTCTGCACGCGCCTCCGGGACGAGGCCCACCGTTTCGCGATCACATACCACAGGAATCTGCGCGAAAAGGCGATAAGGGAGTCCGTCCTCGACGAAATCCCCGGAATAGGCGAGGCGAAGAAGGTGAAGCTGCTCAAGTCGTTCAAATCCGTGTACGGGATGGCCCGCGCAAGCGAGGAGGAGATAGCCTCCGCTGCGGGCGTCGGAACGGAAATCGCTTCGGCGGTCCTCAAGGCCGTGCGCGCAGTCACCCACAGGGAGGATCGCGAATGAACGCGCAGGACGTCATTCTCGGCTCGCGCGTCATTCACATCCGCGAACTCAAGGCGGAGATCGAAAAGCTCAGATCGGAGAACGCACGGCTCCGCGACGAGAATGCCGGGCTCCTTTCCCACTTCGACCTCGCGCTCCTCGCAGCCGTGGACTTGCGGACTCTTCCCGAAGGAGGCAGGCTTGTTGTCGTCGATGGATGGAACATGATTCTCGGCGCCGGGAAGACGGCGCGGAATCCCGCCGAGCTGGAGTCACGGTATCGCGAACATCTTGCCTCGCATCCGGCGGACCTTGTGTGGATCGTCTACGACGGACCCAGGGAGGCCGTGAAGACAGACGGACGTCTTCGCCTGTCCTGGACCGGCGGGACCGGTCCCCACCGCGCCGACAGGTTCATCTGCGATTTTCTGCGCATGGCCAGGTTCCGCGGAGACGTCTCGAAGATCGAAGTCGTCACCTGCGACAGGGACTTTCTCAAGACTGTCAGGCGGATTGCGTCTTGCTGATCCCTCCTGCTAGCGGCAGCGTGAAGGAGAATTCCGTCTCGACTCCCGGACGCGACACCGCCGAGACTGTTCCGCCGTGAAGCTGGACGATGTGTTTCACGATGGCCAGGCCCAGGCCGGTCCCTCCGAGGGACCTGCTTCTCGATTTGTTCACTCTGTAGAAGCGCTCGAATATGTGCGGAAGATGCTCTGCCGGTATGCCTATGCCGAAGTCCTTGACTGATACGGTGACCGTGCCCTGCGAGGCGACCGACCGTATCTCTATCCTGTCGCTGCCCGAATAGCGCATGGCGTTCTCCAGAAGATTCCTCAGAACCTCCTCGAGCTGACCGACGTTTCCCATCACGTGCACGCCGTCGTTTCTGGCGACGGTTATCTTCGCATGCGAGGCGTTGGCGTTCAGCTCTTCCCCAGACGCGGCGACTTCCACGAGTTCCGCCATGGAGACGTCGGTGAAGTCGCGCTTCTCGCAGCATTCCTCCTGCTCGATCTTCGCCAGCGAGAGCACGTCGCCGACAAGGGATGCGAGGCGCCCGGTCTCCCTGGTTATGATGCCGAAGAGGTCCGAACGCTCTTCCGGCGAGAGGGACGATCCGTCGCCCAGTATGTCCACCGCCCCCTGTATCGAAGTCAATGGGCTCTTCAGCTCGTGCGTCACGTTCGAGGTGAACTCCCTGCGGTATTTTTCGCTGGCCGAGGCTATCTCGAGCCTTTTGGACTGTTCATCGAGCCTGCGGGTGAGATTGCGCGTGGCGAAAAACACGAGAACGACCATGCACAGGCCAAGCGCGAGGGCGGAGGATAGCCCTACCCATGCGAGCCGCTCGGACCGTATCACGCCTGTATACGGAACCGCAAGCCTAACCACTTTGTCCCCGACTCTCCGCGCACAGTACATAAGATCCCTGCCGAGAGTCTCCGAGTGTCTGAGCGCCGAGCCGGACCCTCCGGAAAACGCATTCCTTACCTCTTCTCGCGAGGCATGGTTGCCTGTTGCGTCTTCAGTGTCGTAGAACACAGAGCCGTCGCTGTTTACGATGGTCACGCGCGTTTCCGACTCGACCATCTCCGCTATCGACGAGCGAAAGCTTCTGGCGACCGCTAACAGCAGCACGGCGAAGCCAACTGACGCGGCGGCTGCGATTGCGGACGAGACGATACCCCTGTCAACTTTCGATTTCATTGATGTCAAGCCTGTATCCCACGCCTCTTATGGTTTCGATGTGATGGGCCCAGGGGCCGAGCTTGCGCCTCAATCCAACCATCTGCACGTCAATCGTGCGCTCGGTGACCGTCTTTTCGCCTCCGGAGATGCGGTCTATCATGCTTGCGCGTTCGAAGACCCGTCCGGGATGGGCGAGCAGAAGCTCGAGAATCCTGTATTCGGTAAGCGTAAGCCTGAGCTCCGTTCCGTCGAGGAGGACTCGATGGGTTGTGTTGTCGAGGGAAAGCCCGTCACCGGAAAAACTGTCGGGACTTTCCGCCGAAACGGTCCGCAAAGCGGCGCGGATCCTGGCAAGTAGCACATCCTTGGAAAACGGCTTCGTCACATAGTCGTTCGCCCCGGAGTCAAGCCCTTCGACAATGTCGCGCTCTCCGTCCTTGGCGGTGAGCATTACGACCGGGCACGATGCCGTCTCGGGATTCGCTTTCAGCGCTTTGCAGACCGCAATGCCGTCCATCCCGGGGAGCATTATGTCGAGAAGGATGAGATCGGGACGGAAACGGAACGCCGCCTCAAGCCCGGAGTCACCCGTGGCCGCCTCCTCTATCTTGAAGAATCCTCCGCTTTTCAGCGCAAGGGTTATCACTCGCCGTATGGAGGGGTCGTCTTCGACCACCAGTATCTTTTTGGTGCTCATGGCCCTATTATACCAAATTTGACGGATGGATGGCCTCCGCCCTGCCGGCGATGTTGGCGAGGTGCCGGGTTATGTCCTTCAGGCATTTGAACACCGACAGCACGGCAAGGAATTCGCGGGTATGCGCTCCTCTGGCTTTCGGATCCTCCCAAAGTCCCCTGGAGGTCTTTTTGATGGCAGCGTCGATCTCCGCCGACGTCGCGACGGCGTCGATCCCGCATGGGCGACCGGCAAGAAGAGCGTCTATGGTAGCGTGGGCGAGCTGGCGTACCTTCGATACGGTTTGCACGGCGTCGGAGAGCGAGGCCTTGCCTTCAAGGGCCCCTCTCGCCAGATCGCTTTTGCGGTATACCTTGAGCGCGAGATCACTGATCCGCTCCGCATCGTTTGCGCAATGGAGAAGCTCGGGAATCGTCCTCGCCTCGCCAGAAGAAAGCTTCTGCTGCGATATGCTCACCAGATACGCCTTAAGCTGCTCCCGCATGCCGTCCACTTCGCTTTCCGCGGCTTCTATGGACTCGGGGGCCGCCGAGGTCTTCCCGAGGCTCTTGTTGATGGCCACCGATGCGATCGTCCATGCCCGCCTCGTCATGTCCGCCAGGGCCGAGACCGATGCCTCCAGCGCGAGCGAAGGGGAGACGAGAAGCGACGGCTCGAGTATGAGCGTCCTGGAGTCGTCCCTGGTGCGGATTATCCGTTCGCAGATCCTAGCCAGAAGGGGGATGAAGGCCGCGAGGACAATCACGTTGGTGACATTGAAAAGCGTATGCGCCATGGCTACGTGCCGTCCTGGATTCGCCCCCGCGAAAACGTCGCCGTCCGCGCTCATGTTCACGAGATGGAAGAACGCAGGGGCTTTCGTTCCTGAAGAGCCGGTGAAGACCATGACGAAGGTAGATATCAGTATGAGCGTGCCGAGCAGATTGAATAGGGCGTGCGCGAGAGCGGTCCTCTTGGCGTTCACGTTGGTTCCTATGGACGCCAGACCTGCCGTGACGGTCGTCCCGATGTTGTCGCCGAGGACTATTGGCACGGCGGTCCAGATGTTGATCACCCCTGCTTCGGCAAGGGCTATGGTTATGCCGATCGTTGCGGAGGAGCTTTGCACCAACATCGTGCATATGGTTCCTACAAGAATAGCGCCCAGCACGCTCCCCGCGGGGAGAAAGCCCGACTGCGACGGAGTGCAGTCGAAAAGAGAGAAGAATTCCGTGAACCCTGGGACTTTCGTGAGGGACTTGAGCTCCTGCCCCATCATCGTCATCCCGTAGAAGAGGAATCCGAACCCCAAGACAGTTCTCCATATCCCCTTGGTGAATTTGCGCCGTGCGGCCATCATTCCCGCGACGCCAAGTATGAGCGCGGGAACGGCCATGTCGCCAAGCTTGAGAGAGACGAGTTGGCCTGTCACGGTCGTTCCCATGTTCGCGCCGAAAATGACTCCTATCGCCTGCGTAAGCGAAAGGAGCCCAGCGTTCACGAAGCCGACCGTCATCACGCTCGTCGCGGAAGAGCTCTGTATGAGGGCCGTGACGCAGAGTCCTGTCATGATTGCGAAAAACCTGTTCCGCGTCATGTATCCGAGCGCCGTCTTCAGCTTGGAGCCCGCCGTCTCCTTGAGTCCGTCGCTCATCAGCCTCATTCCGTACACGAAAAGGGCCAGCCCTCCCAGAGCCGTCGTGACAAGTCCTGCCGTTCCGTTCATTTCTTGTTTGTTCTCCTTTGCGCCTGCGGGGGAGATTGTCTCAAATAAATGTTAAGGGAATGTTTTGGCGGTGTTAGAATATCGTTAAAACGAGCCCGGTCGCGATGGCTGCGGACGGTGGCGCACGATTTCAGCGGTTTTCAGGTATATGACGTCCTCCGCGATGTTCGTGGCTATGTCGGCAAGGCGCTCCAGGCAGCGGGAGACCGTAAGGGCGCTCAGATAGTATGCTGAAGCCCCCGGATCCTCCGCGATGCATTTCGCGACTCTTGAGTAGCTCGCGCGATGTAGTTCGTCAACCCTGTCGTCGTCTCCGATGACTTCTTCGGCGGCGGTTTCGTCGTCGTTCATAAGCGACTCGAGGGCCTTTGTGAACATGTCCGACGCCAGTCCCGAGATTTCCGAAAAGTCCCATGGCGTTCTGGGCTTTGCGGTCGCCATGTCTCTTACGCGGTTCGCTATGCCCGAAGCGAGGTCTCCCGCGCGCTCTATCTCTCCGTTGGCCTTCAGGATGGTTGCTATGCGCCTCAAGTCTGCGGCGACGGGCTGGTATAGGGCGAGTATCTCCAGGCTCTCCTCCTCTATCATGTTCTCGGCGACGTCTATCGCCCTGTCTCCATCGCTGACACCCTCGGCCGATACGGCGTCGCCCGTCTTCACTGCTTTCAACGCCGTCTTGACTGCCGTTTCGGCCCGACATGCGTTTTCGGAAATCAGTTCCTCAAGATTCTTCACGGCTTTTTCAAAGTGCACTTTCATTGTCATCCGAACCTCCCCGAGACGTAGTCTTCGGTCTGCTTGTTTTTGGGATTTGTGAATATTTCCTTCGTTGGCCCGACCTCGACGATGCGCCCTTTGTAGAAGAATGCCGTCGTGTCGGAGATGCGCGAGGCCTGCTGCATGTTGTGGGTCACTATGACTATCGTGAAACGCGATCTGAGCCTGTCCATCAGCTCTTCGATCTTGAGCGTCCCCACGGGGTCTATTGCACTCGTGGGCTCGTCCATGAGGAGAACTTCGGGCTCTGCCGCGATCGCCCTGGCAATGCAGAGCCGCTGCTGCTGTCCGCCGGAAAGCGCCGATCCCGGCTCCCGGAGCTTGTCCTTCACTTCGTCCCAGAGGGCGGCTCCCCTGAGCGATTGCTCGACCCGTTCGCGAACTTCGCTTTCCTTCGCCTTGAAGTGCAGCCGTATCGGATAGGCTACGTTCTCGTACACGCTCATCGGGAACGGTGTCGGTTTCTGGAAGATCATTCCGATCCGTCTTCTGAGATCGAGGAGGTCGACGTCCGGATCGAGTATGTTCTTTCCGTCCAGGAGAACCTCTCCCTCTGCGCGCTGGCCGCGGTGCAGTTCGTATATCCTGTTGTATATCCTCAGGTGCGTAGACTTCCCGCATCCCGAGGGACCTATGACGGCAGTTATCCTGTTCGCCTCTATGGCAAGGTCGTTGCCGAAGAGGGCCTGGTGGTCGCCGTAGAAGAAGCTGAGCTTCTTCGCTTCGATTTTGGGTTTCTTTTTCTGCATGTCTTTCATTCCCGTTTTGCCGTGCCTTTCGAGCCGAAATGCCTTACGGCGATGTTGACCGCAAGCAGTATCGCCGCCATGGAAAGCGCGGCGCCCCATCCTGTCCTGTGCATCGCTTCAAAAGGCGAGTCCATCGTGCAGTTCGTGATGAGCACCGGGGCGGAAGGTGTCGGCGACGAGAAATATCCCGTCGGCCAGGCGTCCGCGTAAAGTGCCGTGAAGAGAAGCGGGGCCGTCTCGCCCGAGACACGCGCGACTGCGAGGAGTATCCCCGTAAGCGTTCCGCTTCTTGCCGCTTTCCATATGACCGTCACGGTCGTCCTCGCGCGCCCGGCGCCGAGCGCGAGCGCCGATTCCCTCAGCGAGTCGGAAACTCCGGCGAACTGGTCCTCGGCCGTCCTTGCTACGACCGGGAACATGAGTATCGCGAGCGCGAAGGAGCCGGCGAACCCGCTGAAGCTCCCCGTCGTCGCGACGAGGGCGCCATAGGCGAAAAGCCCTATGATGACGCTAGGAATCCCCATCATGACGTTGACGGTGAATCTTGCGGCTTTGGCAAGGCGCGAATCTTTGCCGAATTCCGCCAGCCATATCCCCGCGGCAAGCGCAGGAGGGAGGGCGAGAACCGTCGCACCGAGCGTTATCAGGAGCGTTCCAAGAAGCGCGTTGGCGATGCCTCCTCCGGTCTCTCCGTACGGCTTGGAGGGATTGGTGAAGAATTCTGCGGAAATCGCGCCGTGCCCTTCGCTCGCGATCGTGAAAAGCACCCACGCCATAAGCGTTAGCGCGAGGACCGTCGAGGCGCCGGAAAAGCATCGCATTGCCGCGTCGGCCGTTTTCCTGAAGAATTTCGGTCTCGCTTTCATTTGCCTTTTCTTTCCTTGAGAAGCGGAGCGACTGCCGCCTGGATCGCAAACTCGAAGGCGAGGAGGATTCCTCCAAGCGCGAAAAGGGCGCTTTTGTGGATGCCGTCGGCTTCGGCGAAATCGTTCGCCAGCGTCGCGGCGATGGTGGTGCATCCGTCGAGGAGGCTCCCGGGTATCTTCGATACGCCTCCGCATACGAAGAGGACGGCCATCGTTTCCCCGAGGGCGCGGCCTAGGCCTATCATGACCGCGCCGCAAAGGCCGGCCTTCCTGGCGCGGACCACTATCTGCCACGTAGCCTCCCATCGTGTGCATCCCACTCCCGCGGCGGATTCCACGAGCGATGCCGGCGTCTGCGCGAGGACGTCGCGCATGACGGCGGATATGTAGGGAAGGATCATCAGCGCTAGCACCAGGGCGGACGGGACCAGGCCGAAGCCGGTGGATTCGAATCCAAGGCGCGCGAACGCGCCTTGGAGCAGGGGACACAGGATGAACAGCCCCCACATCCCGTATATCACGCTCGGAATCGCCGCGAGCAGATCGAGCGCATGCGCGAGCGGGGCGGAAATCTTGGGCGGCGCGGAGTTTACGAACAGCGCGGCCGCGAATGCGAGCGGAACTGCAAGCGCGAGCGCGAGAGCGGCCGTGAGAACCGTTCCCGCCAGCGCGCCGGCAGCTCCGTAGGATCCTCCCGCCGGATTCCAGTCCTGCGAAAAGATGAGCGAAAGCCCGGCCGCGCGCCAGGCCGGGACGCTCTCGCGGACGATCACGGCCATAAGCGCGAACGTGATCGCGAGTCCCGCTAGCGCACCCGCCTTGCAGAGGGCGCGGAATAGCTTTTCGTTGTCGAAACGCGTGTTCATTTCAGCGGGATGTAGTGGAGACTCTTGGCCGTTTCGCCGCCGTGCTCGATGCACCAGTCGAAGAACGCCTTCATGGCCGCCTTCTTCTCGTCCGGCGCATCCTTTCTCGTCAGGATGTACGTCTTGCCGAGTATGGGCCAGTCGGCTTCATCGGGCTTGACGGTTTTGCCGTCTTTGCTTATGAGCGCGATCTGCAGCTTTGCCTCCAGCGAGAACGTGTATTCCGTGTAGCCTATTGCGCCCTTGATCCGCGAGACGTTGTTGCAGACGCCGGGATTCTTCTGCCCTGCTATTCCGCAAGGCCATTTGACGAGCGTTCCGGCGCCGATTCCACTTTTCCACGCTTCAGATACGGACGTGAGGTATGTCGTGAAGATGTGGGTCGTTCCCGATCCGTCTCCCCTGTGCACGACCGTGATCTTGAGATCGGGGAGGGCGAGCCCGGGATTGAGCGCCGCTATCCTGGGATCGTTCCATCTTTCGATCCTGCCCATGTATATGTCTGCGAGAACGCCTCCGTCCAGCGTGATTGCCTGCGAACCGAGAGAAGGGAGGTTCACGGCCGGAACGACTGCGCCCGAGACCATGTGGAACTGCTCTAGCCCGCTCTTTTCGCACTCCTCCTCGGTCAGAGGGGCGTCGGTTCCCGCGAAATCGACCGTTCCGGCCTTGATCTGGCTTATCCCTGCGGACGACCCCACGGACTGGTAGCTTACCGCCGGTCTGGAGGAATCCTTTGAATATTCGTAGCACCATTTCTGGTACAGCGGCGCCGGGAAGCTGCCTCCCGCTCCGTTGAGTTTCGGCCTGTTGTCCGATGAGCACGATATCTGCATCGCGACTATTGCCGTGAGCAGCACGGCCGATACGCCGGATATGGCAAGCCTTGTTTTTGTCTCTCTTGTCAACATGACTATTTCCTTTCTTTTTTGTTCAAGATTCCGTCAGAATTTCCACGCAAGCTCCATGCGGCCGAAAATGGCCGTGTGGTCCGCGCCGTCGTTGAACCAGTCGCCCTTGTCGAAGCATTCGACCTGGAACGATATCTTCCCGCCCTTGAGGATGTCGAATCCGAGGAGCTTCGCGGGGCTGATCTCGTACTTGAGCTGGGCGTAGAGTCCACGATACGATCCATCGGCGTCATCCTCCTTGACCGCCGTGAACAGCGGACCCGTCTGCGCTTTCAGCTTCGAGAAGTCGCCGATCTTGCATCCGGCCGCGACATGCGGATAGACGAGATTGGTGTAGCTGTACTTTGAGTACATCGGCGCGATGGACTCGCCGAGGCCTGTCTCGCGGTTGAACACGGCGTGCCAGGCATGCTCGCCGCGTTCGCCGTCCGCGTCTCCGGAGAGAATCCAGCATGCGCCTGTTAGATAAGGCTTTGCCGCAAGAGACGGCTCCCACGTGACTCCCGCATAGCCTTGTCCGGCGAGTTTCACGTCCGATCCGGTCTGCCCGGCGAGCTCCAGTTCGCCCGAGAGGGTCTTCGTGAAGCGCGGGAGCAGCCTGAACCCGACGGTGTGGGTGTCTGAAAGGCGTCCTTCGCTGCGGTACCTGGACTTGTGTCCGCGACGTTCGCCCTTCGCCACATAGTATAGATCGTAGCCGAAATCGGCTTCATTCCTGTCCTGCCAGTAGAGGCCAATGCCGAATTCGTCCTGCTTGAATCCGTTCAGGTCGTAATCGTGCGGCTTCTTGTTGTTGGCGTGTGTGCGGCCAAGAGTCGGCAGCCAGTCGTCCGCCGTCTGGTAGACGCCGAACGCATCGAGCGTCCTTTTGCCGTCTGCATGCCATGTCGCGCGCACTCCGTCGAAGAACGCGCTTCTGGATCCGTCGCCTCCCGTGCCGTCGGAAATCAGCCTTTTCGCCCCGAAGGACATGTCCTGGCGTCCGATCTTCAGGTCGATGGTGCCGAACAGCCCGGTCTCTTCAAAGTACATGCTGTCGATGAACAGCACGTCTGGCCATCGCTGTTTCCGGGAGTTGGAATCGGGGGCCCTGTATGCGCGGAATTCGTCCGCCAGCCTAAGGTACAGGCTCGAGTCGCCGTACGCCGCTTTCATCCATCCCCGGAACCGGAAGCGTCCGTAATCGCTCGCCTTCGACTCCCCTCGCGAGGAGGTCGGCAAGTTGTCTGTCCCGTCGTAGCGGAGTCTCAGGTCCGCCCCCGCCGAGAAGTCCATGTTCGTCTCCGCACCCGGGGATGCGGAGGTTATCTGCATCGCGCCTGCCGCGATGATGCACGCAATGGCTGCGCCTTTTGTTTTTCTTTTGTTGTTCATGACGGCGCATATTGTCGCAAAACGACTTTAGCGCCGCATGAGGAAACCGTTAAATATCCGTTAAAAACAACGGACGCCCATTCACGGGTTCGCCGCGGCTCCGGGGCGGGGCCCTGACTGCTCCGGCCGCGCGAGCGTGTCCGCGAGCGATGCGATCCTCAAGCTCTTTTCCATCGCCTCGGCGTCTCCGCCGAATTCCACCGTGACTGGACGTCCCGGCAGAAGCGTGAATGCGTTGTCCGAGAACTCTCCTTTCACTCCTTCGGCGTTCAGCCATACGAAAAAGGCGGGCCTGTCGGTGGAGAGCGTCACCTCCCCTCCGTTCATCATCGCCACGATGCACGGCTCCGCCATCGCCGTCTGCCTGTAGACCGCCGAGTCGTTACGGGCGACTCCGCCGCCTGCATGCAGCGTGAGGACGGCGAAGAGATTGCCGCGCTTTTCCGCCCTGCCTATCGCCGTCACGCCGTCCGGCTCTATGGTCACGCGCGTTCTCTCCGAAAAGGCCGGCCTGACGCCATCGTACGCCCAGTATTCCACGGTGAGTTCGCCCGTGAGCCTGTCGGGGCTGTCGTTTACCGCGACTATCGATCCGTCGGGCTTGAGCACGACTGCGAGCGGTGCGTAGAATCTGCGCGCCATGTAATGCAGGGGTTTCCATTTTCCTCCGTACTCGAGAGACGACCAGCTCGCCACGGGCCATATGTCGTTCAGCTGCCAATAGAGCGTGCCCATGGTCCTCGGCATGCCCGAGCGCCACGCCTCCACGGCCGTCTTTATCGCGAGCCCCTGCTGGAATTGCGACAGGAGCAGCTCTGACTCGAAATCCTTCGCCTGCCCGAAATAGCGCAGGAAGGTCTCGCGTATCCTTTTGTTGCCGCCGATGTTCTTCTGATGCCATTCGAAGTCATCCCCGGGACCGTCGGAGAAGGTTTTTGCGACTTCAGGCGAGGGGAAGGACTGGAAGCCGAATTCCGAGCAGAAGCGCGGACGGTACTCGCGGTATTTCTCGAAAGGTTTGTTGTCGTGCCATACGTCCCATTGATGCATGTCGCCTTTGGAGTCGTCTTTCCATCCGTCGCCGAAGTCTCCCGGTCCGCAGCAGGGGGAGCTCGGCCAGTACGTGCGCGCTGGATCGTGCTTCGCGACGGCCTCCGCCTGCATCTTCGAGCGCTTCACCCACTCTTCGCGGTAGAAGTCCTTGTTCTCCTTCGTTTCGTCGAACCAGTTTATCGCGCCGAGGCATTCGTTGTCTCCGCACCACATGGCTATCGAGGCGTGGTCTTTGAGCCGCCTCAGCTGATGCGACAGCTCCCGGCGTATTTCGTCGAGGAACCATTCTTCGGCGGGATACACTGCGCAGGAGCACATCATGTCATGCCACACGAGCAGCCCGAGTTCGTCGCAGATGTCGTAGAAGACGTCCTTTTCGTACTGTCCGCCGCCCCATACGCGTATCATGTTCATGTTGGCCTCCGCGGCGCTTTCGAGCAGATCCCTGTACTTCTCCGGGGTCTGCCTCCTTTCGAGCGCATCGCACGGTATCCAGTTCGCGCCTTTCATGAAAAGACGCCGGTTGTTCACCCTGAACGCAAGCGAGAGCTCCTCTTTCCCGTCCGCCCGTTTCGTCCGCTCGTTGAGGACCTCCAGCTTTCTCAGGCCTATCCTCTTCTTGACGTGCTCGCCCGCGATGTCGGTCTCAAGCATGAAGAACTTCCGCTCCCCCGCGCCGTTCGGCCACCATAGCGGAGGGTTCTCCAGCTCCAGCCTGTTGGTGACGGACGATCCGTCCGAGAGGTCTGCGATGACGCGCAGCGTGCAATGGCTGAGGTCGCCGTTGAAATCCTGCAGCGTATGGATGTAGTCTATGCGCGGCCTGTCGCTTGCGATGAGCTTCACGGTTCCGCAGAATCCGATGGATTCGACCTCCGGACCCCAGTCCCATCCTGCATGGCATGCGTTTTTCCTGACGAGCGCCTGGTTTTTCGCCCATATCGGATTGCTTATCGGATACGGACGTCCGATTCTCCGTCTGCGCTCGTCCGCGACGGCCACGGGGCTGCGGAAGAATCCTTCGATCGTGTTTTCTCCGGCCTTCAGATACGGCTTGACGTCGAAATCGTATCTCTGGAACCTGTCCGTGGTCTCCCCCGCGACATGTCCGTTTATCCTGACGGTGCAGAATGCGTCGCAGTCCTCGAGGCGCAGGATCGCGTCTTTCTTCGCGAGGAAGTCTTCCGGCACCGTGAACCGGCGCCAGAATTTCCAGTCGCTTCTCGCAGCCCACAGCTGATTCGTCTCGTTCGCCCCCCAATAGATGTCGTCTATGATTCCGGCCTCGAGAAGCGCATCGTGCACGCCTCCCGGTATTTTTGCCGCGAGCGTTCTTCCGCAACCGGAAAGGCTCCATTCTCCCGCAAGATCGATTTCCGCCGTGTCCGCGCAGAGGCTTGCGTGAAGTGAAAGACAGAACAGGCAGGAGAGGAGGAGGTTGTTTTTCATGCTTCGATTATACCATTTGCGGACGCTTCGCGCAACAGCGAAAGACGATGCGCCGGCGATGCCGGCGATGTTGCGCCGCGGATTGGGAAATGGTACAATATGCACCATGGAAAACTACTACAGAAGCAGCGATCAGAAAGTCATCGCGGGTGTCTGCGCAGGTCTTGCGCACAAGTGGAACCTCAATCTCACGGGCCTCAGGTGGGCCGTGGCGCTCGTTGCCTTCTTCCTCACGGGCCTTCCCGTCATCGTGTATGCCGTCCTTTGGATGATCCTCAAGGAGCGTCCCACGGACCGCGTGATCGACGTGTGAGCGCCGCCGGTTTCGAGACCCGCGCGTTCATGCTCGACGTGAGCAGGGACCGCGTGCCGACGATGCGCACGCTGCGGCTCATCGTCGACATCCTCGCGCGCTCGCGCTACAATCAGCTTCAGCTCTACACCGAGCATGCGTTCGCCTACGAAGGGCACGAATCCGTCTGGGAGGAGGCCGACCCCATAACGCCGGCCGAAATAGCGAAGCTTCAGGCGTATTGCGAATTCCAGGGAATCGAGCTTGTCGCCAACCAGAACACCTTCGGCCACATGGAGCGGTGGCTGACGAATCCAAGGTACAACAGCCTCGCGAAATTCCCCAAAGGCGGCGCGATCACCCCTTGGGGCGCGATAAAGGAATACCCTACGACCCTCGATCCGGCGAATCCCGGCTCCATCGGGCTTGTCGAAGACATCCTCTCGAAACTGCTGCCGAACTTCAAGTCGAATTTGGTGAACATCGGATGCGACGAGACGTTCGAGATATCCGATCCCGAAGAGTACCTCGGTTTCCTTCTCAAGATCGTCGATGCGGTCCACAGGCACGGGAAACGGCCGATGATATGGGGCGACATAGTCCTCAAACATCCCGATCTCGTCCCGCGCCTGCCGAAGGATGTCATCGTCCTCGACTGGGGCTATGAGGGATATCATCCGTTCATGAAGGAGGCGGAGACTTTCGCGAAGTCCGGACTGGACTTCTATGTCGTTCCCGGAACCTCCTCCTGGCGTTCGCTCGCAGGCCGCATCGAGAACATGCGCGAGAATCTCGCGGCTGCCGAAGCCGCCGGACGCGTCCACGGGGCGAAAGGGTATATGGTCGCGGACTGGGGCGACCACGGCCACTGGCAGCCGCTCGCCGCGTCTCTCCCCGGGATCATCCTCGGCGGGAGCTTCGCGTTTTCGGGCCCCAAATCCGCAAACATGGACCTCGAGCGCGAACTGAACGCCGTTATGGACGCCCCTCTCGGCGGATACCTCATGAAGCTCGGCACCCTCTACCTGCGGGGCGGCGCGATAAGGGCCAACGCGTCCGAGCTCTTCAACATTCTCGCCAACCCGATCGGCTACTCGCGCCATCCCGGCCTTACCGATTCGATTCTCGACGAGATAAGCGGAATCGCGTCGGGGATAAAGGTCGCCCTCGAACGCTGGACCGACCGCAACGACTGGGCCAAGGAGATTTCGTACATGGCCAGCCTCGTCGACTGCGCCTGCCATCGCAGGGATGAAGGGCGCCTGCGGGCATTGCGCGACGAGCACGGACGCATCTGGCGCCTGCGTTCGCGCGAGGGCGGACGCGTCGACTCGCTCATGAAACTGCCGCGCTTCTGAAGAAAGGATTCCCATGGAAGAATACGAACTCGCCGGAATAGAGACCATAGCCCGCGGAATATGCATAAGGAACGGCAAGCTCCTCCTCTGCAAGGCGAAAGGGGGCAAGTCGACGTATCTTCCCGGCGGACACATCGAGTTCGGCGAGACCGGACGCGAGGCTCTCGCAAGGGAGATGCGCGAGGAGACCGGGCTTGAGGCGAGCGTCGGACGCTTCCGCGGATGCAACGAGAACAGGTTTCTGCAGCACGGCAAACCCCATGCCGAGATAAATCTCGTCTACGAGATGTCCATCCCCGAGAATTCCCCCGTCGAGGCCAAAGAGGACTGGATCGAGTTCACGTGGTGTCCGCTGGCAGACCTTTCCTTCGCCAATCTCCTCCCGGCCGGTTTCCGCCGCCTCTCGACCGAACCCGACGCCGACTTCGCTTGCTGAAGCCGCCTGTCATGGCGGAACCGTTCTCCGACGGCGCTGTCTGCCTTTGTTGAAAGGGTCCGTTACTGTGGCAAACTGCGCCTGGCCGAATCCCGCTTTACAAGTCAATACGAAATTGCTATAATATCGACAAAAGGCGAGGAAGTGTCGTCTGCGCAGGGCTGCGCAACGGGTGTTGCGCCGGCTGTTGGATGTCGGGGCGCGATAATTCCGCAAGTTGCTGTTGTGGCGACGGCGAAAGGAGGCTGGAGGAATGGATGACTTCAAGGAATTGCTGATCGGTGCTGTGGTGCTGGGCATCTTGGCATTCACCAATCCATCCAAATCGGAGCACCGCGAGGCGATATGTTCGTATGTCGTTCAGGAGGCCAGGAAAACGAACGATCCGTATGTCGGCTTAGGGCTCGTTTTCGGCGGACAGGCTCTCATGGACGCGTTCTTGAAAGAGTCGCTGAACGTTAAAAGCTACGGAATCTTTTCGATGGGCTACATCGGCAACAAGTGCGTCACCTTCGGAATCTTCAAGTATGTCCATGTGATAGACGACTGACAATCAACGAGGGTGAAGGCCTGAGCTTATGTATAATTGATGCAAATATAGTGAGAGGTCTAAACACTTGGAGCGGAGTTGCATTGAGAAGGCAGGGGGGGCGGTGCATTGGGAGGACTTGCGAAAGTGCATTCGTGGATTCGGCTTTGTGCATTGGGTGGAGAGGGCAAAGTGCATTAATGCACAAGCGCCTTTGCATTGAATGCACGGCTGTGCATCCATTGGGTGCAAAAACTCGCCTC
>JAILJX010000053.1 GCA_024694365.1 Kiritimatiellia bacterium
AAAACCGGCGAGGCGAAAAAAATCGACGATTCCGCCTGGCTCAAGAAACTCCTCGAAAGCGACGAAACCAAGTGCTACGTCCGCACCAAATACGAGTTCAACAAGTCGAAGCTGCGCGAAGAGATCAAAGGAGACAACATCACCGACGAGGAGAAACTCGAGATCCTCGACAAGCTCGCCGTCGCGAAGACGCCGACCTCAAGCCTGACGGTGCGTCCGCTCGCCGACATGGACAAACTGGAGGAGGAGCTCGCCGCCGCAGAGATGCTCGCCGACGAAGGAGAGGAGGACTGAAAATGGAAAAAGCGAAAAGAAAACCCGAGCGCCACGGCATGACCAACACCAGACTCTATGTGTGCTGGGACAGCATGAAAAGACGCGTCTGCGGAAACCCAAACGATGCATGGCACAGAACCCACCCCCACTACGCCGGCCTGACAATATGCGAAGAGTGGGCGAACTCGTTCACCTCGTTTATGGCATGGGCACTCACGCACGGGTATGCGGCAAAACTCACGCTGGACCGCACGGACAACAGAAAAGGCTACTACCCCGAAAACTGCCGCTGGGCGACACCGAGAGAACAAAGTCAAAACACATGCGTAACGCGGCCGGTAAGGGTGAACGGCAAGGACTACTCTTCAATCAGCGATGCATCAAGGCAGACGGGCATTCCCAGACCGACGATTTATCGCCGGATCAAGCGCGGACTCGTCACAGCACTCAAGAGGCCTTACGATGATGCCCGGTGACATGCCCTGCTACGCACCATGTCCCGTCTCTTCCTGCAGGCGCTGCATCGACGGACTCTGCACCGACAATGCACCCTGCGAGAAGAGAGATGAGGCTTTAGAATCCTCAGAGAATAAGGAGTGGTTGGAAAGTGGTTGTAGAGCAGGAAAGCCGCCGGTTTCCCGGCGGCCTCCTGGGCTCATCTCCTGAGACGAGACCCTGGGTTGTACCGTCAATCCCAGATGGCGTAGATGGAAAGCGTCTTGCCTTCGGCCGTGGCGTCCTTCACCCATGCGCCGTCCAGCTTCCAGACCTTCCTCGCGTCGGCGTTGGCCTTGCTGGAGGCCCAGCCTCGCATCGCATGCCCGCTCCTGGTCCAGCCGAGAGCGGCGATCGTGGAGAGCTTCGTCGACTTGCCGCATTCGAAGCCGAGAGTGCGCCACTTGCCCGTACCGTCGTTCTTGTTGAAACGTATCTGGTAGTAGCCGCTCTTCAGCTCCCACCTCGCGTAGACGGTAAGCGTCTTGCCGGCCGCGACAGGCGTCGATATGTACGCCCCGTCGGTCTTCCACGGATTCGCCCTCGTGTTGTCGTTGGCGGCCGCGGTCGTGGTCTCCCATCCCTTGAACTCATAGCCTCTCCTCGCCCAGCCGAGTCCCTTCGCGAGCGTCGGGATGGCGGTTTTCGTTCCGTACGGGAAGCCGATCGTGCGCCACGTTCCCGCGCCGTCGTTGCGGATGAACTGCACGGCGTAGTAGCCGCTCTTGAGCGCCCAGACGGCGTAGACGTCGAGCCTCTTGCCCGCCGCGGTCGCGGTCGAAACAGCCGCGCCGTCCTTCTTCCAGACCTTGCCGGCCGCCGCGTTCGCCGCGCTCGTCGCCCAGCCCTTGAAGTCGAATCCCCTTCTGGCCCAGCCGAGCTCTTTCACCGTCGGCAGCGCCGTGGAGACGCCGTAGTCGAACTCGTACTCGGCCGTCTTGCCGTCGTTCGCGTCGTTGCGGTGGAAGTTTATCGTGTACACCGACGGTGCGGATTCGACGAAGGTCAGAACGCTCGTGTCGAATCCGGACTCCTCCAGCATGGCGCGCACGCGCTTCGTGTCGCCCGCATCGACGTGCACCGTGGTCAGGGGGGCATCGAGGAACGCATAAATCCCAATGTCGGCCACGCTGGACGGGATCGTCACGCTCCTGAGGCTGGTGCAGCTGTCGAACGCAGCCGTCCCTATGTCCGTCACGCCGGACGGTATCGTCACGCCCGTGAGACCGCTGCAGGAGCAGAATGCATAACCTCCGATGCTCTTCACGCCGGGCTGTATCGTCACGCCCGTGAGGGAGGTGCAGCTGTCGAACGCCCCATCCCCGATGCTCGCGACGCTGCCCGGAATCTTCACGCTCTTGAGAGAACTGCAGCCGGAGAACGCATTCTCGGCGATGCCGCGGACGCCGGTCAAATCCAAAGCGCCGGAAAGCGATTGAGCATGGTCGATCGCCCATCCATCGACCAGGATTGCGCCGGGAACCGCGACGGTATTGTACAGCGATCCATCGCAGCCGTCGAACGCAGCCATCCCGATGCTCGTCACGCTGTCCGGGATGGTCACGCCCGTAAGACCGCTGCAGCCGTAAAACGCCCCATCCCCGATGCTCGTCACGCCATCCGGTATCGTCACGCCCGTGAGGCCGCTGCAATCCCGGAACGCCCCCCACCCGATGCTCGTCACGCCGGACGGGATGGTCACGCTCTCAAGGCCGCTGCAGCCGTCGAACGCATAAGATGCGATGTCCGTCACGCTGTCGGGGATCGTCACGCTCGTAAGGCCGCTGCAATCCCGGAACGCCCCCCACCCGATGCTCGTCACGCTGTTCGGTATCGTCACGCTCGTAAGCCCGCTGCAACCTTCAAACGCCGCAACCCCGATGCTCTTCACGCCGGACTGTATCTTCACGCTCGTAAGTCCGCTACAACCGTAAAACGCCTCATCCCCGATGCTCGCGACGCTGCCCGGAATCTTCACGCTCTTGAGAGAACTGCAGCCGGAGAACGCATTCTCGGCGATGCCGCGGACGCCGGTCAAATCCAAAGCGCCGGAAAGCGATTGAGTATGGTCGATCGCCCATCCATCGACCAGGATTGCGCCGGGAACCGCGACGGTATTGTACAGCGATCCATCGCAGCCGTCGAACGCAGCCATCCCGATGCTCGTCACGCTGCTCGGAATCGTCACGCTCGTCAGGGAGGTGCAGCCGTCGAACGCATACTCCCCGATGTTCGTCACGCCCTCGGGGATCTTCACGCCCGTGAGGCCGCTGCAGTCATAGAACGTCCGCTCGCCGATGCTCTTCACGCCGGACGGGATGGTCACGCCCGTCAGGGAGGTGCAGCCGTAGAACGCAGATTCCCCGATGCTCGTCACGCTGCTCGGAATCGTCACGCTCGTCAGGGAGGTGCAGCCGTCGAACGCAGATTCCCCGATGCTCGTCACGCCCTCGGGGATCTTCACGCCCGTGAGGCCGCTGCAATCCAGGAACGCCCCCCACCCGATGCTCGTCACGCCGGACGGGATCTTCACGCTCGTAAGTCCGCTACAACCGTAAAACGCATAAGATGCGATGCTCTTCACGCCGGACTGTATCGTCACGTCCGTCAGGGTGGTGCAATCCAGGAACGCATACTCCCCGATAGCCTTCACGGCCCGCCCGTCGATCGAGGAGGGAACGGTCAACGACTTGACGGAACCAGGTTCGACGGCCGCTCCCGATTCGGCATTGAAGATCTGAATGCCCCCGGTTCCAGGGATGGATTCGTAATACCACTTTATGCCGTCGACGTAGGCATATTCCGCCTGCGCAGCGCTTCCCGCCAGCGCAAGCGCCATGCAGATCGCAAACGGCTTCAACGCGCCGCCGAAACTGCGGCAGCGGACATTGCCATCGGTCTTTTTCTTCATGACTTCACCCTCTTTGTTCCAACGATATTCCCCGGAAAACCGAGTTCACTACATGCGACATTATACCACCAAAACGAGCGCAGCGGAACAAGGCAATTCCGCCTTTTTTTGGCAAAATCGGCAAAATGGATTTTTCCGGACAGAGCGTAACCCGGAGCCGAATTTCGTGTATAATATGCAGAGGCGGCGATGGCGCCGCCGGGAAGGAGAAAACACCATCAAGAGGGAAGTGACGTCGTACATCAACGGCATGGTCGACTCGGGCCGATTCTGTCAAGAGAAGGGTTTCGAAAACATCGCCGTGCAGATGTACGCCGACGCGAGCCGCACCGAAATCACCATCAACGGAACGCATATGGACGAAAACGCCGGCAGGGAGGCCATAATCGGCGAATTCATGAAAGCGGTGCCCGGCGCTAAGGCCCAGCGCCTCATCTCCTGGGCAATGAACCAGAGCCTTCCCACTGCGTTCATCTACGCGGCCAACGGCATGAAACTGGAGATGCACGACGGATCGGCCCCGGTCGACATCCGCGCCTCCCGTCCGCCGCCGGACGGACGGCGTCAGCGCCTTTCGGGCGCGGATTTGGCCAGAACCTCCCTGACGGACAGCAGCTCGGACGCAAACCGCTCCATCAAGGCGACCATCTTGTTCCCGTCGAGCGAATCGAGCGGACGGTACAGCGCGATGAAGAACGACCCGTCGTCGGCATCCATCGAAACCGTGGCTCCGGACCCTCCCGAAAGCGATTTGTTCGCCTCGAGCGCCGCCTTGCAGGCCGCAATCTCATCCTGCGGGGCGTCCGCCACCTTCGCCGCGACAAGGACGTTCCCTCCGGCTTCGGTGCAGTCCATGACAACGATGTCCGCCTCCTCGGAGACGATCTCGCACACGCCGTGTTCATCGGGCGCGAGATTGTCCATCCCGAGCTGCCGTCCCATATCGGAAACAAGCTCCCTGAAACTCGCCATTTTTCAATCCTCCATTCGCAGAACGGTTTTGAACCCATTTTTCTTCGCGGCTTCGATCGCGGGCTTGAGGACAAGCTTCCATCGATCGTCACCGCGCAGCGTATTCACAAAATCGTTGGCGGCGGCATCGATCTCGCGCCGGAACGTCTTTATGCTCCAACCTTCCCGCTCCGCTCTTTCGTATATGAGGCCAAAGCGCAATCTGCATGCGGACTGGACGTTGGCGATGACCGCGGGGAGATCGTCTTTGTATTCCCATTTCTCCATTCCTTTCATGCTCATGGTCATAAGATCGATGAAGCCGTCCTTGAGATTTTTTCCGGCCAGGGATTCACCGATGGTTTCCTTGATGAGCTGGCGTTCGATGGAGTGTGCGTAATCGGCGATCACCTTATCGGCGCCTTCGGCAAGACTTACCCTGTTCAGCCCCCTCTCGAGGGCGAGCGCCATTACGGTTTTGACGGCGTTCTCGACATCTGTGCCGGTGATCTTCTCCAGCTTCTCGCGGACCGCCTTGATCCCGTCCGTCGTGTCGGCGGAAAGCCCAAGATCCGTCAAGGCCACGGAGATCGCGCCGACGATGTCTTCGTTGTTGCGCGTGACGACCGCCTTGAGCGTACTGTTCAGCTTTTCGAATTTGGGGCCGGAGGCGATGAACATGTCCCCTCCTTCGTGCTGGGCGACCTTATCCATCTGGGTCTTCATCTGCTTCGCCTTCCACTCGCTTATGAGGGCCTGCACGCCGTCGGAGTCGATGACGCTGTCGACGAGAGATTTGAACGTCTCCGAGAGGATCGCATCGTTCTTTTCGCCGGGTTTGAGGTTCAGGGCCTTCTCCTGCAGGTCGTGTATCCGCTCCGCGAAGAGAACCATGATCCTGTCGTGCGCGCTCGTTTTGCGGTAGTCCTCGTTGCGGGAAAGTCCGTACGAGTCGACCCATTTGGTGAACTCCTCCTTCGCCTCGCGCACCTTCTCGTTGTCGAACGGTCCGCCGAGAAGAACGACCGCGTGGTTGTGCAGCGCTTTCTGGACCCCGGCGCGGAACTCTGCGAGGGGGGTGGCCTTCGCGGGAGGGGCGTCCTTCGCGGGAGTGGCGTCCTTCGCGGGGGGGACGTCGATTTTCAGCGGCATTTTGCGCAGGGCGTCTTCATCGGTGATCCAGTCGCCGTCCTTGAGCCATTCGCAGGCCTCGAGCGCATAATCGAACGCCGCCTTCTCCAGGGCCCGCAGCTTCTCGCTCCCTTCGTCCGACTTGAGCCAGGTTTCGAGATCTTTCCTTGCGGCCTCGAATTCGCCGCTCGTGTCCACCGCGACGGGCTCGAGTCCGCAATCCATCAGGAGGGTTGTGAATTCGGTGCCGGTCAGCTTCGCGGGCGCATTGCCGACATTCACGAACCCAAAGATCATTTTTTGCAATATCTCTTTTTTGCGCTCATTGAGTTTTTCGCTCGCGAAGGCGTCAGGATCGCGATAGAAGCGGGATTCGATCTTCTCGGCCATCTTCGGGATGATGACGTCTTTGAAATAGGCCTTCGCCTCGGCAGATGCCGTGGTGCCGTCCACGCGCTTAAGGGCGAGTTCCGTCCGGTCCTTGATGAGCTCTTTGACGGCGGGGAGGGACTTCTCGATCTTTTCCGAGTACTCCGCGAAGTCGCTCTGCAACCCCTCGATTTCGTAGTCCCGCGAGGCCAGGACCTCTTTGCTGTAGAAGGCGACGGCCGCCTTGACGTCCAGCTTGTCGAGATTTCCTTTTGCGTTTTTGAAGATCTCGCCGAGCGCCCACGCCTTCGCCTTCGCGAGGCGTTCGGGACCGAGGGAGAGGCACTGGCTCTCCGCGTCCCTCCCGCCCTTGACGATCTTGCTGCGCAGCGGCATCCACTTGGAGGCCAATCTCGACGTCTCGTTCCTGATCTCCGCGAGGACCCTGCTCTGCAGATCGCTTTCCTTGCGCGTGGCGTATACGAGCGGCATCGCCTTGACGCGGGCCAAGACCGTATTCGCCGCCTGTTGCCCGAGGATCACCTGTTCCCAATTCTGTATGGCCTCGAGCGCCCCTCCCTTGGCGAAGATCTTGTCCTCGGCGAAAAGGTTCTCCAGCTCCCTCTGCCTGCCCTCCTTGGCGAGCCATCCGTCGACCATCTCCTTGCGCTCTCTGGCCACGGTGCCGATCGCCTGGCCCGTCTCCTCCGGACCTTTCGCCTCCAGGAACTCGGTCGCAAGCGCTTTCGCGCCCTTCTTCGTGAACGCCTCGGGCGCGTCGAGCAGCTCCCCGAGCAGAGACTTCAGCTGCGACGCCTTGAAGCGCATCACCTCGCCCGCCATGTCGCCGATGAGCTTTTTCTTCTCGTCCGTCTTGATGGGCGAGACGCACGACTTGAGGCCCTTGAAGAGGCCGGTTTCTTCTTCGATGCAGTTTTCGAGAACGGTGGAGATTTTCGTCCTGCACTCCTTCATGAACGAATCCCTGAACGTGCGTGCGCTCTCGACGAGTTCCTTCACCCGTTTTGCGAACGACTCCTGCACGCCATTCACGAACGCCTGGTCGAGAACCTTGTCGCCGGCGGTCGTCTTGATGTTCTTGAGCTTCCCCGCGAGCGTGTTGTGGTAAAGCCTCCTCAACGCTCCGCCGGAGATTATGGCCTGGGCGTCGCCGTCGCCCATCACCCCCGCGACGCCGAGCTTGAGCTCGTCCGCCGTGAGCTTCGACAGGGCTTTGGCGACGTTCGTGGAGACGTCTTTGAGCGCGATCTTCTGCGTATCCCCTATCGAGTTTCCGATCGAGTTCAGGGAAAGCTCGCAGTTGAGCCCGGCGCGGGCCTCGGCGAGCCTTGCGGAGAGGGCGCGCTTCAGCATGGCGACCCCCGCCGCCGCATCGCCCACCGGGGACTTGACGAAGAAATCCTTGAGCGCCTCCTTGTGGGCCTGGGCGAGAGCCGCGTTCGCACGCGACGTGAGCTGCAGCAGTTCGTCGGACGTGACGAGCCCCCGGTTGAACTGGGCGCACGCAAGCTTCTTGAACGCGGCGCGCTCGGAAGCGAGCGTCCGGGCGACCCCCCCCTCGAACGTGAAGTACGCTTCCGCCGTCGTCTTCAGCAGCTCCACGTCGGCATCCAGCCCCTTCTCGCCGAGATCGATGCCGGACACGAGCCCCAGCGCCGCCTGCTCGACCTTGCGGCTGGATATGTTCGACATGGTGTAGCTCATGAGCCTGGAGACGAGCTGCGCATCGTATCCGTTCTTGCCGGACGCGATATCATCCACCGCATTCTCCAGGCTGACGAGGTAATCCCCGATGCCGTCGTCCAGCGCGACCTTCTCGCCCTTTTCGTTCTTTCCCGACGAGCCGTACTGCAGCCTCGCCGCCAGCATCGCTTTCTTGCCGTCGTTTATGATCGCTTCCATCGTCTTTTCCAGCACGCCGGGCGGCGGCTTGCCGCCCTCCGCATTGTCCGCGATGCCCCTCATCGCGAGGAATATCCGCGTGAACACCCCGAGCCGCCCGGCCTCGTCGAACGTCTTGATGGCGCCCTGGAGGCTTTTGCGGATCTCCGTTATGCCCTTGCCCGTGATGTTCGTGCTCTCGAGTATCTTGTTGACGACGGCGTCTATCGTCCCGAGCTTGACCTGCGACGACCCGATCGCCTTCGCGATCTCGCCGTTCTTTATGATCTCGTCGTACGCCGCATTGCCCGTCGACTTCCGCTTCGGCGCTTCGTTCGGATTGTCGATGAATTCCCTCGCCTCCTTGATGAAGTTCGCCGCCTCCTCGAGTATCGACCCGTACGAGAAGTTCGCGTCCATGGCCAGGTTGCCGCCGCCGTCGTATGCGCGCGCGCTCTCGACGCCCTGCCTGAAGAGCTTGGGGAGCGCTTCCGACATGAACGTCTCGAGAATCATCCCGTCGGAGCCCGCGGCTCTTCCGGAGTCGAGCCCGAGCAGGCCCATGCGCCCCAGGAAATGCTGCAGCGCCCCGCGTATCTGCGCCGTCTCGTCATGCGAGAGGCGAAGGCCGAAATCGCTGTCCAGGGCCGCTTTGCCGGCGAACGTCTCGGCCTTGGAGCGCAGCGTCGAGTCGAGCTTGGCGCGGACGACCGCGTCTTTGCAGTCGTTCTCCAGTTCGGCGAGGTAGACCTTGAAATCAAGCTCGCTCCGCACCATCTTGGCGGGGCCGGCCGGATTGCCTTCGAACGCTTCGTACATGTACGTCGCCACCTGCTTCGTCATGTACTTCTTCTTGAGCGCTTCGATCCCTTCCGGGGTCCTGCCGAGCCCGCATTTCTCGGCGGTGTCCTCAAGGAGCCTGTCCACCATCATGATGCGTCCGGTGGCGGTGTTCATGGCCTTGTCGTATTCCGTGAAGGCGGCCGCGATCTCCTTGCGGGAAAGCGCGTCGGTCCTGTCGGCGCCGTCTTTCGTCTTCAGTATCCTGGCCTTCAGGGCATCCACCATGCCCGCGTCGGCGAGGCGCAGGTCGTTGGCCATGGCGCTGGCGAACTTCTCGCGCATGCTCGCGTTCTTGGCGGCGGTGATGTTTGTCCTCAGGCCGATGCTGAAGTCGACCTTGTTGTTGACCTTGGAGATCTTGACTCCCCCCTTGCCGTCCCTGACGAACCTCACGTAGCCCTTGTTGGTCGTGTTTTCGTAGTTTACGGCTTTGCGGAAATCCTCTACCTTCAACGAGGCCTTGCTTACCTGTTCGTCCGTCACGCGTCTGACCATACCATACCTCCTGTCTGCAGATGTTCTCCCCGCACGGCGTCTAAACGCACGATGCGCAAAGGTTACGTGAATACGACATAATCGTAGAACGGCTTCTCGTCGTCCGGATACAGCTCGTCGTCGCCGCCGCCGTCCTCGAGGCTCCGCTTCCAGCGCTCGGCCTCGCAGATGAACGATGCGAAGATGCACCGGAAAGCGTCGAACCCGCTGCGGGAGAAGTCGGCCCTGCGGTGCAGCAGGGCGTGGCCCGTCGCCGGGTCGACGGCGAGGGAAGCTCCGGCGGTATCGCCGAAAGCGTAGTTCGCGGAGATCATCCTGCGAATGAACCTGTCTCCGGCGTCGCCGCCGGGAACGGCGCCGAGGTCTGTGCAAAGGATCAAGGCGCCGCCATCCTCCGCCCTGGTCGCGCGCACGCGCCCGCGCCCGGATTCGATGATGCACTCGCCTGCGTCCAGCTCACGGTCTACTTCATCGTATGTCATCGTGCCCGTATTATAGCAAATCCATGAGCATTTGCGCCATACCCTTTTCCGCAATTTCTGCGCAAATGCTTTTCGCAATGCACGCTCAATGTGCTATAATCAATGTGCTATAATAAGAGCCGATGGAGGAAGGAGACGGATACATGAACGGAAAAGACGGCGCACCGGCGGACCGGGCGGAGCGGGCGAGGCGCATAACCCGCACCAGTTTCATCGGCATCGCGGCGAACGCGCTGCTGTCGGGATTCAAGGCGGCGGTCGGCATGGTCTCGGGATCGGTAGCGATAGCGCTCGACTCGCTGAACAACCTTGCGGACGCTCTCAGCGCCGTCATCACGATAGTCGGGGTGAAGATCGCCGGCCTTCCGCCAGACAAGAAGCATCCGTTCGGACACGGGCGCGCGGAATATTTCACCGCCATCACGATCGCCACGCTCGTAATTTCGGCTGGCGCCGGGGCTCTGATGGAATCGGCGAGGAAGATCGTCCACCCCGCAGCGCCCGAGTACGGGGCGGCCTCCATCGCGATCGTGTCCGTCGCGGTGGTCGCGAAATTCCTCCTGGGCCGCTATGTCTCGGCCCGCGCTCAAGGAAAAGCTCACCGCGGAGATATCCCGGCTCTTCCCGGACAGAAAAGTCTGCATAGCGCTCGATTCGCACTATGCAGACTGACGGCGGCCCGCCCTGACGGGGGCATTACTTCGTGGAGGTGCGGTCGTTGTACTCGCCCGTCTCCGTGTTGATGCGGATCACGTCGCCTTCGTTGATGAAAAGCGGGACGGGGCAGACGTAGCCGCCTTCGACCGTCGCGGGCTTCGTCACCTTGCCGGAAGCCGTGTTGCCCTTCACGCCGGGCTCGACCTTGACGACCTTGCGCTCGACGAGCTGCGGAAGGTCGACACCGATGACCTTGTCGTTGAAGAAGAGCGCCTTGACCTCCATCTCATCCATGAGGAAGTACTTCTTGTCGCCCATCACGTCGTAGGAAACGCGGATCTCCTCGAAGTTGTCGTCCGTGAAAACGAACGCCGTGCCGTCGTCATAGGAATACGTGACCGACTGCTGAACGAGCTCGGGCTTTTCGAACTTGTCGCCGGAGCGGTAGCTCTTGGTCATTCCGCCGCCGGTCATCATGTTGCGCAGCTTGCAGTTGTAGATGGCCTGGCCCTTGCCCGGCTTGGAGAAGTCGAATTCCGTGATTTCCCACGGCTCTCCGTCGATGAGAAGCTTCACGCCCTTGTGCAGTTCGCCAGCGCCGATTACCTCGCCCATTTTTGTCTCCTGTCTGTTTGTTTCAAGTGGTTTTGGAAGTTTTCGGTAAATTATACCGAAAAAGCGCCGCGGATGTCAAGCGGGCGCCGCAGGCAGAGTCAACGTGAATATGCAGCCGGAAGGCCTGTTCGGCCCGACGGTCAGATCGCCGCCCATGGACCTGGCGAATTCGCGCGAAGCCGACAGTCCAATGCCGAATCCGCCCTTGCCGGAAACCAGAACCGTTTTCGCTCGATAGTACCTGTCGAATGCACGCGAGCGCTCCCTTCTCGACATTCCCTTGCCGAAATCGATGAAATCGACAGCGACAGAGCCTTTCTTGGCCACGCGAAAGCGGACGGACACCTTCCCGAAGGGAGCGGCGTACTTGAGGTCGTTCCCGAGAAGATTCCACAGTATCTGCACGGCAAGCGTTTCGTCCGCCAGGACCTGCGGCAGGCCGTCAGGGACTTCCGTCTGCACGTCGCCGCCGAGCAGATCGCGGTAGTCGTCACGGAAAAGCGAGTACGCCTCGCCATAGGCGCGGACGATGTCGAACGGCTTGCGGGCGGGAGGCGGACGCTTCCCGCCCAGCCTCATGAAATCCTTTATGTTCGATACGAGGCGCAGAAGCCGCTCGTTCAAGACGGCCGCGCCCTCCGCGTCGCTGCCGATCAGGTATCTCATGCCGACGAGAGGCGTGGTGAGATCGTGGGCCGTCGCGGCGAGGAAATCGTCGCGGGTGCGGACGTAGTCGACGAAGTACTTGACGCCGATGAACGTCATGCCGGCGAGAACGAAGAGCGAAAAGCCGCCGTAAACCAGGAAGCGGGAGCGGTAGTCCGTTTCCGAGATGTCGGCCACGAGCCCGTATACCACGCCGGCGTCGCGTCCGCGTACCGTATCGCGCACCCAAACGAGCATTCCGTCCGGCAGGATGCGCCATCCTCTCATCGCGCGCGCCTTTTTCCTGGGCTCGGAAGATATCGCCCGCCAGTCTTTCCACGCCATGCCGGCGGGGAACTCGCCGGAGAAAGACGCGTCGCCCGAGACGATCCCCTCGCCGCGCCGCCAGACGAAGCCGGCTCGGGAAGGGTCGGCGAGGAGTCCGTCGGCCACCCTTTCGCAGGACTTTTCGACGCGGTCCCTCTCGCTCTCCTCGACGCGGGGCAGCTCAACGATGCAGAAACGCGCGGCGAACAGGAAGACGGCAAGCGTCGGCAGGCATATCGCCGCCGCGTGGAAAGCGAGCGACATTCTGCCGCGCACGTTCATTGCAGGCCCAGGAGGGAGCGGACGGTCTGCAGCTCGGACGAAACATCCGCCTTTCTCGCGCCCTCGACATATCCGCCGGCGCGGAGATTCTCCACGAAACGGCGGAATTTGTGCCCGCCCGGCTTCAGGTTGTCGAGAACGTAAACCTCGGCCGCGCCGCAGGTGCATGCCTCGGAAAGCATGCCGGTCGATTCGGCGGTGACATAGAGCCTGCCGGCGAGCTTCACGAAAGCCGGTATCGGATTGAAGGTGTCGCGCGAATAGATGAGCTTGTAGTCCCACGGATAGGAATCCACGATCTTCTCGACGTCGGGCGGAGTGCGGCGCGAAGTCGTGACCCACTTCTCGCATCCGGAAGCGTCCGCAAAAAGCCTGTCAAGTTCGCCCTTCATCCAGCCGGCCGTCATCGTGGAGCATTTGTTCGGCCCGCCGACTATGACGGCGACCGCAGGCCTGCCGGAGGGCGTGTGGCGCTTGAGGAACTCCGCTTCGCCCCTTTCGTAGAAGGCGGCGTCGTTCGCGACGAGATTCATCGGCAGCTCCACCGTGTTGCCGGCGGGCGGAGGGTTGTCGAAGGCGGGGGCGAGGATGCAGTCGAAAGAGCCGGTCGAGTATCCCCTCGGATACAGCACGACGGCGCATTTGGCGCCAAGCTTCCGGGCCATGGTCTTCGCGGCGTAGAACGTGCCCGAGCCCGTGCCGATCACGACGGCGGGGCGGGCTGCCGGTTCCGGAACCGTCCCGGCGGACGCGCCGGACGGCTGCGGAACGAACCGGAAAAGCGACTGCGTGCGCACGCCGATGTTGTCCAGGAGATAGGAAAGCGCTTTCGCGCCGGTGAAGCGGAAGCTCACCGGAGCCAATTCGAAATCGAGCCCCAGCATTCTGGCAAGAGCCTTGGACTGGTTCTCGTGCCCGGCCTTGCCGTCTGTCAGGATCAACGCCTTGGCGCTCATTTGAGGTCTCCCAAGACGTCCGCCGGTATTTTCATCGTCTTCCTGCAGACGCTCTTCAGCATTTCCTTGACCGCGGCGCGCATCTTGCGCTTGGCGGCGCCCATGGGGGCCTTGATGGTGCACCCGGCCGCCTTGAGGTGGCCCCCGCCGCCGAATTTCGCCGCGAGCGCGGTCGCATCCCAGTCGCCGCGCGTCCTTATCGAGCATCGCGTCTCCTTGGTGCGGTCGGGGATCTGGTAGAAGAAGAGGGCTATTTCGTTATTTGCGACGGAGCGCGGGATTTCTATGACATCCTCCGCCTCGGCTTTCGTCCCCCTCACCGACCGGAAATCGTCGCGCGTGAGCGTGACCTCCGCGACCTTGCGGTTCTTCCATATGTGGAGCGAACGCCATGCGATTCGCTTCAGTTCGATGGACTTCCGCGAGAACGAGCCGTATATGACGTCGTTGATCCATGCGGTCCGCACGCCGTGCTTGAGTATGTCGGTCGCCGCGCGCAGGGTGCCGGGCTTGGTGGAATCGTAGGCGAAGCGCCCGGTGTCGGTCACGATCGCGACCCACAGCGCCTCGGCGCTCGCCCTGTCAAGGGGCCACTCCATCCATTTTGCGAAGCGCCACACCAGCTCGCCTGCGCTTGACGCTTCGGGGTCGACAAGCTGCACGTCGCCGAAAGTGCCGTCGTTGGTCATGTGGTGGTCTATGCATATCGCGGGCAGCTTTTCGGCGACGGGCTTCACCTCGGGCGGCATGCGGGAGAAACCGGCGCAATCGACGGCTATGAAAAGGTCGAATTTCTGGCGCTTGAGCTTGCGGACGGGTATCAGGCGCTCCGCGCCGTCGAGGAATCCCGGCTTGCCGAGAGCGTTGATGTCGGCCGTCGCATACGCCTCCTTGCCGGCGTTCGTCAGGAAACGGGCCATGGCGATCATGGACCCGAGCGAATCCCCGTCCGGGCTCAGATGGCCCGATATTAGGATTCGCCTCGCCCCTTCGATCAGCTTCGCCGCTTGTTCATAATTCTCTCTGGACGTCATGTAGCTGACATTATACCATATTTCTGAAGCTCGCGTCACGCGTTGCGGACGGCTGCGAGCATAGCGGCGCGGTCGGCGGCGAGCCCGGTCCATATCTCGAACGACTTCGCGCCCTGTCCGACAAGAAATTCAAGCCCGTCCACCGCCGTCGCGCCTGCGGCGCGGGCGGCCGCGGCTGTCGGCGGGAAGGTCTTCGTCGGGACGATGTCGAGGACGAACTGGCCGGGGCGGAAGCAAGCGGGAGGAAGCGCCGAAGGCTCTCCCGGATGGAGCCCCATCGGCGTCGCATTGACGATGAGGTCTGACTTTGCGGCAGCCTCGCCCCATATCTCCTTCTGCGCGTCGGACGGCGTGCCGTCGAGAGTCTCCAGGCCCGACACCGCCGCCCCGGAGCCGATCTCCCCCAGTCTCGACACGAGCCTTGCGACGCCGTCGGCGCGGAGATCGGCGACCGAGACCGCAGATGCGCCCTCGCGGCATGCGCACATCGCAAGGGCGCTTCCGGCGCCCCCGCAGCCGATCACGGTGACATTCTTCCCCTTCAGGGAGAATCCGTGGGCGGCGAGGCCGGCGACGAAGCCGATGACGTCTGTGTTGTATCCGCTTATGGCGCCGTCGTTTTCGAACTTCAGCGTGTTGCATGCCCCGTAGAACCCGACCGACTCGTCAGGACGGTCCACGAGCGGCAAAACCGCGATTTTGTGCGGCACCGTTATGTTCAGCCCGGAATACCCCTTCCGCTGCATTTCGCGGACGAAGTCCGCAAGCTCTTCGGGGGCCACGTCGAACTTTTCGTATGTCGCGTCGAGGCCGACGGACCTGAAGTTCGCCGCATGCATGACGGGCGAAAGGGAATGAGCGACCGGATGTCCCAACACTGCGAATTTTTTCATGGCCTTTACCGTATCATTTCGTTTTCTTTTTGAGTTTGCGTATCTGGTCGCGGAGGAACGCGGCGCGCTCGAATTCGAGATTGTCGGCCGCTTCGAGCATCTCTCTCGTCATCTCCGCGACGAGCTCCTCGCCCTCGGGCATGGCCGGGATCTCCGCTGCCGCGGAGCCTGCAGGCCGGGACGACTTGAAGAGGTATGTCGATTCCGTTATTTCGCGCTTGACGGATTTGGGCGTGATGCCGTGCTCCCTGTTGTAGGCGATCTGCTTCTCGCGGTGCTTTTTCGTTATCCTGACGAGGTCCTTTATGGCGTCCGTCTTGCGGTCCGCATACAGGATCACGCGCCCGTTGACGTGCCTCGCGGTGCGGCCGGCGGTCTGCACGAGCGATGTCGTCGAACGCAGAAACCCCTCCTTGTCCGCATCGAGTATGGCGACGAGCGCGACTTCGGGAAGGTCGAGGCCTTCACGGAGGAGGTTTATGCCGACGAGCACGTCGAACTCTCCCTTCCTCAGGCGCTGCAGGATGGCGACGCGCTCGATCGCGTCTATGTCGCTGTGCAGATACTCGACCCTTATCCCCGTCTCGTGCAGGTAATGGGTCAAGTCCTCCGCGCTCCGCTTCGTGAGAGTCGTCACGAACACGCGATCGCCCCCGGCGGCGACCTTTCGCGCCTCGGCGATGAGATCGTCGATCTGCCCCGCGAGCGGGCGTATCTCTATCTCCGGGTCGAGAAGCCCCGTCGGACGTATCACCTGCTCCGCCACCGTCGCGGACTCGCCGTATTCGTAGTCTCCCGGCGTCGCCGAACAGTAGACGATCTCGTGCACCTTCGAGTTGAACTCGTCGAACGTCAGCGGACGGTTGTCCTTTGCGCTCGGGAGGCGGAAGCCGTAGTCCACAAGCTTCGTCTTCCGCGCCTGGTCGCCGTTGTACATTGCGCGTATCTGGGGAACCGCCACATGGCTTTCGTCGATGATGGTGAGGAAATCATCCGGGAAATAGTCTATGAGGCACTCCGGCGCGCTCCCGGGGGCCCGTCCGCTCAACGGACGCGAATAGTTCTCTATCCCGTTGCAGTAGCCGAGCTCGCGCATCATCTCGATGTCGTATTCGGTGCGCTCCCTGAGCCGCTGCGCCTCGAGAAGCTTGTTCTTTGACGCGAAATACGCCAGCCTTTCGTCGAGCTCCGCCTCGATCCGCCCGAAGGCGGCCTCGAGTTTGTCCTTGCCCATCACGAACTGCTTTGCCGGCGTCACGACGGCCGCGGGCAGCGAGACGCCGCATTTCCCCGTGAGAGGATCGAGCTCGCGCATCGACTCTATGTCGTCCCCGAAAAACTCCACGCGCATCGCCTTCGTCTCGTACGCCGGAAAGATGTCCACCACGTCGCCCCTCACCCTGAAGACGCCGGGGGCGAAATCGTAGTCGTTTCGCGTGTACTGGGCCTCGACGAGACGCGCTATCAGGTTGGAGCGCGACATCGCGCCCGGCTTGATGCGAACGGCGAGATCGCGGTATTCGTCAGACTCCCCGAGGCCGTATATGCAGCTTACGGACGCGACGACGATGACGTCTCTCCTGGCGATGAGCGCATTCGTTGCCGCCAGCCTGTAGCGCTCGATCTCGTCGTTTATCGAAGCGTCCTTCTCGATGTAGGTGTCGGTCTGGGGGATGTAGGCCTCGGGCTGGTAGTAGTCGTAGTATGAGATGAAATACTCCACGGCGTTCTCGGGGAAGAACTCCTTCAGCTCCGAGAAAAGCTGCGCCGCCAGCGTCTTGTTGTGCGACAGGATGAGCGTCGGACGGTTCCAGCGCTCTATGAGATTCGCCATCGTGAACGTCTTGCCCGACCCCGTGACGCCCTGCAGCACGAGCCTCTTTTCGCCTCGCTCGAGCCCCTTGAGAAGAGCCTCTATCGCCTCGGGCTGGTCGCCCGTGGGCTTGAACTTCGATTTTAGCTTGAACATCCGTTCCATGGCGGTCAGAAAAGTTCGGGCTGGAGCAGGGAGGCCTCTTTGCCTGTTGCGCGATCCGGCCCCTCTGCGGACGGAGCGCCTTCGCCCAGCAGTTCGAGGAGCCTTGCCTCGTCTATCACTTCGGTGCCGAGCTCCTTCGCCCTGGACGTCTTCGCCGCCCCCGTGTTGGCGCCCGCGATGAGATAGCGCGTCCTTGACGTGACGGCGCTCTGCACGACGCCGCCGGCGAGCCCGATGAGCCGGGCGTATTCGCCGCGCGGACGCGAAAGCGTGCCGGTAAGGACGCATCCCTGCCCGGCGAGGGGGCCGTCGGTGCGCACCTTCCCGCCGTCGGCCCGTTTCGGGTCGATTCCGAGAGCGGCCATGCGCGCGGCGAACGATGCCCCGTACGGACTGCCGAAGAAATCGAGAACGGCCTTTGCGGCTTCGGCCTTGATCTTGAGAATCCGCCGCTCCCTGCCCTTCAGCGCGTCGTTCGCGACGACATTCTTCAGCACGGGGCTTCCCGCGAGCGCACTGAACGATTCGTGCTCGGCGGCGATGTCCTTGGCGACGGTCGCGCCGACGTTCGGGATTCCGACCGCGAAGAGCCAGCGGTCGAGGGGGAGCGCTTTCGCGGCCTCCAAGGCTTCGCGCATGTTCTCCGCGTTCTTCCCGAATTTGCGCGGCGAGCCTTCCTCGCCGACGTCCAGCGACCTGAGGGAACCGAAGTCCAGGGTGAACAGGTCGAGGGGGTCCTTGACGAGCCCCTTCTCGACGAGGATGCCGGAAAGCCTCCCCCCGAGGGCCTTGATGTCGAGCGCGTTCCTTGACGCGAAATGCTCCAACCGGCGCTGAAGCTTGGCCGGGCACGCGGGATTGACGCATCTCGTCGCGACCTCCCCCTCGAGCCTGCACGTCCCGCCGCCGCACACGGGGCAGAGCGACGGGAACGCGAAAGGCGCCACGGAGGGTCCGCGCTTCTCCTTGATTACGCCGTCTATCGCGGGAATCACGTCCCCCGCCTTGACGAGCCATACATGGTCGCCTACGCGTATGTCCTGCTCGGCGATCTGGTCGGCGTTGTGCAGCGTCGCCCTAGATATGACGCTTCCGGCAAGCTCCACGGGGCGCAGCTCGGCGACCGGCGTGAGAACGCCCGTCCTCCCGACCTGCACCGTTATCCCCTCCACGACCGTCTCGGCGCGCTCCGGCGCGTACTTGTAGGCCCTGGCCCATCTCGGGGAGTGGGCGGTCGCGCCAAGGCCGGAATAGAGCCTGCGCTCGTTTATCTTCATCACCGCGCCGTCGATCTCGAACCGGAAGGCATGCCTCATCCCGCCCAGCTCGTCGATCGCCGCGACGGCTTCGTCCAATCCGTCGCACACCCTGCTCCAGGGAGCGACCGGGAAACCCCATCCGGCGAAGGCCTTTATCATGTCCGCATGCGAGGCGAAGCCGTCGCAGCCGACTCCTCCCGCGTTGTAGACGACCATGTCAAGGGGGCGCCTGGCGACGACTTTCGGATCGAGCTGCTTGAGGCTTCCGGCGCAGGCGTTGCGCGGATTCATGAAAGTCGGCTTCCCTTCCTCGTCGAGCTCCGCGTTGAGCTTCACGAAACCGTCCCTCGTCATGTACACCTCGCCCCTCACCTCCAATTCCCGCGGCGCATCCTCCGGGAGGGTCTTGGGGATCGACGGTATCGTGCGCACGTTCTGCGTCACGTCGTCCCCGACCTCGCCGTTCCCTCGCGTCGCCGCGCGCACAAGCCGCCTGTCTTCATAGAGAAGCGACATCGAAACGCCGTCTATCTTGGGCTCGACGACATAGCGGAAGCCCCCCAGCCCCTCCTTGCGGAGCATCGCGTCGAACTGCGCAAGGTCCTCTTTTCTGTAGCACTTGTCGAGCGACTTCATCGGCGGGGAATGGCGAACCTGCGCGAAGCCGCTTATCGGCTCGCCGCTGACCCTCAGCGTCGGAGAGTTCGGATCCTTGAATTCAGGATGGTCCTTTTCGAGCGAGACAAGCTCCTCGAACATGCGGTCGTAGTCGGCGTCCGCGATGACAGGCCTCGCCTCGACATAGTAAAGGCGGTCGTTGCGGTTTATCGCAGCGACCAGCTCATCCATCCGTTTTTTGACATTGTCCATCCTAAACCGCCTTTCCTGTCACCAGAAGTTCCAATCGCGGGTCGCCACGACCCATACCCCAAGCGCGAAGTTCGTGGTCATGTGTGCGACGATGGCGGAGCCTATTCCGCGGCGTATGGCGACGAACCCGTAGACCGCACCCGCCATGGCGCCTGCGGCCAGGCGGGTGTGGTGCTCGAGGGAGAAAAGACCGATCATCCAGAGAAAGGCGGAAAGATCGAATTTCCCGGGGTCGACTTTCGTCCAGTCGCTCTTCTGCAGCCACCGGTAGAGGAACGAGCGGAAGAACAGCTCCTCGACGGCGGCGATGACGAACGCGCTGCCGGCGAGCCTGACCGCCGTAAGAGGCCACCCGCAGACCGCGGGATCGTACGGAGAGGCCCCTGCGGCCGCTCCGCCGCCCAGCCCGAGAAACCCAACCAGGCTGAAATCGCGGTAGGCGGGGATGGACTCCGGTGCGATCCACAGTACGGTCACGAGCAGCCCCGCCGCCAATCCCCACGCGAGCGACGCCCAGGCGCGCCCCGAGAAGAACGGACGCGCCACGCGGCCGCCGTCCTTCGGCAGGAAGACCGCAAGCGCGACAAGCGCGCACGCCGACCGTATGGCATACGACGCGGCCGTGCCCGGCAGCGCGAACATGAGAACCATCCAGACGGCGTACGGGACGACGGCCGCCAGCGTGTCGGACGGCTTCACCCGTTCTTCTTCTCGAAGTCTTTCATGAATTCGACGAGCGCGTCAACGCCGGCCATCGGGAAGGCGTTGTAGACCGTCGCGCGGATTCCGCCCACCGACCTGTGGCCCTTGAGCGAGCTCATGCCGAGCGCCTTGGCGTCGGCCACGAACTTCGCCTCGAGCTCTTCCGTCGGCAGGCGGAAGGTGACGTTCATGTTGGAGCGGAATTCGGGAAGCGCCGTGCCGCGGTAGAATTCCGTCGAGTCTATGGCGTCGTATATCTTCCCCGCCTTCGCGTCGTTGAGCGCGAAAAGATTGGCCTTGCCCATCTTCTTCACCCACTTCATGACTTCGCCGAAGACGTAGATCGAGAAAGTCGGCGGAGTGTTGTAGAGGGACCTGTTGTCCGCGAAAGTCCTGTACTGGAGCATCGTCGGAAGCGTCTCGGGCCCCTTGGCCGCAAGCTCCTTCCTGATCGCGACGACGGCCATCCCGGCGGGGCCGAGATTCTTCTGGGCGCCCGCGTAGAACATGTCGAACCTGTTGAAATCGCGGTCGATGCCGAGTATGTCGGACGACATGTCGGCTATGAGAACGCCGTCCACCTCGGGTATCTTCTTGAGCTGCGCGCCCGATATCGTCTCGTTGGTGCACAGATGGGTGTAGGCGGCGCCGGCCGAGAATTTCCACTCGCCTTCGCGCGGCATTCTCGTCGGGATGTCTTTCGCGCAGTTTGCGACGGTGTTGACCGTCGCGCCCCTGAGAGCGGCGACCTTCTGGGCCTCCTTGAGCGCCTTGCCCGACCATGTCCCCTCGTTCGCATAGTCGGCCGTTTCGCCCGCCCCGAGGAAGTTCATCGGGATCATCGCGAACTGCAGCGACGCTCCGCCCTGGACGAAAAGGACCTCGTAATCGTCGCCGATTCCGCACAGCTCCTTGAAATTCGCTATCGCCTCGCTGTGGATCGCGTCGTAGTCCTTGCCGCGGTGGGACATCTCCATGACGGACATCCCCGTTCCCTTGTAGTCGACGAGATCCTGCTGGACCTGCTGGAGAACCTCGAGCGGAAGCGTAGCCGGTCCCGCCGAGAAATTGTAGGCTCTTGCCATTTTCTGACCTTTCTTTAGAGTTTATCGGTTTTTGTGCACTGGTGCCGCCCGTAGAGATTATCAAGGTGGACAGCGGGAAAATATTATACTCTTTCCGTCATTCCTGCGCAAGGGGGAAACGGCGAGCGGGCGGAAATCTGTGCAATCGGGCGGTTTGCGTCATGCCGATCCGAGTGGACGTAGTCCGCAAGCGGCTTGAAGCCCTTCCCGCCTGCATGTCGGCCTGCTCGCGTCCCCTCCTGCCTCGGCGCGACAACCGCATCGCCCATTAGACGCGCGTTCTTCAAAGAGACGACCTTCTCAACCACATCATCGAAGCCAAGCACAACGGCTTTTCGATCAATATGCGAGAACGCTTTGAACTTTTGTGCACTGACACGTAACTTCAAAGTCTCCGGTGGCCGACGAGGTGCAAATTCGCGGGTTAAGCGAGTCTGGAGGGTCTGACCCCAGTGGTGGAGTAAGAGTGGTGGAGTAACTCATGTCAGAACCTTTCTTCCTTTAGCCGCAAGGCAATACCTCCTCTGCGGAGAATGAGGGTTTTCGGCATCGACAGCGGCAATGTACCCG
>JAILJX010000055.1 GCA_024694365.1 Kiritimatiellia bacterium
CAAGCCCGTCGCCCGTTTCGTAGGCGACATGGTCTACGGGATCCTAGCCGGGAAGGACGTGAAGCTGTCGTCCATAGTCCGCGCCCTCAAGGAGAAAACCACCCCGAAAAAAGTCGAGGACAGGCTCAGCAGGATGCTGTCCTCGGTCGGTCTGGAGGCGGGCCTGCACGACGTCATCGCTTCCGAAGGAGCCAGGAAGGTCCACAAGGACACGCTTGTCATAATAGATCCGTCCGACGTCCAGAAACCCTACGCGCGGAAGATGGAGTACCTTGCCAAGGTATGGGACGGAAGCAGGGGAGAGGTCGGCGACAACCTCGGGTACCACGGATGCATGGCGGTGGCGTGCGAGAGCGGCGGACGCAGGACTATCCCTCTGCACCTGCGGCTCTGGTCGACCGCGGCCGACGGCTTCAAGAGCGAGTTCGAAGAGGTCAAGGCGACGCTGGACACGATTCTCGCCCACACGAAGAGACGCGGAATATACGTGTACGACCGCGGTGGCGACGGAATAGAGTTCTACAGGTATTTCCTCGAGAAAGACGTGGATTTCATCGTCAGGCTCAAGGAGCGCCACGTACGCAGCTGGAAGCGCAGCGTCATGTGCGGAGAGCTCGCCCGGGAGTGCAGGATGCTCTACAGGGAGGTGATCGCCTTCGACCACAGCGGAACCGAAAGACGCGTGACGATAGAGTTCGGCGTTCTCCCGGTGCGGCTTCCCGACCTGCCGACGAAGCTCCTCCACATGGTCGTCGTCAGGGGCTTCGGCAAGAAGCCGATGATGCTCCTGACGACGCTTGCGAAGACGGCGACGCGCGAGGCGCTCTGGCAGGTCGTCGAGGGGTACATCACCCGATGGAGGGTCGAGGACACGATACGCCACGTCAAGCAGTCGTACAGCCTGGAGGACATACGCCTGTTCAAGTACGGCAAGCTCAAGGCGATGGCATCGGTGGTTCTCGCGACCATATACTTCAGCATGGCGTGGATCGGCAATTCCGAAAAGCACGCCGTGATAGCAAGGAGCATAGCGAGGATGGCGTTCCGAATCCACGGGGTGCCCGACTTCCACTTCTACTCCATAGCGGACGGCGCGAGCGACGTCCTCAAGAGCCATGCCGGAAGATGGAGGGGATTCGACCCGAACGAGGCAGAGAGAAGGAATGTCGAGTCGCTCTTCGCGTTCTTCGGGGTAAACACCGGATGACGACGACACTCCTCCTCGCCATTTTCGCATGCCGCAAGGAAACGCCTCCGCGTTCCCAAAGCACGTTTTTCACTTATCGCAAAGTGAAAAACGCAACTTCACCCTTTGTTTACTGGGGTGTGGCCGTTTTCATACCCGAAAAATTGGGGAACCTCCAAACGACAGCCGGAACAACAACAATCCCCCTTCCACAGAGACTACTTGACGGGCACATCCCGGTTCGATGGACGTCGTATGCGGAACAAGAGCGCGTAGTTGACAGGTATCACAACCATCGTAAGAACCGTAGCAAAGGCAAGTCCGCACATGATCGTCACAGCCATGGACGCGTAAAACGCATCGGCCATGAGCGGCATCATGCCGAGAACTGTCGTAAGTGCGGCGTTGGCTACGGGTCTGAGGCGCGTCACTCCAGAGGATACGACAGCTTCGAACGGTTCCGTTCCCGCCGCCAGCTGCGCATTGATTTCATCCATCAAAACAATTGCATTCTTGATTTGCATCCCGACAAGAGACAGAAAGCCTAGCAGCGCCATGAATCCAAACGGCTGATCGAATCCCAGCAGTCCCGCAACGACTCCTATGAGCACCAACGGGACGGTCATGAATATCACAACGGCCTTCTTCACGGAATTGAACAGCGTTATGACGATAAGCACCATCACGGCGATGATCGGCGGAATCTTAGAGGAGAGCGCCGAGTTCGCATCGGTGGAGCTTTCGTACTCGCCGCCCCACTCCGCCGAGTAGCCCGCGGGCAGGGAAGCGGCAAGCCCCTCCAGGGCGTCCTTCACCCGCAAGCGGGCATCGGAGGCCGTGCCGTACTTGGGATTGCACTTGACCGTTATGCACGGAACGCGGTTGCGGCGCTTGAAACGCGCCTCCTCCGTCTCGGTATGGATGCCGGTGACGACCTGCGCAAACGGTACGGAGCGTCCAAGCGCCGAGGACCACGTCCACGAATTGAACAGAGAATCAGGATCGTCGCGTTCCTCGGACGGGGCGCGAAGCACTATCGGGAACACGTCGTCTCCGTCCAGATACGCTCCAACGGTCAAGCCTTCCGACGCCTGCTTCATCGACTCGGCTATGTCCCTTCTCGTCACGCCAAGCTTGCGCGCGCGTATGTCCGCAATATCCGGAACCATCATGTCGACGCGGTTTCGCCAGTCGCTCTGGATTTCCTTAAGCCCCCCGTCTGCGCGCAATATCCCGAGAGCCTTGTCCGCGACTTCGCGCAAAACCGACGCGTCGGGGCCCATGATGCGAAACTGTATCTTTTGTGGATCGCCTGGACCGAGGACGAACTTCTGTCCGTATACCAAAGCATCCGGAACGAGATCGAGCGCAAGCTCCTCCGACTTTTCGATGAGATCCGGAATCTTGCGGTAGTCGTCCACGTCTACGAAGATTATTCCGTATGCATCATTCGCGTCCTCCGGGGAGTATGTAAGCAGGAATCTCAGTCCGCCGGCGCCCGTCATAGCCGTCGCTCCCGTTACGCCATCAAGCTTGGCTACGGCCTCGGCCATCTTGTCGACGCGCGATTCGGTTGCGCGTATCGCAGAGCCTTCCGGCATCCAGACATGCAGCATGAACTGGTTTCTCGTCGACTCGGGAAAGAAGTTCTGCTTTACCTTCGAGAACCCGAAGACGGACGCGGCCAGAAGGGAGGCAAGAACCATCCAGGTAAGAAACTTATGCACGATGCAAAACTCCAGGAATGCCCGGTATGCGCGATAGAACCCTCCCGAGTAGGGATCTGGCGAGGATGCGCCGGTGCCGGTCGACGGAGTCTTCTTCTTCAGTATCTTCGTCGCCAGAAGCGGCGTCACCGTAATGGCCAGAACCCAGCTGAGGAGCAGCGAAATCATCAAGACGAGGAATAGAGAACGGCAGTATTCCCCCGTGGAGTCGCGCGATGCGCCTACCGGGGCGAAGGAGAGTATTGCGATGACTGTGGCGCCGAGAAGAGGCCACTGCGTCTGCTTGACGACGTCTATAGCGGCCTTCGTTCGGCTCAGCCCTTTCTCCGCGGCGACGAGGACGGCCTCGGTTATGACTATTGCGTTGTCCACGAGCATTCCGAGCGCTATGATGAACGCGCCGAGGGATATGCGTTCGAAGATGAGCCCCATCCAATCCATTATGGCGACGGTCGCAAGCACCGTAAGCAGCAGAACCCCGCCGATGAGGAGCCCGCTGCGCATGCCCATGGTCAGCAGCAGCACGGCGATCACTATTACGACCGACTCCACGAGATTGACTATGAATCCGTCGACGGCAACCTTCACGCTGGACGCCTGATGGGAGACGACGCCAACCTCTATGCCGATGGGAGTCTCGGCGAGCAGCTCCTTCATGCGCCTGTCAATGGACTCGCCCATCGTTATGACGTTTCCGCCCTCCACTGTCGAGATTCCCAGGCATACGCACGGCTTGCCGTTGTACTTGACGATGCATCCGGGCGGCTCCATGTAGTCGCGCGAAACGGTGACGATATCCGACAGGTGGATGGAGGAAAACTTTCCGTCTCCCCTGGGAACGGTGATTATGAGCTTTTTGAAATCTTCCAAGTCTTTCACCGATCCGCTCGGAAAAAGTCGCACGTATTTGTCGTCTATGCGTATCTTCCCTGCGTCGGCTACGGTATTCTGCCCCTCGACGACGGCGCGTATCATCTCAGGCGTCACCCCCAGGTTCGCCATCTTGGCGCGAGACATCTCGAAGGAGACGATTTCCTGCCTGTCTCCGAGAAGATCGATCTTGGCTACATCATCGCACAGCAGAAGCTCGCGCCGCAGAAGTTTTGCGTGCTCCCTGAGTTCGGCGTCCGTGAAACCGTCTCCGTAGACGGCATACATGACCCCGTATACGTCGCCGTAGTCGTCGAGCACGACAGGCCGTCCGCAGCCTTCGGGAAGCGATGACGCCTTGTCGGATATCTTGCGCCGCAGCTCGTCCCACACCTGCGGCAACGCATCCTTGCCGTACTTGTCCTTCATTTCCACCATGATTACGGACTTCCCGGGATATGAAGTGGACGTAACCTCCTTGAGCTGCCCCATCTGCTGAACCGCCGTCTCAAGCGGATCGGTCACCTCGTTCGCGACCTCCTCCGCCGTGGCTCCCGGGTACAAGGTGACGATTTGCGCGTTCTTGATCGTGAACTCGGGATCCTCAAGGCGGCCGAGGCCGAAATATCCCATCACGCCGGCAATCAGCAGCGCGACAGAGAGCGACAGCGTCACCGTCGCCTTCTTTATGCACACCTCCGCGATGTTCATCGCCTCACTCCTTCCAAAGAGTGACGGTTCGTCCCTCCGAGAGAAGAGCGACCCCCGCGACGGCGATGCGCTCTCCGCCGGAGAGTCCGGACTTTATCTCAAGGCTCGTGCCGGAGAGCTCCCCGGTCTCGACCGGCTGGCGCACAACCCTGTACTCGCCTTCCTTGCCAGACCCCTCAAGCTTCCAAACGAAATGTCCGCCGGCATCGTCTGCACCTACGGCGGCGCTCGGGACCGTCAGCGGAAATTCGCGCGTCGCATCGATGTCGGCCCCGCCTATGACGAGCGTCACGCTCATTCCGGGGAGGAACGAGTAGTCCGGATGGGCCGGCATCGAGAACGTCGCATTGAAAGTCTGCGTGGCGTCGTCGGCTCGCGTGGTGAAGTCTTCGAAATCGACGTCGAACTCTTTACCCGGCAGAGAGTCGAAGACCACGTAATGGCGGCGATCTTTCGATAGTTCCACAAGGTTCTTCGAGACAACCATAGTCTCCGGTATCGACACGTCGAACTTTATCCTGTCCGTGGACTGCAGCGTAAGGATCTTCTGCCCGACGGAAATCATGTCAAGGCTCGATGGGTAGGTCTCGGCCACGACTCCATCGAACGGAGCTTTCAGGACACAGCTTTCAAGGGCCTTCTTGGCTATGTCGAGCTGTGCCGCAGCCGTTTTCGAGTCGGCTTCCGCCTTTGACACCTCGTTTTTTGAGACTCCACCCTTCGAGGCCGCATCGCGCATGCGCTGGAGCCTTATGACTGCATCGTCATACGCCGCCTCGGCCTTTCTGACATCCGCATCGAAATCTCGCGTATCAAGCTTCGCCAGGATGTCTCCCTTTTTGACCTCTTGCCCGTTGTCGAGGTCGAAGTCCACAAGCCTTCCCGGAACTTCGAATACAAGATGGCGTGTCTTGCCCGCCCTGACCTTGCCGGGGAACTTGATGTCGGGGATCTTGGCGACGCCGGCCACGATCATGCTCCTCACGGGCCGTACCGCACTGTCCTCGACATTTTCAGCCTTTGCTTTCGGCCACAGCCATATGGCAGCCACTCCAGCGGCGAGAAGCATACCGCCGCAAACCTTGCCTGCATTTATTTTCATGCCTTCATTTTACCATATTTTCAGCCGCGTGTCATCATTGCGGATCAGAAATCGCAATTGCGGTGCATTTACCCACGGCCGCATCCAACCGTCTCAAACCGTCCGTTCGCATGGATTCTGCGGATCGTCTCGGCAGCGAATCTCGCCTGGTCGCCGAAGGACAGCTCCACAGGCAGTTCGCTTGAAAGTCCGAGATGCGAGAGGACTATCTTGAGTATCGTCGATGGATTTTCGAATCCGGCAGGATGGATCGCGCCAAGGACCAGCCAGACTTCGCCCATCGGCGCGATTCCTGCGCATATCGTCATGCCCTTCGCATCCGGATGCGAACTGAGAGACTTCTCCATCAGGAAGATATCCTTGCCGGTCATTAGATTTTTGCATTTCATGCCGAATCCGGATTTGACGGAGACGACCTCCAGCCATGTGTAGCGGTACTGTCCGTAGTATCCGGCCGCCACCTTCTGCCAAGGCTCGAGCTCGCCCCCCTCGGCGATTATTCGCTTGATGGCGGGTTCTCCGTCTTTATCGTCCATCATGATCGCGTAGTCGCCGACCACAATATCCAATGCCCGGCGCAAGGGGCCTTTCATCTCTTCGCGCGTGAACCCAAGCCTTCGGGCCACGGCCGAACGCTCCGGCCCGAACACCTTGCATGCGATGCATTCACGCATGAAAGCGGACGTCATGTCCCTTATGTTCTCGTAGTCCCGCAGCGTCTTCTCGCGCCATGCCGGATCCTTCACTTTCTTGAAATCGAACGGTTCATCCAGAGATTTCGGAGGCGGGAGCTTGTCAAAATCTATGTAATCGTCGAATTCAAGACGGCCCGTGTCCCAGGCGTCCTCCTCCCAATCTTTTTCCGACCCTTCATCCGCATCGTCCATCTCGCCGTGCAAAGCTTTCCAGTAGGAATACTGCGGAAGGTTCCCGGTTGGCAAATTCTTCCAGATTTTTCCGGTGACAAGTTCAACCTGGCTGCGTCCCCTGTAATCCCAGGCGCGGACCACCGGGACAACCTGGGCGAGGATAACAACCAGCTCCTCGTATGATTCCAAGTCCTGAACTTCGCATCCGAAATCCGCCGCAGCATCGACGGCGCGAAGCAGAGTCGGGCCGTCCATTCTGAGCGCCGCGACAATCTTGGCCGCTTCGAAAAGGCCGAAATTGTCCTCCGCTTCCAGATCGTCGCGTCCGCTGATGAAACAGGCCAGCTTGTCGATCGCCTCGCCTTCGTCTCCCCAACCAGGATCTTCAAAGTCGAAGAACTCCTCTTCCGGAAGAATCTTCATGCTCTTCGTCACCCACTTCGCACGGTGGGCGTCGATTTCGCCTGCGATCCAATCATCCGCGGTCTCGCCGACCTCTAGATCGTCGTCGTTCACTTCTGCGAGATATGCGTAGATGACCAGCCGTTCGCCCGTCTTCGGATGCGTCCACAGGCGAAACCACACATCCTGCGCGATTTCGCTGTCGGTGAATTCATGCTCGCTGGCATCGACTGCCGCCTTTGCGACACTCTCGAGCTCCTCCGCGGCAAGTTCATCCGAGACGGGAGACTCATGAGACTTGGCGTAACGGTTGTAAAGGTCGATGAACTCATCTGCCGACAGAATCCCGTACAGGCACGCGGCGGCATTCAGGCAGCGCACAATGAATGTCTTCCTGGTCCCGTCAAACGGTTCGCATCCGTCCGCCGGGTCGATGATTTCTCCAAAATTTGAACGCATGCCTACATCCTTTCCTGTCAGATGCATTTCCGGGATCTCTGCAGTACGGCTTGACGTCCGCATGATCCATCATGAACATCAGTATACCACATTCCCCCAACTGCGGTCAACGCTCTCAGAAGTCCACAGCCGCGTGTTTGCGGATGAACCGGGGGAGGTTGAGCCAGATGGCATGAAAGCCGTATCCGCCGTTTTCCATCTCGACTATCGCCTCGTCTGCCGTCCAGCCCTGGCGCTTTATCCGGTACATGGCGCACATAGTCCCCGTCCTGTCCGCTCCATGCTGGCAATGGACCAGCACCGGAACAGCGTTCGTGTCGTCCACTATGGAAAGAAACTCCCTCGCATGTTCTTCCTTCATGTTTGCGGTAAAGATTTCGATGCGACGCGCGGCAAGAGGAAGGCCTCCAATCTCGTCCGAATCGCTATGGTTGTCCCTCAGATTCACGACCGTCTTGATTCCAAGCGAGACGAGATTGGTCATGCCCTCGGCCGTAGGCTGTGCGCTGCGGTAAAGCCGGTCGTCCACCTTGTGAAGATTCGGAACTCCCGCCAGAGATATCGGCTCGGCCCATTTTTCCTGGCGGACCGCCTCCTCCGGAGCGGAGCATGACGAAAAGCACCCTGCCGCCGCGAGACCGGCGAACGCAAAGAGAGCGATTCCGGCCTTTTTCTTTCCTTCCCGGCAAAGGAGCGCAGCACATGGTGCGACCGCGATCGCGGCAGACGCTACCGCGGGGATGCATCCGCTTTCGAAATAGCATACCGCGACCGCCCCGATCCACCAGACGGCGTACGGAAGAAGATTCCTGGCGCCATTGTTCAGATAAGGAGCCCCTCTTATCCACAGATACATGGGTGCGATCAGATAGGCCGTATATCTCTTCAATCTTCCGCCGAGATCGAACCCCCGTTTTCTCACCTCCATTTCGTCCAAAACGTAAAAAAGGGTATCGACGACCAATGCCCAAATCACGGAAGGCCAGAATATCCTCGCGAGAGCGGGATTGTCGAACGCGTGGTCGCTGACGTATTCGCCGAGGACGAACGCTTCCCGCAGGCTGCAGCCGAGCGGGATTGCGACAAAAAGCAGCATCTGCAGAATCCACGCCAGAGGGACGAGTGCGAGTATCCACAGGAATCCGTTGTTGACATCCGTTTTCATGCCGCGCCCCCGTTATCCATTTCATGTACGCGAATCGACATTCAAAAGCCTAGCGGATCCTCCGCCGCGAAAGCAGAGGCCAACGAAACCGCGGCAATCGCGGCAAAGTGCAATCTTTTTCACAGCAATGTCTCCTTTCTTGCTCCTGATTACTGATTTCGCCACTAGCATCCCATTCGTGACCTGAAGGATGCGATTCAGTGTTGCTTTTCGGGCGGGTACCGTGTAGACTACACGGATGTGAAAAACACCAACCCGAAAGCAATGAAGACAGTATACCCTATTATCTGTCAGATTGTCAATGTCATGCCGCACCAGTTCAGCCGAAGCCGCTTTATTTCCAGGCGCTTCTCGACTTCCCGTCTGCCGCAATGGGACAGCAGACGTCGTGAAATGCCAGCAAAATCGGGAGATTTCGACATCGACTTGAAAAACCTCATCTAAACTGCTTCACAATAGTTCCCAGTTTCGATTGAAAGTGACGCATTATGCGGCGTCATCCAAGTTCGCTTTGCCTGAATGGGACGATAGTGGGCGGCGAGCATCCCAAGAACATCTACATCCACGCCGCTTGCAAGTCGCTTACATACACTTGTCAAACTTAGACGCAAGGTACAATGGGATATTGACAAAGCCACCGTCTTTGCGCAGATTCATCCGCGAGAATCGAATCGCAAACTTCGGCTTCTTTGCATTCACATACGTCTTGAACGTAGCGGCCTTCTTGTCCTTGCCGGCTTTTACTTCTATCGGGACAAGTTCCGCCCCGAGCTGCATGACAAAATCTATTTCCCTTTC
>JAILJX010000056.1 GCA_024694365.1 Kiritimatiellia bacterium
ACGGGGTTGATTGAGCGCAGCGACCCCGTGCACCCAAACTCGCCGCAGCAGAAATACGTCTTGACGAAGGACGGCAGGCGGCGAATCGAAAGGGTCGCGCCGCTATGACAAGGAAAACCTACTGTGGCAATTTACTGTGGCAATCTGGTCTGACCCTGTTGGCTCCGGCGAGCGAGCCTTTCAGGAAGCATGTCGGCGTCATGCAGGACGCTGGCGAGCTGACGATCGAAAGCTTCTCGCTTTGACGGTTGCGGACTTCGGCTTCGTTCAGGCGCTCGTCGCAGGTTTCCTCAAGGCCTCCACCAGCGCGGCGGCCGGCGCGGGAAGCGGAATGTCTTTGCGCCACACGAGGTAGTTGGGGGTTTCGAGACGCGGCTTGAGCGGAAGGAACTTGAGCTGGCGGGAAGGGGCGTCTTCAATGATTCCGTCTATCGTGAGGATGGCCGCCGTTCCGTTCTCCGCGAAAAAGGAGGCGTTGTAGAGAAGGTTCATCTCGCCGATCAGGTTGAGGTCTGAAATGGGGTGCCCGAGCCATGACGATATCGCCGTCGAAAGGTCGATGCGCCACGGCGCGAAAAGCGGGATTCCGTCGAGGTCCTCCGGCGCGATGAACTTGCGTTTCGCGAGAGGGTGCGTGTCGTTCACGAGGAGTCCCCAGCGGTTGGCGTCTGGAAGCTCGATCGCGTGGCACTCCGAGTAGTCTCCAGTTCCCACGAATATGGCGATGTCCACGAGTCCGCGCTTTAGATGGAGCCTCACGTCGTCCGCATTGCCGCTTTTCAGGACGACAGTCACGGCCGGGTGCTTTTCGCGTATGGATTTTATCGCGTCCGCCACGGTGCGCATGCCGCGGACCTCGCCGGCGCCGATTCTTATGGCGCCAGACATCTCACCCGATCCGCCCTTTAGCTCTTTTACGGCAATGTCTGCGAGCTCCACGATTTCTCTCGCTCTGCGCTCGAGCATCTGCCCCTCTCCCGTGAGCGTAATCGTCCGTACGCCGCGGTCGAAGAGTCTGTGTCCGAGTTCGTGCTCGAGGTCCGAGAGCTGTTTCGAAAGCGTGGGTTGGCTCACATGGAGAGCCTCCGCGGCGCGCGTGATGTTTTTCACGCGAGCCACTGCAAGGAAGTATCTCAAGAGGCGCAGTTCCATGAAGGATATTATAGCATTTTGCCATTCCCTGTGGCTATGGAAGGCATAGCGAGAAAATATTGGATTGACGCGGCAGAAAATGCGATAATGTGAGCCATGAAAGTCAAGACAGCGAAAAGGCCCGAGGTGGTCATGTTCATGATAGAGACCCTGGACGGACGCATCGATTGCCAGATGGTGGATTCCGTCAGCGGGGACGAATACTATGCTGAACTCGCGAAACTGAAGTGCGACAGCGTCCTGAACGGACGCGTCACCATGGAGCACTACTGCGCGGAAAAGCGCAGGTTCTCCGCGAAGACGGCGGCACCCGTCGCGGGCGTGCGCATCAACAAGGCGGTGGAGGCCAAAGGATACGCAATCTCCGTGGACACGAACGGCGTTCTGCGTTGGCCCGCGGCGACGATCGACGCGAAACCGCTCGTCTGCATAGTGAGCGAGAAGGCGAGCGGAGAGTATCTGTCCTACCTGGAGGAATGCGGCATCTCATACATCGCAGTCGGGAGGGAGTCCATAGACCTGAAGAAGGCGCTAGCCATACTTGCGCGGGACTTCGGCGTGAAGCGGATCGCGCTTGCCGGGGGCGGAACAATCAACGGCGGATTCCTCGAGGCCGGTCTTGTGGACGAATTCGTCTTCCTTGTGGCGCCCGGCATTGACGGACGCGCAGGGCAGGTCGCGAGCGTGGACGGGATCGCAAACCTGCGCAAGAAGCCCACGAAGCTTTCCCTCGTATCTGTCCGCAAATACCCGAACGGAACCGTGTCGCTCCATTACAGGAAAGCATGACTCGCCGATAACTTTCACCCATACCTACAACCCCACAACCTTTCGACATCAATATGAATCTTTCCTCGATCAAAGGTCCCGCCGACCTCAAGAAAATTCCCCGCGCCGAACTGCCTGCGCTCTGCGATGAGATGCGCAAGGCAATGCTGAAGCGGACTGCGGCGCACGGCGGACACGTCGGCTCCGACCTCGGTTTCCTGGAGGCCACCGTTGCGCTCCACTATGTCTTCAGTTCGCCCGTGGACAAAATCGTATTCGACGTTTCCCACCAGGCGTATCCGCACAAGATGCTCACGGGGAGGATGGAGGCGTATCTCGACCCCGCGAAGTACGACAGCGTCTCGGGCTACTCGGAGCCGTCCGAGTCCGAACACGACCACTTCATCGTCGGGCATACGTCGACCTCCGTCTCGCTCGCCTGCGGACTCGCCAAGGCACGGGATTTGAAGGGCGAGAAGTTCAATGTCGTCGCGGTCATCGGAGACGGCTCTCTCACTGGCGGCATGGCGTTCGAGGGGCTCAACAACTTCGCCGAGCAGGGCGGGAACGGCATCATCGTCTTCAACGACAACCAGATGTCCATCGCGCCCAATCACGGCGGCTTCCTCGGTTCGCTTGCGAGGCTTCGCGAGACGAAGGGCGCGGATTCCTGCAACTACTTCAGGGCGCTCGGGCTCGACTACATGTACGTGGACGATGGAAACGACGTGAACGCGCTCATCGACGCGTTCGGGAAAGTGAAGGATATCGACCATCCGATCGTCGTGCACGTCAACACCGAAAAGGGCCACGGCTACAGGTTCGCGGTGGAGGACAAGGAGACGTGGCACTGGTCGATGCCGTGGAACATCGAGACCGGAAAACCGCTGATGGAGTTCGGGGAAAACGTACATGACAGGACGGCGGAGCATCTGTTGGCGATGATGAAGGACGACCCAATGCTTGTCGTGATCAATGCGGCCGTTCCGTCTTTCGGCGGATTCAAGCCAGGGCGCAGGGCGAGAGCGGGCAAGCAGTTCGTCGATCCAGGAATCTGCGAAGAGCACGCGTGCGCTTTTGCGAGTGCGCTCGCGAAGGGCGGCGCAAGACCGGTGTGGTTCGTCGCGTCCACGTTCCTGCAGCGCGCCTACGACCAGCTCTCCCACGATCTTGCGGTGAACTCCAATCCGGCGGTCATTGTCGTCTGCGCGGCGGGGCTCTCGGCGATGAACGACGTCACGCACATCGGATTTTTCGACATCCCGATGGCGTCCAACATCCCCAATCTCGTCTACCTCTGTCCGACGTGCGAAAGGGAGTATTTCGCGATGCTCGACTGGGCACTGAAGCAGCGCGAGAGGCCGGTGGTGATCAGGATGTGCGGCGCGAAGGAGAGCGGCGCGAAAGTCGAGTCGGACTATTCCGCGACCGGCTCGTTCAGCGTGACGAGGCGCGGCTCGAAGGTCGCCATTTTCGGGCTCGGAAACTTCCACGCGCTCGCGATGGAAACGGCTGAGCTTCTCGGGAAGGACGGAATAGAGGCGACGGTCGTCAATCCGAGGTTTGCCGGCGACGTGGACGAGGTGCTGCTGAAGGAACTTTCGAAGGACCATGCGCTCTTCGTGACGCTCGAGGATGGCGTCGTCGCCGGCGGCTTCGGACAGAAGGTCGCGGCGGCCGCCTCGTCCCTCGGCGTGAGGACTATCGTGAAGGGTGCGCCGAAGAGGTTCGAAGACCGCTTCGATCCGGAGGAGCTCATGAACCGCTGCGGGCTGACGCCCGGACAAATAGCCGCAGAGGTCGTTTCCGCCATGAAGGCCTGACGCGGCATGCGGCGGCGAAACAAAACAAATCAAGGAGCAGGAACGATGAAATACGTAAAGCTCGGAAAGACTGAACTGGAAGTAAGCCGCATCTGCGCGGGATGCATGTCGTACGGAAAGGCGTCTGAGGATTTCCACTTGTGGACGCTTCCTCAGGAGGAGACGACGAAGATGGTTCGCCATGCGTTCGATCTTGGCGTGAACTTCTTCGACACCGCGAACTGCTATGCGCACGGAACGAGCGAGGAATTTCTCGGCAAGGCGCTCAGAGACTCGGGAATCGCGCGGGATAAGGTTGTGATCGCGTCGAAGGTCTACTTCAACGACGGGAAGCTCTCCAAAGCGGCCATCGAACGCGAGCTGGACGGGACGCTCAGCCGTCTCGGCACGGACTATCTGGACCTTTATCAGATACACCGCTTCGATTATTCTACGCCGATCGAGGAGACGATGTCGACACTTGACGCGCTCGTCAAGGCCGGCAAGGTCCGCGCGCTTGGAGCATCGGCCATGTACGGCTACCAGTTCCACAACATGCAGCTGTGCGCGGAGAGGAATGGATTGACGATGTTCTCGACCCTGCAGAACCACTACAACCTGCTCTATCGCGAGGACGAGCGGGATCTCATTCCGGTTGCCGAGCAGTATGGCGTCTCGCGCATCCCATATTCCCCGCTTGCAGGCGGCCATCTTACGCATGCGGGCTGGGACAGCGGATCGAAGCGCAACACGACGGACAAGATCCTACACAGGAAGTACGACCGCTCGAAGGAGAGCGACATCGCCATCGTCGAGAGGGTGTTCGAAACAGCGAGGCGCCGGGGCGTATCGATGTGCGAAATCGCTCTCGCCTGGCACTTCGCGAAAGGCGTCGCGGCACCGATCGTGGGCGCGACGAATGCGCGGCATTTCGACGATGCGGTGAAATCCGTGGACCTTGAGCTCACGGCGGAGGAAATCGCCTATCTCGAGGAGCCGTATCGCGCGCATGAAATATCCGGAGCCGTTCCGAGGCCCCCGAATAGCTGACCGGCTTGCGACCCGACAACCAAGGAGAAAAACAAAATGAACATCACAAGACGCGATTTCACCAGACTCGCCGCGGCTTTCGGAGCGGTGTCGTTCTTCGGCATCGGCTGCACTGCCGCAGAGGAAACTCTCAAGGAGGGAATGAAGATGCCCGTAAAGGTAAAGAAGGACAAAATCCTCGTCGCCTACTATTCGTGGAGCGGCAATACGAAGTTCGCGGCGGAGACGATTTCCGCCGCGCTTGGAGGCGTGAAGCTCATCGAAATCAAGGCCGTGAAGCCCTATCCGAGCGGCATGAACGAGTGCTGTGACGAAGCCGAGGGCGAGTGCAAGGGGAAGAAGCTGCGCGAGATAGAGCCGACGGGGGTGAACGTGGCGGACTACGATGCGGTTCTCGTCGGCACGCCGAACTGGTACGGCACGATGGCGCCGCCCGTGAGGACATTCCTGGTGAACAACCTCGAGGCGCTCAAAGGCAAAACGGTCTGCCTCTTCCAGACGCATGGCGGCGGCGGAATGCAGCGGGTCGGTGCGGACTTCTCGGAGCTCATGTCCGGTGCGAAAGTTCTGCCCGCGAAGGCGTTCGGCGGATCCTCGATCCGGAGCAATGTCGAGGCTCTGAGGAAATTCTCGACGGACAGGATCACGGCCGAGTGAAGGGGAGCGAAGAAATGAAGAGGATACTTGTCATATCGGCGTCTGGTCGGAAGGGCGGCAATTCGGATACGCTTTGCGACGAGTTCATCCGTGGCGCGAAGGAGGCAGGGCACGACGTGGAGAAGATCCGCCTCGCGGAGAAGAACCTCGGCTACTGCACAGGCTGCTACGCCTGCCAGAAGCTCCACCGTTGCGTACAGAAGGACGAGGGGAACGAAATCGTCGCGAAGATGCTCGAGGCGGATGCCATCGTTCTCGCGACACCGGTCTACTTCTACTCGATGAACGGCTACATGAAGACGCTCATAGACCGCACCGTCTCGCGTTGGGACGAGTTCGGGAAGTTCAAGGGGACGGAGTTCTGGCTCGTAATAACCGCGGCGGAGGAAAGCCACGAGATGATGCATTCGACTCTCGAGGCGCTTCGCGGCTTCATGCGCGACTGCATGGACGGCTCCGTCGAGCGCGGCGTCATCTACGGCACGGGCGCGTACGAGGCGGGATCCGTCAAGACGCTCCCAGTCATGCGCGAGGCGTACGAAGCCGGTCTTTCTGCCTGAAGCCGCGCGAATGGATCTGCACAGCGAAGGGGAAATGTGATACAATATCCCCATGAAAAAAGAAGAAAGAATGGATTATGCGGCAGAACGGAAGCGTTCGATGAATTGCTGCCAGGCGGTTCTTGTCTCTTTTGCCGAAGAGATAGGCCAGGATGAAGCATTTTTCATGAAGCTCGGCTCCGGCTTCGGTTCCGGGATGGCGATGATGGAGGGAACGTGCGGCGCTCTTGTCGGCGCGATAATGACATCATCTCTCCTTGCGGAAGAAGGTCAGGCGAGGCGGCTTTCGATGTCCATCCTGCCGCGCTTCAAGAAGATGTGCGGCGCCACGGCCTGCCACGATCTGAAGGGCGTCAAGACCGGACAGCCTCTCTGCTCCTGCGAAAACTGCGTGCGCAACGCGGTCCTCGCAACATGCGAAACGCTGGGTCTGGAATGAGTTTCCGGCACGGAGAGATGTCATGACAGACCTTGCGGAAAAGACGCTTGCCTGCGAGCGCAAATATACCGGTAAGATCATCAGCGTCGACCTTCTCGACATCGAATTGCCCGATGGGCGCAAGGCGAAGCGCGAGGTGATCCGCCACGGCAACGCCGTCGCAGTCCTGGCGCGGCGGCCGGACGGCAAGTTCGTCTTCGTCAGGCAATACCGCAAGGCAGCGGAGGAGGCGCTCGTCGAGGTCATCGCCGGCGGACTCGAGCCGGGAGAGGATCCGACGGAAGGCGCGAAGCGCGAGACTGCCGAGGAGACCGGCTACGACGTGACGTCCATCCGCTTTCTCACGACGATCATCTGCACGCCCGGCTACTGCGAGGAGAGAATCCACATCTACTTCGCCGAGCTTTCCGAGTCCGCCCATGCGCAGGACCAGGATCCCGACGAAAACGTGCATCCCGTCATCCTTTCGGAGAGGGAGGTCGAGGACGGGATCCGCAGCGGCGCGATATTCGACTCCAAGACGCTATCCGCCTGGCTCTGCTGGAAGCTGGCGCAATGAACTTCCTGATGGTTTTTGTCGGCGGCGGCTGCGGAAGCGTCCTCAGGTACGCGGTCGCTCTCGCGATTCCGTCCGCATCCTTCCCGTGGGCGACGCTTTGCGTGAACGCGTTCGGGAGCCTTGCGATCGGACTCCTCGGAGGTTGGTCGTCCCGTTTCGGATGGAGCGAGGGAATGCGTCTTGCCATTACCGTCGGACTTTGCGGCGGCTTCACGACGTTCTCGACCTTCTCAAAGGAGTCTCTTGAGCTTGCGGAGGCGGGGCGCTGGTGTGCGTTCGGATCGTACGTCGCGGGGAGCGTCATTCTCGGCCTTGCCGCCGTGGCGCTCGGGTATGTTCTGGCGAGACAGTAAAGGGACGCTATGAACGCAAGTGATGGAAGATTGAATATCTTGAACCGCCTCATTGCCGCGGCAGGAGGAATCCTTGTCGCGCTTTTGGCCGCCGTTCCGCTTGTCTTGACGTTGACGCTCTTTTTCGGTGCGTACAGGCCGGAGGATGGAATGCGGGTACTGCTTCTGCCGCTTCTTTCCGTCGCAGGGTTCGGAACGGTCTTCGTCCTCGGCATCCGCTCCGCAGTAAGGCGCTGGCGCGAAGTCGGGAAGATTCAGGAGATCATTGGCGCAATGGACGAGTCCGAGCGCAAGGAGTTCTACACGAGAATCGAGCATTCGGATGTCGAGCTGATCGAAGGCGACGACGGGAAACTGCATTCGGAACCGCTTGATCACTGAGAAAAGGCAAACTGAAAATGAAAATCAGACAGATACGCAACGCAACGCTCCGCGTCACATTCGGCGGGGTGAATTTCATCATCGACCCTTGGCTGCCGAGCAGGGCGGAAGGCTTCACGTTCGGCGGGAGTCCGTTCGCCTCCGAGGTCGTCGACCCCGCACAGCTCGACATCGTCATGCCCATGTGCGAGCTTCCCGTTCCGCTTTCCGGGGTTCTTGAAGGCGTCGATGCGACAATCCTCACCCACCTCCATCCAGATCATTTCGACATGGCTCCGGACGGAAGTGTTGGAGCAAGGCTGGACAAGTCGCTCCCGATTTTCGTGCAGAACGAAGACGAGATCGGCATCATGAAGAAGTCCGGCTTCGCCGACGCGAGGCTTTTCACTGGCGAGGGCGTCAAGTTCCGCGGGGTCACATTGCGCCGGACGTATGCGAAGCACGGAACAAAGGCGCCGTGCGGTCCCGCGTCAGGCGTGATCTTGTCCTCGCCTGACGAGAAAAAGACTCTCTGGATTCTCGGCGACACTGTCTGGTGCGACGAGGTCGCATCTACGCTGAAAAAGGAGAAGCCGGACGTCCTCGTCCTCAACTCCTGCGCGGCGCAGCTTAAGAGCAACGGGCGGCTCATCATGGACGATGCGGATGTGGAGTCCGTCTGCCGCGCCGCTCCCGATGCCGTCGTCATCGCGAGCCACATGGACACCGTGGCTCACGCCACGCTCACGCGCAAGACCCTCCGTGCCGCACTTGAACGCCGCGGACTTGCTTCCCGCGTCCTTATGCCTGACGACGGCGAGGAATACGTCATCGGATAACCGTCTGCGACGGAAATCAGAAGAACGTCTCGGGTTCCAGACGGCGCTTGTAGGCGTCGGCGAAAGCGGCGGTTACGTCCGCCATGGCTTTGCTCGTCGAGCGGATCGCCTTGCGCGGACAGCGCACTATGCATCCCCAGCAGCCGATGCACTTCTCGAGGTCGAAGGTCTTCGCCGCGAGATCGATGGCGTCGGTCGGACAGTGTCGCACGCAATTTCCGCAGTTGATGCAGGCGTCCGTGAACGCCTTCTCCTTGTATTCCGGCGGAAGTATATATGGTTCCTCCGGGTGCGCTTCGCGATGGGCGATGATCTTGTTCGGTCCTTCGCAATACGACCAGTTAGTCTTCGGGAGGGTGTGGAGCGCGAGGTCTCCTGCCGAAATCTTTTCGAAGGCACGGCGACCGAAGTCCTTCATCGCGGCGAGATCGGATGCGTCCGGGCGGCCGAGTCCGGCGTCGGGATCGATGGAATGGCGTGCGATGAAGGCACCGAGCGCGGCGACCTTGAATCCGCTCCCCTCCGCGCGGCGCAGGAGTTCGTTCAATGCGATTCCGTAGAACCCGTTGCCGTAGGCGATCGCGCCGATGAAGGGCGTGTCGTGTCCTTCAAGGCATGCGAATATCTCATCCGAGAGCGTGAAGAGCTTCTGTGCCGTCATCGAGCCGAAGACGACCAGATCGTCCGGCCCGAAGACGTGCTTCGCTTTGCGGTTGGCGGACGGCAGAAGGTCGTGGTTCTCGACGGGAAGCGAACCGATTCCCGATGCGATCGCCTTTACGACCCTCTCCGTCGACCCGCCCGGGCTGAAGTGGACCAGATGGAGCTTTTTGAATGTCCGGTGCATGACGTGTCTCCGCGCGTCAGGCGAGTTTCATGACGCGCTTGAGTTCGAGGCTTTCATAGCCTTCGGGGCAGTGTGTGGAGAGGTAGACTGTCGGACGGGCCTTTATGAACGCGCGGACGCGGTCGAGAGTGTCGCGAGCGGCGGTCTTGTCTTCGAAGATGGTGCTGATCTTGTTCGCCTTGAGCGCCGCATCGCAGTAGGTGACGTCTCCGTGGATGATGTAGAAGAGACCTTCCGACTCGACGATCACGATGCAGTTGCCCCTGGTGTGGCCTGGCGCGAAGACGTAATGGATGCCGGGCGCGATCGTCTGCGAGCGCTCGAACTCGAAGAAGGGCCCGTCGGAGAACGGACAGCGGACGATGTTCGCGCCCGTCAGCTTCATCGCGTCCGCCTCCTCCGGAGCGAAATAGATCTTCGCGTTCGGGAATTTGGCGATTTCGCCGGTGTGGTCTGGGTGCTTGTGGGTGATGAGGATTTTCGTGACGCGTTCCGGATCGATCCCGGCGCCTTTGAGCGCGTCCATGTAGGTGGACGTTCTCTCGCCCATGAAAAGCGGGGCGCCTGTCTTGCGCGGCTGGGTGAAAGTGTCGTCCACGCCGGTGTCGACAAGGATGACCTCATCGTCCGTCTCGATCGCGTAGTTCTGCAGGCTGCTGCGGTAGAAAATCTGGTTGTCGAAAGCTTCCTTGCCTTCTTCGCCGCCGAAAGCGAATGGCTGGGACATGAATCCGGCGTCGAACATCTTTATTGCTTTTATCGTCATTTGTTTTTTCCTTGGCTGGTTTCCTGTTTTGTTTTTCCCGAAAGGAGTCCCTTGAGAGGCGCGGGCACGGCGTCCATGAGGAAGTCGCGGAAATCCTCCGCCGACGCCGGATTCGCGTCCGCCATCCACTGCGCGAGTTCGCTTACCGTGCCTTCCACATAGAAACGGACGAGACGGACGATCCGCGGAGGCGCGGCGTCTTCGCCGTTCGCTATGCGGATGTACGTGGCTATGGCACGCGTTCCGTGGTCTACGAGCGTCATGCAGAGGCTTTCCGGCCCGACCCAATCAGTGAACGCGCCCTTGAACAGATCCTTGTCGGCGGAGAAGCGTCTGAGTCCGCGCAAAAGAAGTTCGCCGAAGGCAATCGGCTCCGCGACGGACTCCGCGTCCTTGAGATAGACGTCGTCCGCGTGTGCGTAGCTCCAGAGGACGAGATCGTACTTGCTCCGGAAATGGTTGTAGAACGTGCGGGTGGAAAGCGCGCTCTCCCGGGCTATTTCGCACACGGTTATCGCCTCGAACGCCTTTTCACGCGCAATGCGTCTCAGTGCATCGGCGAATCTCCGGTGCACGGCCTCGGCGGCCCGCTTCCTCTTCTGCAGAGTGTTCATTTTCCGTATGGTGTTCATCGCAGTTCCATGAAGATTATATCACAGCGGAACATCATAGGCAATTCACACATCTCCCTCGGTGTGAATCGTAGACTTGGAGGTTCCCCAATTTTTCGGGCATGAAAACGTGCGCACCCCTGTAAACAAAGGGTGAAGTGGCGATTTTCATTTTGCGGTAAGTGAAAATTCGGCTGCGGGAACGCGGAGGCGTTTCCGTGCTGGAGGCGAAAATGACGGCATTTCTGTCCGCCGTCATCC
>JAILJX010000059.1 GCA_024694365.1 Kiritimatiellia bacterium
GTGCAGGTCGTCTTTCCAAGGGCCTCGTGAGAGCGAGTGCGGAAGCGAGTCAGTCTGGGAACTGAACGTGGAGGCGCGAAGGTCGAGCGAGATAAAAACTCAATCGGACTGGGTTCCGAGAAAGTAGGTAAAGATGAAGAAACTCATTGCTCTCGCAGCTGTCGCGACCTGCGGCGCTGCCCTCGCAGTCGAATCTGCGAACATCGTCGGCTATAACACCACCGATCTCACCACTGGCAAGGGCAAGCTCAGCATGGTCGGCGGGTCGTTCACTTCGGTCAGCGGCGCTGGCTTCCAGATGAACGGGGATATGACAGTATCCAACATAAAGGGTGGTTCTGGAGCGTCCGACGCCGACACACTTCTCATGTGGGACCCCACAAAATTTGGTGGGGCGGGCGGCTACACAACATTCTACTACTACGACGATGGCTCCGAAGCAGGATGGTGCGATCCCGCGACTGACGACTATGTCGAGAAATCCGACACGTACAAGAACGGGTTCCCTGCCGGATCGGCGTTTTGGTTCAATGCAATTGATACTGCCACCAAGACGATTACTTTCAGCGGTGCAATAGAAGATGCGGACTATGTTGAGGCTCCTCTTGCAAATGGTAAGCAGCTCTCCATGATTGCAAATGCCTATCCTGTTGCGCTTAAACTGAACGATTCCACGAATGTTGCATTCACCGGTCTGAAGGGTGGTTCTGGAGCTTCTGACTCCGACACACTTCTCATGTGGGATTCCTCAAAGTTTGGTGGCGCGGGCGGCTACACCACTTTCTACTACTATGACGACGGTTCCGAGAAAGGATGGTGTGATCCTGCGACGGATGACTGGGTCGAGAATTCCGACGCGTATAAGAATGGACTCCCTGCTGGCATGGGTCTTTGGTTCAACCCCCTCAGTGCTACCTCCCATACGATTCAGTTTAAGAAACCTCTCTAACAATTTCTTGGCTTATGCGGTGAGCACAGTGTTCGTTGATAAGCCAAGCAAAAAAAAGGAAACAGAAAAATGAAAAAAATAATGGTTGCCATTGCTGCTGTTGCGCTCGCTGGAGCAACGCAGGCAGCTGCGCTTAACTGGAACTCGAAAGCATTTTTGTGGGACAAGTCCACAGATGCAAAGGCAACAAGTATAACTGGCGGTTCAATCATGCTCTGCCTGATTAACGATGGTGCGGACTGGACAAAGGGCGTCACCGATCTTGACGCTGGTGTTCTCGTCACCTCTGGTATGGCGGCTGCGATTGGTAAGGTCAAGGGATCTTCTGAGGGATCGTTTGGCTGGAGCTACGCCGATGGCACCCTCAAAAACGGCGACGTGCTGACGGTTCTGTTCAAGGACACGGATGGAAAATACAGCCAGCTTGACTACGTGTCTGGCGGCAAGGTTACTGACACCTACACCGTATCCGGACTCTCGGGCGACAGTTCTGTCTTGACCACCTTTGAGTTCGCCACAGCTGGCAACTTCACGGCTGTCCCGGAGCCGACCTCTGGTCTCCTTATGCTCCTCGGCGTTGCGGGCCTCGCGCTCCGTCGTCGTCGCGCCTAAGTTGGGCATGAAACCGCGGATGGTCCGCGGATAAAAGTAAGGCCCGTCCGCATCAGCGGGCGGGTCTTATGTGTATAAAAACGGAGAGAAAATGTACTGGGAAGTAACATATCGTGACAAGACGGGGAAGACCGTCGACGAGTATCTCGAGGCTGAGAGCCGCGGGAAGCTGTTTGCCGAGCTTTCCTCAAGGGGCATCAGTGCGATAAGAGTCGAGCAGTCGAACGCCAAGCCCAAGATTAGAAGTGCCGCGCCGAGGAAGGCGATTATCCATATCGCCGTCGCAGCAGTGGTCTGCGCCGCGGTCCTGTGCTTTCTCTTCGTTTTCCGTGATTCAACGTCAAAGCGCTCGAAAGAGCCGTCGAAAGACGCCAAGGTCGAGACGACTCCGCAGAAGTCGACAACGGACTCGGCAAACAAACCCGTCGCCCCCAGACAAAAGACAGAGGCGCCTGCAGAGACAAAAGAGACGGCAAAGAGCGAGTTCCCCGACGGAAGAATTCTGACATCCACGACCACAAACGGCATGTACATCGTCGAGATGTACAGAATGCCCGACGGAAAGAAGCTGAAGAAATACCGCTATTCAACGCCTTCCATCTGGAAGAGCAGCACCGACCAGCTCCTGCACATGGCCCTCGCCACTCCGCCGGGCGTCGTCATGCCGCCTCTTCCGATTGGCGGAGGGAACCTCACCAAGGAGTTCGAAGAGTCCCTCAAGACGCCAATCGTCATCAACCCCGACGACAACGAGGAGGTCCGCGAGGCCAAGGAGCGCATCATCGAGGCCCGCGAGACAGTCAAGAAGCTTCTTGCCGAGGGATACTCCTTCGAGGACATCCTCGCCGATCACGAGGCCCAGAACGCGAAGGACGCCCAGACCAGGCAGGAGGTCATCGAGCGCATCGAGGAATTCAAGCGCGAGGGCGACATAGACAACGCCCGCGAATACATGACGAGGGCCAACGAGATTCTGCGGAACGCCGGAATCACCGAGATCCAAGACAGAAGGCTTGAGGAAGCCACCACCACACCAGATTTGAACAACGAGGAGAACTAACATGAAGAGACTTGTGATAGCATCGATCGTAGTCGCGCTTTCAGTCGCGGCGACCATTGCGGACGACCAGCCGAGGACGCGCAACCTAACCGGCGAGCAGCGCCGCACGAAGAGGGCCGCAAAGATCAAGGCTGAGGGCGGACTCGTCACCAAGCCCTACGACGGACGCTACGTCGTCATCGAGAACGCGCAGACAATCGTCGCGCAGGAGGACCTGATGCCCAAGGGATCGGGCATCGACGATCTGTTCGGCTTCCCGATCAAGTATGTCGCCAAGGGCGGCAAAGCCGACAAGACCGCGCTCCACATAACGGTCTCCCAGGACCCCGGAGCGCCGACTCTGCTCGTGGCGCCGGAGATTCCCTGGGCGCAGGTCAACGTCAAGGCCCTCGGAGCCGACGGGGCGAAGCACGACGTCGTCGTGGCTAGGACCCAGAAGGAGATATGGCGTGCGTTCATGATGTGCTGCGGCGCGGCGAACTCGAACATGAGCCCGTGCGTAATGCGGACCATCTGCTCGCTCGGCGCCCTCGACTCGCAGCCCGTCAGGGTTCCGTGCCCCGAGCCGATGATGAAGGTCCTCAACGCCGGACAGGAGCTTGGCCTCAAGCGTCCCGAGCAGAAGACATACAAGCTGGCTTGCGAGGAAGGCTGGGCCCCCGATCCGACGAACGACGTCCAGAAGGCGATCTGGGAGTCCGTCGGAAAGAAATAACAAGTGGGCGGCGCGGCGACAGTATTCGTCTCGGGCCTGTCGGTGATGGTGCTCGAGCTCGTCGCGGGGCGACTTGTCGCGCCGTATTTCGGGCAGTCCACCTGCACCTGGGCGGCCCTCACGGGCGTCACGCTCGCAGGAGTCTCGCTCGGCAACGCGCTCGGGGGCTGGCTCTCGGCGAAGTGCCGAAGGCCGGGGATGGTCGCGGCGTTCGCGCTCCTCGCAGGCGGAGTTTTCTGCGCGGCGCTTCCATATTTCCTGCCGCTTCTCGGCCGTGCAGTCGCGGTGTTCGACAGCTTCGAGGCGAGGACTGCCGCCTTTGTGATTGCCGCCTGGCTCCCGCCGATGCTCGCCCTCGGCTGCATAACCCCGTCCATAGCGGCGGCATGCGTAAGGCCGGAGCGGAACGGACGCGATCTGGGGCTTCTCTACTTCGCTTCGATGGCGGGTTCCGCGATCGGGTCTGTCCTCGGCGGACTCTACCTCCCGTTTGCATGGCCCGCAAACCGACTCTATCTGTTCTTCGGCCTTCTCCTCGCCGTGACCGCTGCGCTCGTCTCGGCATACGCTCTGCGTCTTGGCGTCAGGCACGCGGCCGAAGGACGAAGCGGCGGCGATTCGCCCCGGACGAGCGGCGCAGGGTCTTCAGCCTGCCTTTTCGCCGCGGTCTTCGTCGTCGGCTGGTTCGGAATGGGCATAGAGCTCGCGGGGGCGAAGCTCGTTACGCCCATACTCGGCGGAAACCACATAGTCTGGTCGCTCATCTTCATCACGTTCATCGGCACGATGGGGCTGGGCGGCTGGTTTGGCGGGATCGTCGCAGACCGCTGGCCGAGAATCGAGACTGCGCTCATTTCGCTTCTTGCGCTTGCCGCAGTGTCGTGTGCGACCGTGTGGACCCTTACGCGCCTCTTGCCGGATATCCTTGTCGGGGCGGGGGCGGTGCCGAGGCTCCTCGGCTTCACCGTAGGCGCGTTCTCCCCGCTCGGGATTCTTCTCGGCGCGGCGTCGACGATACTCCTCAAGTTCTCCACCGCCGATGCGCTCAGAAGAGGCGACAGGTCTGTCGTCGGGTTCATGTACGCGACCGCATCGGCCGGAAGTGTTTTCGGCACGTTCATAACAGGTTTCGCTCTCGTCGGCAAGATCGGCTCCGCGGCGCTTTGCGTCTTTCTCTCTGCCGCGCTCGTCGTGACCGCGCTATTCCTGGCGAGGCGTTTCGGCGTGTGGTGGCTTGACAGGGACGTTCCCTTCAGGGCTTCCGCCGCAGTCGCGGTCGTCCTTGCGCTCGTCGCCTACATCGGATGGTTCAGGATGCCCCAGCTCCCGCAGGAAGTGCGCGTGGACGACGGCTGGAAGCTCCTCTCCGCAGTGGAGAGCCGCTACAACGTCGTGACGGTCTCAGCCCTCGCGGACAACGACAGCATTCGCACAATCTGGCTCGACCGAATCCCCCACACCACCGTCGACACAAGGCGGCGCGACGCGCTTTCGACGAGCTATACGCGCATGATCGACGTGGTAGTCTCCGATGTGCTTGGCGAGAGGAAGGACGCCTCGCTCTTCATGATCGGCGGAGGGGGCTACGCGCTGCCCCGCAAGTGGACGAGCGTAGGGCGCAAGTGGCGCAGGCTCGTCGTTGCCGAGATCGACGGGGCGGTCACCGACGCGGCGCTCAGGTTCCTCGACGCGGCCCCTGAGGAGACGGACGGGGTTTGGTACGCCGAGGGCGACGGACGGCGAATCCTCGACGACCTGCTCGCAGAGGGCGAGAGCGGCGCTTTCGACGTCGTCGTGGGCGACACCATAAGCGACGCGGCGATCCCCTACCATCTTGCGACTGCGGAGTTCAACGCGAGGATCAAGACGCTCCTGAAGCCGGACGGAATGTATGTAATGCATCTTCTCGACAAGCTCGACGACCCGAAGCTCCTTTCGTCGATCATGAAGACCCTCTCCGTTACATGGAGGCACGTCGGGGCGCTCGCCTACCAGCAGATCGGCGACGTGAGGCAGTCGTTTGTCGTGGTCGCGTCAGACGACGGGGCGAAAGTCGACATGAAGCGCCATGCCGAGGCGCTCGGCAAGGCGTATCCCGATGCCTGGCCGTTGCCGATCGAGGGGGATGACGTTTCCAACATGTGCGCATTCGACGGGGCGATGCTGCTTACCGACGACTTCGCGCCGATGGAAAAGTTCGTGTGGAATGTGGTGTTCAAGTCCTCCGACAAGCGGGCCGAGAGGGATTCCGAAGAGGCGAAGAGGCTGCTTTTGAAAGGCGACGCGAAGAGCGCGCTTGAGACCGTAAGACGGGTGCTTGCGCAGACGCCCGAGTTCCCTGAGGCGATTTCGGTGCTGCGCTCCCTGCTTGGTCTCGACATCAACAACGGCGAGGCGTTCGAGTTGCTGGAGAGTCAGGGCCGGAGGAAGAGCGCGGGTTTCGTGGCCCAGTCTGCGTACGCGTCCGCCCTGGCGCAGAAGGGGGATTGCCAGGGCGCGGAGCGGGAGCTCGCCGTGCTCTGCAGGAGATTCCCCGACAGGCGCGACTTCGGCGTCGGCTGGGCGATCAACGCGGCGAAGTGCGGAAAGCGCGAAGAGGCGAGCGCCTGGCTCAGGAAGAACAGTCGCCTCTTCGGAGCCATGGAGTTCAGATCGCTCATGAAACAGATAGAAGGGGAGGGCGACTGATGCGGTTCATGTATGCATACAAGTCCTCCGACGGAACGAGGCATGAGGACGAGATTTCGGCGGAATCGCGCGAAGCCGTGTTCGAGGAGCTCAGGCGCAGAGGCATAAGGGCGATAAAGGTGGTGGCCTGCGACGGGTCGAAGGCGAACGGCGAGGTCCGTCCACAGCGGCGCAAGCGCTGGCTGGCGCTCTCCGCCCTAGTAGGCGCTGTCGTCGCTTCGGCGATATTCACCGCGCTCGACAGAAGCGGCGATGCGGACATCGCGGCTGATTCGCCGCGGTCGGGCACGGTGCAGGCGCAGGCGAACGAGAGGGTCGCGACTCCACGCACCAGGCGTCAGATAGGGCTTGAGGCGATAACGAATGCCGTTCCTCTGGAGAGCATCTTCGCGCATCCATCGGAAGCTCTTCTCGCGCGCTTCGCCGAGCCGGGGCGTCTGGTCAAGGTCGATGTCTCGGGCGACACTGAACTTGCCGAGGACTTCAGAGACGCCCTCGAGACGCCGATAGTCATAACGGCGGAGGATACCGCCGAGATTGCGGAGCTTAAGCGCATTGTCGTCGGCATCAAGGACGAGGCCAAGATGATGATGGCCTCCGGAAGGTCCTTCGAAGAGGCGGTCGACTACTTCGTCGCGCAGCAGCTGATGGAGGCCCGCTACCGCGAGACGATCCTCTCCCAGGACTCCTCGGTCGACGAGAAGAACCGCCTTCTCTCCGCCCTCGGCCTGGTGCCGATTAAGGAGGCGAACGAGTAGCTGCTCGTTCGGATATGCTATAATACCGCCATGAAACTTCGCATAGGGCGTATCGCGTTGGCTTCTTGCATCCTAGCTGCGTCAGGATGTAAATCGCCTTTGCCGCCATACACCCCCGTCGAAAAGCGCAATGGGAGAATCTACTGCTACACTCGAGACTTTGTCAAAGGATCCGGAAGTCAGGTGGAGTTCTTCAGGCAGCCTTTCGAGGCTATGTTCCCAGGCGGGGACGGTCAGTGGGGCTTCAATCCGTTTGCGCTTCTTCTTGTCCCTGTAGCCGTCCCTCTGGCGCTCTGCGATTGGCTTATAGCAGCCCCAGTTATCGATACAGGGCTCTTGCCGTACGACATCTATCGGAATTGCGTTCAAGAAGAGGCGGTAGAAAAGGAACCGTAATCCGCGCGCAGTTGCGTGAGCCCGGGAGGACAAACTCCGATGGTTGGCAAAAGGGGCTCGTCTAACGCCTCGCCTAGGCTTCGCATCATATAACCGCCAAGCGGAAAACTCCAAGCTTGATTTATGGACGGCCTTCGGCCGTTGATCGGGGGTATGGGGCACAGCCCCATCTACTAAAACCCAAAGCGGACATATGCATTGCGGTTCGGCAGCGCGA
>JAILJX010000003.1 GCA_024694365.1 Kiritimatiellia bacterium
CGCGCTCGCCTACGAATGCCTCTCCGGCGAGCCGCCTTTCTGCCGCGGCCAGATAGAGTTTCAGATAGACAACGACACGCCCGCGCCCCTTCCTGGAGGGCCGCGATCCTGCGCGTCCGCCATCATGTCCGGCCTCGCCAAGAAGCCCGAGGACCGCCCGAAATCCTGCGCGTTGGTCCTCAAGGCCAAGGTTGTCGTCCGGGACGCGCCTCTCCCGGTGCGCCATATCGGGGCGGTCCGCACGCAACCCGTGCGCAGGCGCCGTACGTGGATGCGCCGGCTCGTCTTTCCCGCCATTCTCGTCGCCGGACTCGCCGTCTCGCATGTGACATATGTATCTGGCACGGAGATCTACGAGGCGGTCGGCGAGTTTACCCTGGAGGCTTCCGGCGGTTCCGGCGCAGATCGGGCTGCGGGGCGGATCGTCAACCTCACCGAGATGTACAACACGCTCCTTCCGTCATGGCGCACGCCGGAGGTGTTCAAACGTCTCCTCGGCAGATACAGGGAGAAATCCGTCCGCGAGGGATACGGCAGAATCGCCTCCGATGAGGAGATTTCCGCCGCTCTTGCCGATTCCAGGATCGAGCTTAAGCCAAATTCCCGTCTCCTCCAAATCGCGGTCAGATCCAAAGACCCTGTCCTCGCAAAGGATCTCGCCGAGGCGTATGTGGCGGCCATCAGCGAGCAGGCTGAGGAGGAGAACAAGCGCCACGTCGAGGACAAGGTGCGCGAGGTGCACGAGCAGGTTCTGCGGTGCGAACGCGAGCGCACCCGCATAAGCGAAGAGCTCTCCGGATTCCGGATCACCAACAATGTTGACGTTCTTCGCGCCCGCCGCGACACGCTCAAGCAGTCCATCGCGACGACCGCAGACAGCATTCTCAAGCTTGAGCGCCGAGTGACTGAGCTCGAGGAATGGGCCAAGGGTCTCAACGAGGTTCAGTCGAATCCGGAGCGCTTCGGCGTTCTCGATTCCGGCGTCCCGCGGGCGCAGGAGATCCTGACGGAATTCAACGCAATGCAGAAGGCCGCCCTCGAGCTTGAGGGGCTCCGCCGCATATACGCCGCCGAGCACCCTCTTGTGCGCATCGCGTCCGGCGATGCCGATGCCGCGAAACAACGCTTCATTTCAGCCATCAAGCGCGCGCTTGACACGGGCTCGACCAATCTCAAAACCGCCAGAAATCAGCTCGATTCGCTTCGCAAGCGCCGCACGCAGATGCAGAACGAACTGCAGGGCACGGAACAGCACATCGTGCTCGCGGAATCGGGGATATGCAGACTCGAGAACGAGCTGAACATCTGCAATTCGCTCTACGAGGAGCTGTACAAGTCTGAGATGAAGCTCCGCGAAGAGGCGATGAAGGATAACGTGATCGTACGCCCCGGACGCGATGTCCCGCTGCCCCTCAGACCGGTTTTGCCCAATCCTTACCTCATTTTCGGCATCGGCTTTGCTCTGTCGCTCGGAATCGGACTCCTCTGCCTGACCTTCTGTTTCCCGCGTGAACGCGAATGAAATTGACGAAAGGATGGGATCGAAGAAATGAAACCTTCGACACTCAAAGGCAGAGAAGAAGGCCGAGGGGTCTCGGACCCTCTTCTGAGGGGCATGCAGACCGGCGAGCTTGCAGATGGCCCCCCCCCCCTGATGGGTTATTGCCGGATCATGGCGATATGGTGTAGAATGCAGGCATGAAAATGAAAAGAGTGGCATTTCTCTGCGCCGCAATCGCAGGCGTTTCGCTCTCGGCCATGTGCGCGGCGCGTTTTGAGCGCGTTTCGCTCGACGGGGAATGGGAATTCAGGCTGGATGATGGTGCGATGGGTTGGCGCAAGGTAACGGTTCCCCACGATTGGTCGATCGAGACAGCCCCCGCGAAAGATCGCAAGACGGGCAAGGAGTGGGGCTATTACATGGCCGGGAAGGGCGAGTACGCCCGCGAGCTCGAGCTTTCCGATAGCGATTTTGAAAAGCATCTCGAGCTCGTCTTTGGCGGAGTCTTGAGGAACGCGGAGGTGTACGTAAACGGCGCTCTCGCGGGGAAGGGGACGCGCTACGGCTACACGGGCTTCAGGATTCCTCTGGACGGAAAGGTCAAGGCGGGGAGGAACTCGCTTCTCGTAAAGGTTGACAATTCCGACCTCCCAGGCTCGCGCTGGTACATGGGGAGCGGCATCGTGAGAAGCGTCGCGCTCGAGAAATCCGCCTGGCCCTATCTCGTCCCGGGGAGCATGGATATCAGGACGACGGCCGACGGATCGGTGACCATAACGGGGACTCTCACCGAGAGAGACGGGCGCAAGAGCGCGGTGAAAAAGGAATTGAAGATCGAGAATCCCGTCCTATGGTCGCCCGAGACGCCGAAGCTCTACGAGACTGAGTTCTGCGGGCGGAAGGTGAAGTTCGGCATACGCACTCTGGAATGGAGCGCGGAGAAGGGTTTCCTCCTAAACGGGAAGGCGGTGAAGCTCCACGGCGCCTGCGTACACCACGATAACGGTCCGCTAGGAGCGGCGAGCGAATGGGAGTTCGAGTACAGGAAGGCGCGGCAGCTCAAGGAGGCGGGCTTCAATGCAGTGAGAACGAGCCACAACCCCGTATCGGAATCGTTCCTTTCCGCCTGCGACGAACTCGGGCTCATGGTCATGGACGACATGTTCGACGGACGCGAGAGGAAGAAGACAGGCGGCGACTACGCGGAAGTGTTCAGCGCAGATTGGCGGAACGATGTGGAGTGGATAGTGCGCCGCGACAGGGTGCACCCGAGCGTCGTGATGTGGTCGGTCGGCAACGAGATTCTCGAGCGGAGCGAGAAGTCCGCCGCCGCGACCACGAAGGCGATGCATGAGTTCATCGACCGCCTTGACGGAACGCGCCCCGTAACGCAGGCTCTCTGCCTGTGGGGACGCGAGAAGTGGGAGGATCAGGACGAAATGGCCGCCAATCTCGACATCGTCGGCTACAACTACCTTGAGCACCTGACAGAGAGCGACCACAAGAGGCTCCCGAACAGGATCATCGTCTACACCGAGACATATCCGCGCGATGCGGGCAGGGTGTGGGAGATGATAATGAAGCACCCGTATGTGATAGGCGAGTTCGTCTGGACGGGAATCGACTATCTCGGCGAGACGGGGATAGGACGCAACTTCTACAAGGACAAGGAGCGTCCAGGCGAGCATTACGACGGGAAGGTCGAGCAGTTCCCATGGCACGGGGCTTGTTGCGGCGATATCGATTTGACCGGCCACCGAAAGCCCATTTCGCATTGGCGCGAGACTCTCTGGAACGAGAACGCAAAGACTTTTCTTGCGGTGCGCGAGCCTAGCGGATGGAAGGGCGAGATTGCGACGACTCTCTGGAGCGTCTGGCCGACTCATGACCACTGGACATTCAAGGGCTGGGAGGGGAAGAAGATAACGGCCGAGGTATATACGCGCAAGCCGAAGGTCGCTCTCTATCTCAACGGGAGGCTCGTGGGCGAGAAGGAAGTAAGCGCACGGACCCGGTGGAAGGCGGAATTCGAGCTCGACTACGAGCCCGGGGAGCTCATGGCGGTCGCTTGCGACGAGGTCTCGGTGCTGCGCACTGCGGGAGAGGCGAAGGGGATCCGCTGTTCGAGGGAGGTCATCGGACGCTATGCGTGGGTGACGGCGGAGGTTGTGGACGGAAACGGCACCGTCTGCCCCTATTCCGGCAGGGAAGTCGACTTCGGTGAAGCGTCCATCGCCACCTGTTCGGGCGACCTTGCCGACAATGTGCCCGCCCCCTCCCGGAAGCGCAGCACCTGGATGGGTCGCGCGATGGCGGTGGTTCCTTGCTCAAAGGCTGAGAAGAAGGCCGAGGGGTCTCGGACCCTCTTCTGAGGGGCATGCAGGCCGGCGAGCTTGCAGATGCCCCCCTGATGGGTTATTGCCGGATCATGGCGATATGGTGTAGAATGCAGGCATGAAAGAGGGTTCTAAAGCCTCATCTCTCTTCTCGCAGGGTGCATTGTCGGTGCAGAGTCCGTCGACATTGTATTTGCACCAAAATATCGCGCAAGGTGCATAGCAGGGCATATCGCCAGGCATCATGGTATGGTCTCCTTGAGTTTGAGGTTTAGCCGTGTAGAACATGCAGATCGTGTAGAAGTCGCGTTGTGGGGGCGCGTGTGGGTGTTGCCTGTCATCACGCGACCTCTTTCGATGCAACCGTACTCCCTGTGCAGGATGGGCGATTTCGCCGTCCTTCGCCCCGCTCGGCGTATACATATACAGCCTCGGGGGCGAGTCCTGGCGAAATCGCCTCATCCTGCTTCGGTCCGTTCGGCTTGCGGCATCGAAAGAGGTCGCCCATGGCCACTGCGGGTATTCGTCGTGGCGCAAGGCTTGCGTTGCCTTGGGGTGTTTCGCGCCTTGCTGACTTCGGGGTTTCGTCCTCGCTAACGTTCCCCGCTTCGCCGCTCCCGCGCCCTGGCCTCGCCATAGGCTGCGCGATACTTGGTCGCCGGGATACCGGCTCGGTCGTCTCGCTTGCCTCTGTCGGTCCA
>JAILJX010000093.1 GCA_024694365.1 Kiritimatiellia bacterium
CAAAACAGCGTCTCCTGATTATGGTTGAAAAGTGCGAAGCCGTGGAGCGGTAGCGAGAACATCAACCGTCGGAGTTTTTCCAAAACCGCGCAGAGGGTCGCAAAGGTTCGGCAGCCCAAAGTAAAATTGGGGAACCTCCAAGGCGTGAATTTTCCTTTATCGGTCAACTTTGCCCAGCCACGGATCGTCAAGCGGTTCTGCGGGCGCTTGAGGGGCAGGCCTGTCCAGCGGATCGCATGAGGCAATATATTTCCGGAGAAGGAATGTAAGATAATATGGGAGTGCCAAAACATTGTTAGCCCAGCCGATGTTGCCGCTATGCAGTTTAATGCCCCACCGTATGTCTTTGTACGCTTCACTGCTGATGAGCGTCTTCAAGCTTTGGGCCCGGCCGTCCGATGCCTTTACCTCGACGGGTATGAGATCGGTGTCGTTTCTGACGAAGAAGTCTTCTTCCAGCGTTGAATCGACCCGCTTGTAGAATACAAGTTGATACTCGAGTTTCCGGAGGGCTTCTGCGACTATGTTCTCGTACAGTCCTCCCTTGTATATTCCAAGGTCTGCTCTCGCGCGGAGATTCATCTGCGCTTCATCGTCAAGCATTGAAACCAGAAGCCCTGAGTCCGCCATGTAGAGCTTGAACTTCGATTCGTCGTAGTGCCCTTTTATCGGCAGGGACGGATGCGTCATCGAATGGCAGACGTTAACTACGCCGGCGTCTTCAAGCCATTCAATGCACCCGCGATAATCTGCGAAGCGGGCGCCCTTGGCGACTTTCGTTATCTGGAATTTTTTGTTTTCCTGCGCAAGGCGGGGCGCAATATGGTCAAAGACGTTCAAAATCCGGGTTTGATCTACGCCCGTGGCATACTTGCGCACATCATCGCGATAGTCATGCAGTATTTTCCTCTGCAAGGCAAGTGAATTCTCAAACGATCCCTTCTCGATGAATTCACCGACCACCCGCGGCATTCCGCCTATGACGCAAAAGTCCAAGAATCTCGAAGACAGCACTTGATGCTCCAACTCGCTGAACGGCCGCTTATCCGCCATATGCGAAAAGATGTCGTCAAAAAAAGCATCGTCATAGCCGCGCGCGCGCATGAATTCTTCGAAATCGAATGAGCGCAGGGTATAGTCTTCCTGAAATCCGACAGCAATGCTTCTGATGTGTTTACAGTGGATTCCAAGAAGCGATCCGCTGGCAATCACGTCAAACCGCCCATCCTGCTTGAAGAACTTGAATGTCGTTGCGATGTCGGGAAACTCCTGTATCTCGTCAAAAAAGATGAGCGTCTTCCCCGTGATGAATCGGCATGAAGGATCGATAAGCGATATCGCCTTGACGACTTCGCTAGCGCCATAGCCATTCTGTATGATGCCTTTGAATTCGGGTCTTTCGACGAAATTGATTTCGATGAAGCTCTCGTATGAACGCCTGGCAAAGTTTCGGATAGCCTCGGTCTTGCCGACCTGGCGCGCCCCTTTTACAATCAAGGGGAAATGCGAATCCCTCGCCCTCCATGCGGGCAGGAAGTCGTCAATTTTCCGCTTTAGATATGTTGTTTCCATAAATGGCCTTTCTAGCGCCGAACACGGAGATTATATCATATTTACGAATAGCTGCGCAAGGCTGACCACAAAAAAATGAGCCATCTTTGGGCCTCTGACCACAAAAAAATGAGCCATTCGGCTCCTTGCGCCACCTCGCGCCGCCAGCGAACACGCTTTCTGGCGATGCATTTTTCCATCGCTACCGTAAAATATGCAGAGGCAAAACCTGCATAGCGGGGGCAGAAATATGATATAATATCCACTATGAAAATCATAAACATCCTTTCCTTAGCCACGATTGCGTTTGCGCTCGAGGCGTCGGCAGTGACTACCGCCACCCTTTCGCTCAAGGATGGCTCTACGCTTAAGGCCGAACTCAAAACCGAAAAGATCGCCTGCTCGACTATCTTCGCGAAGGCTCTCGGTTTGGAGCCTACGATAGTGAAGTCGATTTCATTCTCTGGCAAGGAAGACGAGGCCAAGATAGAGCTCACGAATGGCGATAAGCTCACGGCCTCGATAGAGAACCCTTCCTTCAAAGTCTCTTCCATGCTTGGAGAGCTTGATATTCCGAAGGCGACTATCCGCTCGATGACCCTCACCACCCGCGAAGGCGTAGCGCCTGGCGCTGGGGATGGGCTCGTATTCCACTGCACCTTTGATGACGAAGCGGCCGTCACTTCGCCAGCCGTCGGCCATGCTGGGAAGCTTGAGCTCGGCACCATTGCTCAGGGAAGAGGCAAAGAAGGCAATGGCGCCCTTCTCGTTCAGCCCAGAGTCGAGGGAGCTCATTTCGAATTCCCGGCCGGCACTTTCGGCAAAGAGGGCACGATTGAATTCTGGGCCAAGTTCGAAAGCGGCAAAACGGAGTTCTCGACAGGCGGAGACCCAAGGTTTTTGGTGTTGGCAACTTCCGATGGGCGGGAATTCGGAGGATTTGAGTTCGCTTCCAATGATGGAGCGGGTAATTCAGGCCTTTGCGCAACGTATGCAGGACTTCACTGCTTCTCAAAGACGGGTTATTCGTACATGATGGCCTATTCGGACGTCTTCAAAGGCGAAAATTTTAATGGTTGGCACGAATATGCTATGGTATGGACGGCGCAAAGACTCTCAGCATACATCGACGGGAAGCGCGTGTCCATCAGAGAGGGTACTATTGACCTTCCGACAATTGAGCGCCTCTCCCAGATGTCCGTATTCCTCGATGTCCCCCTCAATCGCACCTGGGGCAAGTCATTCAACAACAAGTCGGCCTTCTTGATGGACGAGCTTAAAGTATACAGCTACGCCAGGGAACCCGTCGAACTTTGATGCTTGATCCGAATAGCCTGTCCCTTTGCAAGGAGCTGTCCGTCGTCATCGTGACGTGGAATGGCGACAGCCTTCTCAAGGAATGTCTAGAGTCCATCGGACGGGTCTACGGCTCCTCGCTCGAAATCATAGTGGTCGACAATGCCGATTCACAGGCCACCCGAGAGCTCGTATCTTCATTAGAGTCTGTGCGATATGTCCCTTCTCCCGGAAATCCAGGTTTCGCAGGGGGCAACAATATCGGCGTAAAGGCAACGACTCGGCCTTATATTCTTCTTCTCAATAACGACACCGTAATACACGGAGACTCTTTCTCTAGCCTTGTCGCCTTTCTCAAGAACCACGCCAGAGCAGGCATAGTGCAGGGGACGATGAACATCCCGTCTCTCGGCAACGGACTTGACGATTGCGGCGTCATGATGACGCCGTTCGGCATTCAGCGTCATTTGCACCGAGGCGAGAAAACCGCTACGGCCAAGCTTTCGCCGCAAAAGGTGTTTGCCGCAAAAGGCGCCATGATGATGATCAAACGCGAGGCTCTGGATGAGCTCGGTTTCCTCTTTTACGATCATTTCTGGTCGTACTACGAGGAGACCGACTTTTGCCACAGGGCGAGGAATGCCGGCTGGGAGACATGGTTCGTCCCCACCATCCCGATCGACCATCTCTGCGGCGCCACTTCTTCCAAGTTCGACAACAGTAAGGTCTGGCGGCGCTACTTCAGGAACATTCTGTTCTCATTCTGGAAGAATTTTGGGTTCTTCGGGCGTGTTTTCACGCTGCCTTCATTCGCCTGCGCAGCGTTCATCAGATCCCCATCCGCATTGTGCGGGGCTATTTCCGACTTGATCAGCAACCGCCCTGCCGACTTCAAAGGCTGAAGTCAGTCTTGGCCCAGTTCCAGATTTTAAGCTCATCCAAAACGAACGGCGTATTGGGCTCGGTATTCGAGAGAATGTCGTTCGCGTTGGGAAGCCCCATCTCGAAGGAAGCGGCTTTCAGCTTTTCTCCGTTAAGGACATCACCTTCATACTTTATCAAATCGATTGGTTTCCCGTCGATAAATGCGGTCATCTTGCTTTTTGTCCACGAAAAGGCATAGTGGTGCCAGGCATTTATATCCTTTCCGACTATCGTCTCATATCCAAACCGACCGCCCAGCCTTCCGTCGTAGATATAGCTATAGCCAAGGCATCTCACGCAAAATCCACCACGCCCCGCTCCATTGTTGGAAGAATACTCGACCGTGAAACATCCCGCAGGCGATCGTATGAAGATCATTCGAGGATCACAGTCGCGGAAATAGGGCTTTGTCGTTTCAAGTCTTGCCCAGAACTCTATGCAGCCCTCCTCTCCAAATGTGCCCTGAGGCAAAGTGAAGTATCCTGCGCTTCCGCCTTTAGGCACATAAACGGCGCCCCCTACTTTGCCCTCAACGAATTTTCCAGTCGCCAGCTTTCCCCCCGGCCCTGCGGCAGGCGAAGTTATCGACGCTTCGTCGTCGAAGGTGCAATGGAAGACGAGGCCATTATCCGCGAAAAGGAGCTCTTTGGCGGGCGAGAGAGCGATTTTCCTTATCTTCTCCTTCGGGATGTCGAGCTCGCCGAGCATTGAGGATACCTTGAAGGAAGGATTGTCGATAGAGGCGGTTAGAGTGTCGCCGTTGACGAGCTCTACCTTCGCCTCGCCTTCCTTGCCGGTGAAGGCGATAGTTTTTACGATTGCCGCGTCCAGCCCTAGCGCCTTCGCAAAGACTGTCGAGCATGCGATCTTCTCGGTTTTGAGTTCAGCCTTCAGAGTCGAGCCGTCCTTGAGCGAGAGCGTGACGCCAGTTGCTGCCGCCGCCTCAAGCGCAAGCGCGATCGTGGCAAAGGACGCGATCGTGGCAAAGGAAAGGATGTGTGCGATTTTCATATTGGGTATTATATCATATTTCCGCCTGCTAAAAGCGGAGAATCAGGCTTTCATCATCGGAGAAGGCGTTCGAATCCTCGAGCCTCCGCCGCAGGGCGCCGAAATCGTCCGCCTTCATAAGCCGGCTGAAATCCCAAAGTCTGCCCATCGCCTCCACAAGCACCGACGCTTCTCCTTCGCGGGAGAGCTTTCGCAGGGCTCCGATGTAATCGGGCCGGAATACGGTCGGGACGATTATCTTTGCGCGGCCCGCAGCTACGAGTTCCGCGTTCATCATTATGCGGGATATGCGTCCGTTCCCGTCGGCGAAGGGATGCACTTCGCTCGTGACAAAAAGCGAAAAAACAGCCCTGGCGAATGGATGCCGCAAGCAGCGCGACATGTCGAAAGCCCTTTTCAAAGTCCCTCTGACGCGCTCGGGAGCGACAAAATGCGTCTCGCCGGCCCTGTTCTCCCTCGTCTTGAACATGCCGGGCCTGCTCGACGGGCGACCCGACATGACAACCCTGTGGCGCCCGCGCAGAATATCGAGAAACTCTTCGCCCGTCTTCGCCTGCCGCGACATTTCAAGGCGATTTGAGGCTATCGCGTAAGTTCCGAGGATATCGTGGCTGTCGGCATCGCGCTGAGGAATCGCAACGCCGGTCTCCACAATGCGACGCGCCTCGTCAAGCTCAAATTCCGTTCCCTCGATACAATTCGAGAAATAGCTTTCGAAAAAAGCGAACGTCGAGAAAGCCCTGTCCGTGACGTTGACTTCCGCCCAATCGGGGAAATCCATCCTCGCAAGCCTCTCTATAAGCCGGCCGAATATATCTATCCTAGGGCTGTCGAACGGCTCTCCCGCAGCCCGGGCCAGCGCGACAGGGGAATTGAGGACATCGACCGGGCGCGTCGACTGCAGCGCCCCCGCAATGCGGTCAAGCCGCGAAAACTCTGCGCCGTGTCCGGTCGCGAGGGCGACGGCGCGCGCTTCATCGCGCAACTTGTTGAGCGCGGCTTCTCCACCCGCGGCCAACACGGCTTCAAGCCGTTCTTCAACGGCCTCGATTCCGGCACTCTTCCGGACGCCACCCTGAGTCCGGTCCGGCTCCAGATTCTCCAAAAGCGCCCGCGCATGCGAAGATACGCCGAGCCCTTCCATGAACGGGTAATCGGAGTCTAGCGATGCGGGCGTCGCCAGAAAGTGGATGACCACACCGGGCAGAGCGACCTTCTTCGTATACTTATAGGCGAGAAAGACATGTCCGTCATGCGGCGCATATTCCAGCGCAGTGCGGTGGCACAGCCTGGCCCCCGGCCAAAGGCGGCCGACAATCGTCCAAAGATTGCGCCGGACGATGTTTTCTGGAGAATCGGTAAGATTCGTGGTATAAACGCGACTAGCCAGCTTTACGACCCGACCTTGCTGCTTTAGGCTGGACAGCAATTTAGCGATGTCGGGCCTTGTCGACCCGATTATTACTTCGTTAAGAATCTGTAGTTTTTTTTCTAACATCAGCCTTCTTTCGGCAATATTTTTCCAACATTATACCATATTTCGGGTATAACTTTCCATCATGAACTGATTTTCGGCAATATTTTTCCAACATCAGGCTGGAGATATGCCGAATTTCGGCGAGCGTTCGCCGGCGAAAGCCTTCCTCAGCCTAGCCTCGGCGCTGCCGAAACCGGTCTTCCGCCGCGAAGGCGCATCAAGGCCGAGAGCCCTGAGCCTCGCGCGCTTCGCTTCGCGCGAAGCCTTCCATTCTTCCCAGCCTATGACTATCTGCCTAGCCACGTGAAATCTCCTCTTTGAGAGCCCTGAGCTCCGGCAGAATCTTGAAGCCGGGGAGCGCCGCGAGCCGCTCCGCCTCACCCCAGTCGAAGTCCGAATCGGCGAGCGCCGCCGCCATCATCTGCCTCGCGGACGCGATGCATTCCTTGTCCTGGGCGGCATACAGAACGCGCTCGACGAGTGCGTGTTCCGGCGGAAGGATGCGGACGTCGCCATATGGGGTGGAGAGGACCCTCTCGGCGAGGACAGTCTCGGATTCGAGAATGCCGAGAATATCGACATAGAGCCCGCAAATGATCCAATTCCGGCCGAGGCCCTTCCCTCCCAGCGACTCGGCGATTTCCTGCATGAGGCGCTGCGGTATGGCGCGGAGCGACTTTCGGCAGAAATCGATGTCGCCGCTCATGTAACCGCCCTCGGTATAGAATTCGACTGCGCTGCCGCCGACGACAACAAGCGGGAAACCGCGCTCCTGAAAGAGCGTGGTCACGAGTCCCGAGAGCTTCAAGGCGCGCTCCAGGAGATCGCCGGTCGCTTCGATGTCGCGCCTGGCCTCATTTAGCCGAATTGCATCCATACGGTCGATATTTTACCACAAAAGGCGAAACCCCGTCAACAATCCATCATCCCCCAGGAATATCCCCAGTTTTTGACCCCTGAAATGAGTCGGATGCCTGATTTTATTGGGCGAGATTGTTCCATCTTACCCCATCAACAGATAGGCCTGTTGCATTGGCAAGTTCCGCCAATGTGACATCTGGCATAGAACGCATCACGTCCAATATTTTGTCACTGTTTTTCTTGGTAGTTTTCTTGGTAGTTTTCCGACCCTTCATCAAAAAGCCGCGCTGGTTTGAATGACGTGCGGTCCGTCGGCCATCCAATAGAGAGCGAGCCCTTCGCAGGCTGTCGCGATTTCTATTATCTCCGCGTTCAGGTCGAGGCAGGCGGCGCGGCCAAACTCGGTTTCGTCGTTTCCGCGCGCTATTTCAAGATAGCGGTTTTCCGCAAAAGGCTCTATGTAGCCACTCTCCGGCTTGAAGCGGCGGTTCGGCAGGGAGGAAGGCAGTATCCGTATGAAACGCGCGTCGCGTCTTCGCAAAAGCATATCTTTCACGGCCCTCTCGCCCTTTGAAATGAAGCCGCTTATGATCACGTAGCCTTTGTCGACCGCGCGCTCCATTCTTCTGACGACCTTCGCAATCGCCTCGGGAGAATCTACCTTGCGGGAAACACGAAGCGAAACGAGCCTCTCGCCAGGCGAAAGAAGCCCGACATCGCCGACACCCTTCCAGTAATCGCCTATGGCCAGCCTCGGAGAGGAGAGAGGCTCGACAACCCTAAGGCCGCCTTGAGCGCCATACATAAGCTGCCATTTCAGGGGATTGTAGGCGATGTATCGCTCGGTCGAGTCTATCATCTCGCGCGAGACAAGAAGATAGTCATGATAGCCCTGCTGCCAAAGGCGGGTTTGGCAGGGTTGGCCAAACACAGTTTGGCCATCAGGGCTAGACGAGGCGCTAGACGAGGCGCTAGACGGAGCGCTAGACGAGGCGCTAGACGGAGCGCAGAACAAAGCGCTAGACGGAGCGCAGAACGAAGCGCTAGACGGGGCGCAGAACGGGGCGCAGAACGAGGCGCTAGACGGAGCGCAGAACGAGGCGCGGGGCGGAGCGCAGAACGAGGCGCTAGACGGAGCGCAGAACGGGGCGCGGGGCGAGGCGCTGGAGGGGGCTCGGGGCGGGGCGGAGCCAGCCTGGAAGGCAGAACTGCGTTCTGCCATATCCCGCTTCAGCAACGCCGTAGTATGGTTCTTGAAACGCCTTATCGCGAAGCCAAGAAGCTTAAGCGGATCTTCCAGCCCCGGAGCGAGCGAGCAGTTGAAATGAATATGATCGGGCATGACCACGCGCCCGAAAAGCCCAAGCCCGCGATTAAGCCTCGGCATGGCTTCAAGCGCCCCGGCGACCATCTCGCCAAAAGGCGAAAGCCTCATCCTGCCGCCGGCTATTTCGCCGAAAAGCCGCCTTCTCGGCTCGGTCGCTACAGTGATGAAAAGCGAAGCGCCTTTCGAATAATCCCAGCCGGAGAACCGGCGATAGCGCAGGATCGGCGCGGCCATTGCGCTAAAGATTCGCCCTGTTGACGAAGTAGACGGCGGCGACCATGCAAAGAAGTGCCCAGAGGTAATCCCAGCGCCATTTCTCGCCCATGAAGAGAATCATGAACGGAACGAAGACGCAGACCGTCACGACTTCCTGTATTATCTTGAGCTGCGCGACATTCAGCCCCGCGTTGGCGCCAATCCTGTTGGCGGGAACGGCTATCATATACTCGACGAGCGCTATCGCCCAACTGACGAGTATTATCGCTATGAGAGGCCAGGCCGAGGCGCCCGGCTTCTGCAGGCGCAGGTGCCAGTACCATGCAAACGTCATGAAAAGATTGCTCGCGACAAGCATCGCGACAGTTATGGCAACGCCCATTTCGGCCTCCCGTCAGTTAAAGTTCAACGACTGCCCTCGGGTAATTGTAGATTTTGAACTCGTCTATGGAGAACGCCCTCTTCGCATATCCCGGCATCTCGTCTTCGCGACTGGGGATGTGGAGCTCCACCTTCGCCTCGCCATCCTTGCCCGTGAAGGATATGTTCTTTACGATGGCAGGATCCAGGCCCAGGGCCTTGGCGAAGACAGTCGAGCAGGCGATGCGCCCTGTCTTGAGCTCCGCCTTAAGCGTGGAGCCGTCCTTAAGCGACAGCGAGGCTGCAGTCACGGCGAAAGCTTCCGCCGCGCAGACAGCGAGGGCCACGGAAAACAGATGTCTCATTTTCATAAGACATATTATACCAAAAATACACGCGCCCAGGATGGCGGCGCAATGCATCGACGACTCGTCAGAGCTTGACTTCGACCGCCTCGCCGGTGTACTCCACGGTACGGATCGCAGATTCATCGTCGGCGGCGAGAATCCGGAAGACGCGCTTTCCGATCATGCCGGGATAGAAGCCTTTCCTCGCGCCTATGGTGAGAGTGCGGCCGGAGTCGTCCCAGGAGAAGGGAATGACGGAATATTCGCCCCTCTCGCATGCATAGGTCTCGAAATCGTCTTCATAGAGCTCGAATTCTCCGTCCGCACCAGGCGCGACAGCGATTATGAGATCGTCCCATGCCTTCTCGCCGTTGTATTGCACTTTGGGTCCGATAGGCATTATCCCGCCCGCCTTGATGAAGCACGGCTGGCTGTTCAGATCGACCTCGATCTTGACCGTCTCGCCGCCCGCGTACTTCACGCTGGCGCCATGCTTGGGGACGTACCACCAGTCCGCACCCTTGGGGAGATATGCTTCGTGGACCTTCTTCCCGGAATAGACCACTCCGGCCCCGGCGCCCTTGGAGAGCCCGGACTCCCCGTCCCCCGCATTGTTCCATCCCTCCATCTCTCCGACGGGCTTGTTGTCCTCGCTCGTGTACATGGCCTTCAGGACAGGCGCGACGAGAAGCGAACGGCCGAGCATGAATTCGCCGGAGACCTTGAGAGCCTTCGCGTCGTCCGGGAAGTCTGCAGCGAGCGGGCGCATGAAGCTTTCGCGCTTCATGGACACGGCTGCCGCCGTCGAATAGATGTAGGGCATGAGCAGATACCTGAACTTCACCGCCTCGACGAGCGCGTCGTAGACAGGCTCGCCCGCCTTGCCGTAGAGATATATCTCGCGCGGGACGTCCGTTCCGTGCGAGCGCATCATCGGGAGGAACGTTCCGAGCTGCATCCACCTTACGTAAAGCTCGCGCCAGTTCTCGTTGTCCACCCCTCCGCCCCGGTTGTAGCGTCCGGCGAAGAATCCGCCCAGGTCGCAGTTGAAATTCGGGTTGCCGGTCATGGTGTAGTTGAGTCCGCCCGGAATCTGGCGGCGCAGGACATCCCAGTTGGAGGCGACGTCTCCGGACCACACGCTGGCCGCGTAGCGCTGCTCGCCGAGTCCCGCGCCGCGCGTGAGGATGAACACCCTTCCGTCTCCGTTCTTCCTCATGTTCTCGTAGACGGCCTCGGTCGCCGAGACCGGGTAGGCGCTTCTTACGGCGCGCCAGGTGCAGCCGAGCGACGTCATGCATTCGAAATCGCCCTCTTTGTAGATGTGGTCGGGGTCGGTGGAGTCCATCCACCAGGCGTCTATGCCCAAGTCGACGAGGCGCTTGAGGTTTCTGCAGTATATTTCGCGCGCGACGGGGGAGTAGTTGTCGTAGAGCCTCGCGCCGCTGGGATAGTCCTTGCGGGGCGGCCAGATGTGTCCGATCCCCGACTGGGGCCAAGTCTCGAACGGGAAGAGGAGCCCCTTCTCGGCAAGTTCGCGGTAGGGCTTGGTCTGCGGACCGAACGACTGCCATATCGAGATCATAATCTTCGCGCCCATGGCGTGGACCTCGTCGACCATTCTCTTAGGATCGCGGAAGTCTTCATTCATGAACTCCATTCCATTCCACAGATAGTTGTTGCCCCAGTACTGCCAATCCTGGACGATGCCGTCGAGAGGGATGCCCAGCTCGCGGTACTTCCTCACGACGCCGACCGTCTCCTTCTGCGTTTTGTAGCGTTCCTTCGACTGCCAGAAGCCGTAAACCCACCTCGGCATCATGGGAACGTCGCCCGTGAGCATGCGGATCTCGGCGATGCAGCCGTCGATCGAGCCAGCGTTGATGAAGTAGTAGTCGACGGCGTCGCCTATTTCGCTTTCGAAGGAGAAGCCCCGGTCGTCGGAGCCGAATTTCACGGGGGATGTGTTGTCCCAGAGAATCGCCCATCCGCGAGGGCTTACGACGGCGGCGAGTCCATCGCCCACATTGCCGGGCATGAGGCGCCCCTTCCAATGGCGGATGTCCAGTTCACGCGTCTGGTTGTCGCCGAGTCCGTAAAGAACCTCGTCTTTGGCGAGATGCCATCCCTGTGCGGCGCCGAGGTCCTTTACGCCATTGTAGTCGCGCTTCATGAAGGTGGCGGGGAATTCCGAGAGGATAGTCCTGCCGTCCGCCGAAAAGACAAGCGCGCCGTCCTTTTCCGAAACGTCGAAGGCGCAGGAGGGCTTGAGCCCGAGGGGCTCCGCGACCACGGTCCTGAACGGATGGGTCGGCTCGGTCGCCTTTGCGTCCGGATGCATCTTCACGATGCGCACGGTTCGCGGGGAGTACCACGACTCCTTCACTGCGGAAGTTGCTGACGCTGCGGCAAGGCAGATTGCGACGGCGAGTGCTTTGGTTGTTTTCATGGCCCTATTATATCAAAGAGGCCATGGGCGCACAACCCACCCATACGGGTATGCCTGTCAGAGGCGGCGCCAGACGCAAAGACGCGTTGTCCCGTAGACGCGATCGCGCAGGATGTCCCAGCCGGGGGTATCCTCGGCCTTCTGTACGGACGTCATCTCGGCGATGAAGAGTCCGCCCGGGCGTATGACGTTGCGGTCGGCGAGAGTCTTCAGGACGCTCGCATACCCCTTCTCCTCGCCCAGGGCGTAGGGAGGGTCGGCAAAGCCGATGGTGAAGCCTTCCCCGGAATACGTCGCGATCCAGCGGTAGACGTCGGCCGCGATCACGGTCGCGGGAGGGCGCGACGAGGGATAGACGAGCTTCAGGTTCTCCTCGAGGACGGACAGATGGCGGCGGCTTTGCTCGACGAAAACGGCCGAGGCGGCGCCGCGCGAAAGAGCCTCGAGGCCCACCGCGCCCGAGCCCGCGAAAAGGTCGAGAAACGAAGAGGCGGCGATTTCGGGCGCGAGGATGTTGAAGAGCGCCTCGCGCACACGGTCCTGGGTAGGACGGATCGCATCCGATTTCGGAACCTTCAGATTGCGTCCCCTGAACTCTCCGCCGGTGATTCTCATCTGTATTCGGCGCAGCTGTCGGCGGTTTCCCAGACTTTGACGGAAGCGAGGCCCGGGATGCGGGGCTTGAGGTCGCCGTAGAACATTTTCGCGAGGTTCTCGGCGGTGGAGCGAAACGGTATGGCGACCGTTCTCATTCCGTGCTTTTTTACGACAGCGGCTATTTCGCTTTCGCCTTCCGAGGCGGTGTTGTATATGAAAGCGTGGTCGAAGCGGTCGCATATCACTTCGGTGGCGATGGACTTGAGGTCCTTGAAATCCATCACCATGTCGCCCGTGTCGCCGGCCTGCTGCGCGACGGAGACGTCTACGCGGTAGGTGTGGCCGTGGAGGTTCTTGCACAGTCCGCAATGGTTGGTGAGGATGTGCGCAGCGTCGAAGCGGACGGTCTTCGTCACGGTTATCATGCGTCCTCCGTCATGATCTTCACGAAGTTCCCGGGAGGCGGGCAGGGACGAAAATCCTTGAGCGATATGAACGCGTGCCGAGTGAAGCCGGTGGCCAGGACCTTCTCCTCGCCTTTGCGCCTTATCTCGCACGCTATCTCGAGGCGGACGCCTTTCTGGGACTGGACCCATGCGGATATCTCGAGGAGGTCGTCGTATTTCGCGCTTCCGCGGTAGTTCACTTCGGCGTGGGTGACGGGCAGCCCGAAGCCCTCGGCTTCGCATGCGGCGTACGTGTAGCCGCTTGCCCGCATGAGCTCGTTGCGCGCGCGCTCGAAAAGGACGAGGTAGTTGGCGTAGTACACCACGCCCATCATGTCGGTGTCGGCGTAGGGAACGCGGTACTCTATCGTTATCTTCTTCATGGCTGGGACAAATTATAGCAGATTTGGCGCATCCGCGCCATAGCGCGACGGGAGGGCTTGTGATATAATACCCGATATGCAAAGACCAGAGATACTCGCGCCTGCGGGCGACTTCACCTGCCTTCAGGCGGCGATCGACGCCGGCGCCGATGCCGTCTACTTCGGACTCGGCACCTTCAACATGAGGGCGAGAAGCGGGGTCAATTTCAGGCTGGAGGACCTCCCCGAGATCGCCTCGCGATGCGGACGGACAAAGCGCTACCTCGCCCTGAACGCCATAATGTTCGAAGGCGAGGCGGAGGAGATCGAAAAGACGATCGTCGCGGCCAAGCCTTATGTCGACGCGTTCATCGTTTCGGATTGGGGAGTCATATCGCTCTGCAAAAAGCACGGCGCCGTCTTCCACGTCTCGACGCAGATGTCGACATCAAACTCGCTCGCGGTGGAGTTCCTGGCCTCGCAGGGGGCCTCCAGAGTCGTCCTTGCGCGCGAATGCACGCTCGCCGAGGTGAAACGGATAATCGACGCGACGGGAATCGAGATAGAGTGCTTCGTCCACGGCGCGCAGTGCGTCGCGGAATCGGGAAGGTGCCTCATGAGCCACGACGCGTTCGGGAAAAGCGCCTGCCGCGGAGAATGCCGCCAGCCTTGCAGGCGCAGATTCAAGGTTCAGGCCGTGGACCTGTACGAAGACGCCGAAGGCAACCCCGTCCACGAGTCGGACACCGCCTTCATAGTAGAGCCCCATACCGTGCTTTCCGCGAAAGACCTGTGCTCCATAGGCTTCGTCGACAAGCTCATGGAGGCGGGGATAGCGAGCTTCAAGATAGAGGGCAGGGCAAGAAACGCGAACTACGTGAAAACGTGCGTCGAAGCTTACTCCAGGGCGGTCGATGCGGTAATGGAGGGGACTTACTCCCCCGCGCTGGCCGCGGAGCTGGAGAAGAGCCTCAAGACCGTCTTTCACCGCGAGTTCTCCACGGGGCTTTTCTACGGCAGGCCCGGGAAGGACCAGATGACGGACTCCGAAGACTCTCTCGCGACGACGGTGAAGCGCCACGCGGGAATCGTCGTCGACTATTTCCTGAAAGCGGGGATCGCACAGGTGAAGATACAGGACCACCCGATACGCCCGGGGGACAGGCTGCAGATACACGGACCCACGACCGGAGTCGCGGAGCTCGTATGCGGAGAGCTTCACCGCGACGAGGAAAGGCCCGAAGTCGCGGAAAAGGGAACGTGGGTCACGCTGAAGGCGCCCCGCTGCCGCGTGGGCGACAAAGTCTTCTTCATCGAGGCTCGGCCGGACGCTTCCTGAGCAGCGCGTCGAATCCGTCGCCGTACACGCCGATGACGCGGCTCTGGCTCACGAAAGCCTCGGGATCGGCACGGCGGATCACGGCGAATATGATGGCGCTTTCGCGCATGCGGGCAAGCATGCATATCACCTTGATGTCCTGTCCGGTGTAGTGGCCGTGTCCATCGAGAAGCGTCATGGTATGGCCGGTCACGCGGGCTATCTCCTTGGCTACGCGCTCGTGCTTGCGCGAGAAGATCATGAACTGCACGCTTCGCCGGGAGAGGTTCATCACGTGGTTGATGACGGCGCATTCTACGGCCATGGCGCAGAGTCCGAAAGCGACGAACTCGATGCGCTCGGCCCTGGCGCCCATCCCGGGCATGAACAGGGAGCTGCCGACGATCAGGAAGTCTATCACCATCAGAAACGAGCCCACGGATACGCCGAAATACTTGTTTGCGATCGCAGCGAGGATGTCGGTTCCGCCGCTGGAGCCGCTGGTGTTGAACATCGTCGCTATCGCGGCCCCGCAGACGCTGCATCCTATGAGAAGGGCCATGAAACGCTCCTGCTTGCCGAGGATGTGCACAAGCTCGCCGGAGGGTCCGGTCATCAGGGCCTGGCCGATCCACAGAAAGAACGTAAGCGCCGCGGTGGCATACATGGTCTTGGCGAGAAACCTGAGGCCCAGGAACTTGAGCGCCGCGAGATAGAGAAGCGCGTTCACGGCCAGATACGAAACCGCGACATTGATCTTAAGGGAGTAGAAGAGGATGTTCGAAAGGCCCGTCACGCCGCCGGTGACAATCCCGTAGGGAAGGATGAAGACGGACCACGCCGCCGCGTATGCAAGGCACGAGATCGTTATTATGAGGATGTCAAGGGCGTCCTTGACCCACGGATTCATCTTGCCGAATGCCATCGTCTTCCCCCTTCCTTCACCGTTCTGCGCTTCCGATGAATTTGCGCTCGACGCGGGTGCCGAGCGAGCAGATTATGTCGTATGCGTGAGTGCCCTTCAGGGCGGCCCAGTCGTCCGGAGTTATGGAATCGCCGCCGCACCTGCCGAAGCACACCACCTCGTCGCCCGCCTTCACGCCGGGGACTCCTGATACGTCGACCGTGGTGTAGTCCATGGATATCCTGCCGACGATCTTGCACCGGCGTCCGCCGATGAAGACGAAACCGCGGTTCGTGAGGGCGAGGGGGAGTCCGTCGGCATAGCCGGCGGATATGGTGGCTATTTTCGCAGGCTCGGCGAGGCACCAGGTTCTGCCGTAGCCGAGAGTCGTGCCGGCAGGGAGGTCCCTGACCTGCGCGACGCGAGTCTTGAGAGTCAAGACAGGCTCCACCTTCAGCGCGCGGCGTCCGTTGGGGTCGAAGCTGCCGTGCAGGTTGATGCCCGTGCGCACCATCGTGAACGGAGCTTTCGCCGTTTCGGGGAAATTGTTTATCGCGTCGGACGCCGCCATGTGGATTTTCCTGAAGCGCATCCCCTCCGCAACAGCGGCAGCGACTGTCGACTTGAAAAGTTTTATCTGGCGCGGGGTGAACGGATCCTTGGGCTCGTATGCCATCGGACAGTGGGAAAATACGCCTTCGCAGTCCAGCCCCGGCAATGCGCGGGCCTCGCGCATCACGGCGAGCGCGTCGCGGGCGAGAATGCCGAGGCGTCCCATGCCGGTGTCGAGCTTGAAGTGGACCCTGGCCGTCTTCTTCGCCTTCACCGCCGCAGCCGATATGAGCCGGGCCTCCGCAGCCCCTGTCACGGGCAGGATCACGCCGGCCTTCACCATGGGGAGGATTTCGTCCGGGAGGATGGAGGAGAGTATCTGGACGTCGGCCTTGAGCTTCGCGCGCCTGAGGACATCGAGAAGCTCGATGGCTTCGCGAGGCTCGGCCACGCCGAACTGGCCGCAGCCCGCCTCGGCGAGAGTCCTGGCGAAAGGCCCGACGCCGAGTCCGTAAGCGTTGGCCTTCAGGACGCACAGAACGTCCATGGGCTTGACATGGGCGGCTATGCGCCCGTAGTTTCTTGCAAGCGCCGAGAGGTCGATCTCGACGGAGACGCGGGGTTTCGGGGAATCTTTCATTTCGTTTTCACGGTCCATGTTTTTCCGCACATGTGGCAGGTTATGTCGACCGACGGAGGAAGGGAAGATCTTTCGTCTTCGCTCAGCGCGGCAAGCATCGCGGCGGCGCGGTCGGGCGAGCAGCGGCAGGCGAAAGAGAGGGGGTCGGTCTTCTTGAGCCTCGCGCCGGCGAGGCCGAGCTTCTTGAGAAAAGTGGAAGGCGCGACCGAAAGGTTGGGCTTTTTCTCCGGATCCATGAGATCGGCGAGAGATGCATCGCTGTCGGGCAGGGCCTCGACCATGACGCCGCGCGCCGAGAGAACCTTGACGTCGTCTGTCACGGCGGCGTCGGTCACGATCACGGCCTTCCGCTGAAGGGAGCCTGCGAGATAGCCGTCGATCGAATTCGATATGCCGCGGGAGATTATGCGGCCGGGAACAGATCTCGTCACCTGAAGCTGCATCCGGCCGATGGCCTTCTTGGGGTCGGGGGCGCCCATGCCGTCAAGTCCGTCGAGAATCTTCTTTTCCGCATATCCCCTGAGCGTGCCGGCGGCAGTGCACTCCGCAGTGATGCCGCCGATGGGTCCGTCGCACTTGATCTGTATGATGACCGTCTCGTCCTTTTCCTCCATTTCGCTTCCGAGAAGAGCGGCGGCTGCGAGGGCCTTGGAGAGGAAATGCGCGCTGACGGGTCCGGAGAGATGTCCGTTGGCGAGATCCTGCGCCGCCTGCGTGACGTCGGCGAAGGTCACCGAGACCTTTTTGCCTTCATCGTACCATATCTGCCGTTCGTTTGCGAAAGCCATGCGAAAATTCCCCTTTCAGAAAGCGTACTGTATGCCGACGCCGAGACCGTAGACCATTCCGGGGTCGCCATCGAGGCCCAATGTCGCCGTGGCGTCGAAGCGCAGCGACCAAAGTTCGCCGAGATGCCAAAACGCGCCGCACCCGAGAGACGGCCCGACATCGCCGTCTATCCACCCGTCGGCTCCGAAAGTGAAGAACGGATCGAACCTCTCGAATCCCCACCAGTGCCACAGGCAGCGCACCCCGAGACCGGCGTCGTGTTCGAGCCACGCCGCCGAGGCCTCCACGGCGAGGAAATCGTCGGCATACCATCCGATGCGGGCCGCGGCCCCGGCCAAGCTGCGCATGTTCCCTCCGCCCTGGGGGATTGCGGCCTGCGCGCCGGCGCCAACGTACCAGCGTTCGTAGCCGTATTCTATGTAGGAGAAGTCGACATCCTCCCCATCGGAGGATTCCGCGGCGCATACGCTTGCGGAGATTGCCGCAAAGAGAGCGAAAAACGTCTTTTTCATGCAAAGTCCCCTTCTTTCAGCCAGGCGAGCTCCCGCCTGCGCATGCGGTCGTAATCGGCAGGATCGGAGTCGTCCGCACCGCTAAGATGGTCCATTCCGTGCGCGACATAGAGCAGAAGCTCCTTGGCCGCAGACCAGCCTCTGCGTTTCGGGGCGGATCTCACAGCCATGTCGACATTGACGTAAAGCTCTCCGTAAACCCCTTCAGGCTCCGGAGGGATCGCCTCGTACCGCTGGGTCGTGACATCGGTCGGGCCCTCGGCGCCGTTGATGGCGGAATGGGTTTCGGCAGAGAATGCGTCATCCTGGAGAATCACTGCAACCTCGCGGAACGGGATGCGCACCCTAGCGGAGGATCTGGCAGCGAAGAACTTCGCGGCCTTCTTGAGCCGCGCCTTCGCCAATCCCGCAGGACGAGGCGACGTGCCGTCGATCTCTATGCGGCAGTTGAATTCCATTTTTCCAGCCATTTTCTCGGTAGGGTTATATTATACCAAACATTTCGGCCCTGCGTCCGCGCCTGCGCCGGATTCCATCGCAAAAGCGACGCACTCCACAAGCGAGCCGAAGGTTGGGGCGGCGCGGGAGAGACGCTCGGCAGAGTGTCCGCCACCCGAGAAAAGCACGCTTTTCACCCCAAGATCTCGGGCGACCTCGGCATCGTGGAGAGAATCGCCTATCATGGTCACTGTTGCGGGATCGGGGCTTCCGAGGCTTTCGAGCAGCGAGCGCGCCCGCGCCAGCTTGGACCCCCCGTCGAGGTTGTCGGTTCCGTAGACGAAATCCATGTAGCGGTCCACGCCGAAACGCCGGGTCGCCTCGTCCAGCATATCCTGCCTGAGCGCGGACAAGACAGCCTGGCGGGCGCCTGCTGCCTTCGCGGTCTCCAAGGCGGTGATCGCGCCGGCGTTGAGGGCGAACGGTCGCGAGTTGTAGGTGTCGTGGTATTCGCGTGCGAGGGCGTCCCAATCCTCGTCGTCAAGCCTCACTCCGATCTTCTCGTAGAACGAACGCACCGGGAAAGCGAATTCGCGGCGGTAGAAATCCATGCTTATGGGCTTGGCTCCGCGGCGGCGGAGCATTTCGTTCAGAGCGTCCACGCAGGCGGACGTGTCGTCCAGAAGAGTTCCGTTCCAATCCCAGAGAATCGTCATCCGATGCTCTCGCGTATGCGCAGCGGCTCTATCGCCGACGCCTTCTTCGTCGCCGGGTCGAAAGTGACGACAGCGCCCTCGAGGACGCAAGGTCCGTCGGCCACGTCGAAACGTGAAGGCATTCCCGTGAGAAAGCGACGGGTCACAGGCTCCAGGCTGCGGCCGATCGAGCTTACGTAAGGGCCCGTCATCCCGAGGTCGGTCAGGTAGGCGGTGCCTTTGGGGAGGACGAGTGCATCCGACGTCTGCACATGCGTATGGGTCCCCACGAGAGCGGTGACGCGTCCGTCGAGATAATATCCCATCGTAATCTTCTCGCTCGTCGCCTCGGCATGGAAATCGACGAAGACAGGGACGTTTTTGGGGATTTCGGCGAGGATGCGGTCCATCGTCGCAAACGGGCAATCGACCGGATTCATGAAGACGCGGCCCTGTATGTTCACGACCGCGAACGAAAAGAGAGGCGCCGTCACGAGCCGCCAACCCTTCCCCGGGCAGGCGGAGGGGTAGTTGGCGGGCCTTGCGAGCCTGTCAACAGAGTCGATCTGGCCGGCGAATTCCTTCTGCCCCCACGTATGGTCGCCGAGCGTAATCGCATCAGCCCCGGACTCGAGAAACTCCTTCGCGAGCGCCGCCGTTATTCCCGAGCCTGCAGCGCAGTTTTCGGCGTTCACTATGACGGCCGCGATATCCATCTCCTTTCTGAGCCGCGGAATCTCGCGCTTGAAAATGTGCCGTCCAGGCGAGCCGACGACATCGCCTATCATCAGGATTTTCACCGTTTCGCTCCAGTTTTGATCGCTTTCCCAGAAGACTCCAGCCACTTCACGGCATTCGCGTCTCCGCGTGCGGCACGGGCGCGCATCATCCATACGGCCGCTTCCGCGGAATCGGGCTCGATGCCCGGGGCGCCGTCGCGATAGACGCCGGCGAGGACATCCATGGCCTCCAGGCGACCCTTTCGCGCAAGGCAGTCGAGAATCTCCGCCGCACGCGCGCCGTCCGGCTTGGTGCCTTCGCCGCGCAGAATCGCAAGCGCGTAGTTCAGCTGACCCCACTCGTTCCCCGCGGAGGCGCTTCTTCTGAAACAGCGCAAAGCCTCCTCGAGGTCTTTCTCAACGACTATGCCCTCGCGGTAGAAGCGGCCCTCGTTGTTCACGGCTTCTGCATGCCCCTGTTCGGCGGCGGTCCGGAATGCCTCCAGCGCCTTTTCCTCGTCCTTGCGGCAACCGTAGCCGTTCATGTAGCAAAGCCCGAGATTGTTGAACGCATTCGCGTCGTCGCTCTTGCTCGCCTTGGAAAAAAGGGAGAACGCCGTTTCGAGATCCTTGCGGTCTGCCTCGGGATCCCCGGGATGGGCGAGGACGCGCGAGACGAGAGCCGTGCCTCTTGCGTTCATGGCCTGGACGTTCCCGCCTGCGACAGCGCGGTCGAGCTTTTCGATATCGCCAGTCTCAAGATACAGGAGATACCATGCGAGCGGATTGTTTTTTTTCTCGGCGAGATACACCATCCTCTCGCGCGTCTTCTCAAGCCACTCTATCCGCTCGGCCTCGGATATGCGAGCATCCTCGGGGACGGACGGGTCGTCAGCCAGAATCGCGGCTATGTAACGCTGGAGCAGCCGGCCTTTTCTCGCGTCGTCGGCAACGCGCTTGACCGCACGGGCGTAGCGGACGGGACTGCCGCCGGTTCGCAGGTTCAGCACGTCGAGGACCGGCTCTTCACCATCGGCGCCAAATGCGGACGCTGCAAAGAGCGTTGCGCAGAGAATCGCCGCGACGGATTTCACCGCCCGCCTCCATACACGGCGGCAAGAGTATCGAACCTGTGGGCGTCATGGCGGTTAAGCCAGATCGCGGCGCAGCGGTCTCCGTCCAGGGCCCGCTCGCGCGTTCGCCACCAGAGGGCAGCCTCGTGGTCCGGCGCGATCCCGCCGGTTCCCAGGTCGAAGCATTCCGCCATGCGGTCCATGGCGGGCCCATGGCCGAAATCCATCGCCGCGCGATGATACAGCAGCACGGCCTTGCGTCCGTCGGCCGCAACGCCTGTGCCGTCGCGGTAGCAGTCGCCGAGAAGGGTCATCGACGGCGGATGCTTCAGGCGCAGCGCGCAATGGTAGAGATAGAGGAATGCCGTGCGCCTGTTCTGCTCGCGTATCGCATCATTCGCGGCTTTGATGGCGTCGCGGTCGGGTCCGGCGAGCTTCCCCTCGTCCACAAGCTCTTCGCCTATGCCGTCCAGAAGAGCCTTGGCATACTCGTACATGCCGCGCACGTTCCTGAATTCGGCAGCCTGACGCATCAGGGACATCGCTTTCCTGTCGTCCTTCAGCTCCCCTTCTCCGCGGAGAATCGCAAAAGCGTAGTTGAGGCATCCGCCGGCGCATCCGCTTTTGGCGCTTTCGCGGAAGAGGGCCACGGCCGCATCAACGTCCCGGTCGAGGGCGATTCCGTCGCGATAGCACTCGCCGAGGAGATTCTGCGCCTGGGGCTGGCCGGACCTCGCGGCATGACGCAAGGGGCCCAGAGCCGCCGCAGGATCCTTCGCGCAGCCGATTCCGTTGACGAGGCAATAGGCGTAGTTGTAGCTCCCGTTCGGGTCGGAGCTGTCCGCTGCGCGGCGGAAGAGGCCGAACGCCTTGGCGTATGAGGCTTCCGCCTGCCTTGTCATGTTCCTCGCGCGGCCGGGATTCTTGAGAGACGCCTCCGACGCCTCCCTGAGAAGGGAATCCCCGCGGTTGAGGCAGCATATGCCAAGCTCCACGAGAGCCTGCTCGTCGTTGCCCTTCGCGGCGCGCTCAAGCCAGTTCAGGCGGGTCTGCTCGTTTGTGGAGCACAAGGAGAAGATGTACTGCGCGCCCGAGTTGTCCTTGCGTTCCGCAGATTTGCCGAGAATGGAAAGGTTCTCGGCTCCGCCATAAACGGCAAGAACCTTGTCGGTAAGTCCAAGAGACTTCTTCTCCTCCGCGGAAAAACCGCGGGCCAGTGCCGATATCGCAAGCTGGTGGAGCTTCTTGCCCGCGGCTGCCTCGGCGGCGACCCTGCGGACGGCGTTGGTGAACTGGGAACGGTTCTCGCCGAGGCGGGACTTCAGCATCACAAGGAACACGCTGTCGCCCCTTGCGCTGTGTACCGCGGTATCTGCCGCCGGAACCGTGAAGACCGAAGAGATTGCTATGGCTGCGGCGATGAAACAACGTTTCATGTTCTGCTCCTGAATGGCATGAGGGCGAGAGCTCCGTCACGCACGAGCCCGCGGTGCTCGCGCCAGTTCTTTTTGCGCGCGCACACTGTCAGCGTGCGGCCACGGCGGCCGAAGACCCACCATGGCGGACGCTTCAGCTCGACGATATCGTATCCCTCGCGGACGATTTTGTATATATCGGGCGCCGAAAACCCGTCGCCGTCCTGTCCGGACTTCTCCTGAACGGTGAAAAAGAGGCATCCTTCAGGACGAAGCACGCGGTGAGCCTCGCGGACGGAATCGCGCGAGACCGCAGAGCCGTCCATCACCACCACTTCGAACTGCCTGTCCTCGAAGGGAAACTCGGGCGTAAGCGGCACCTGCATCCAGACCCCTCCCCTCAGCGCGCGGAGAATGTCGTAATCGGGGTCGGCAATGCCGACCGCGAGCCCTGTCCTGACGCGCTGGTAGCGATGGGTTAGAGATGCAAACACCGATTCTAGAGACATATCCCGGTCTCCGTGCGTTCGGCCATGTCCTTGATTCTCGCGACGCCGGCCGCGACATCGTCCGGACCCAGAAACACCGCCTTGGCGGCAGACGACGCTCCGGCGTGGGAGAAGAACTTCTTCGGCTTTTGGGCATGGAGCGAAAGATCCACCCTGTTGCCCTCCGAACGGAGCCTCGCCGCAAGACGCACTGCCGCGTCGCGCTGCTCGGGGAACATGAAGCCGACCGCTATTCCGTCCTTGCGCGCGGCCGCATCGCCGCCGAGACGCGATTTGAGGAGTTCGGTGACGACCACGTCGCCGAAACCGAGCCCCACTGCCGTTGCGGGCTCCGCGCCGATCGTCGTAAGCAGGTTGTCGTAGCGTCCGCCGCCGAATATCGCGCGGAATTCCCCGGCGGTGTCGAAGCATTCGAAGACGATTCCGGTATAGTAGCTGAGACCCCTTATCACGCCTATGTCGAAGACGAGGGCGTCGGCGAAGCCGGCCACGCCCGCAAGGCGGAAAAGCTCCGAAAGCTCGGGGCTCGCTTCATGCGATTTCGTCTCCATTATGCGGAATGTCGCCTCGACATCGGCGTCGGAGAGGCCTCCATCCTTGAGCATGGCCGCGATTTCGGCGTCGGGCATCTTTCCGCGCTTGTCGAGGGCGAGGAACACTTGCGCATGCTTCGCCGCGTCGATGCCGCTTTTGGCGAGAAGTTCGCCGAGGAACTTGCGGGAGCTCACATGCACCTTGAAGTCTGCAGTGGTGAGGCCCATCCGCCTCAAAGCATCGACCGCGGCACCGAGAACCTCGACTTCGGCCAGGACCGACTCTTCGCCTATTATGTCCACATTCCACTGATAGTGCTCGCGCTTGCGCCCCTTCGTCATGCGCTCGTAGCGGAAGCACTGGGCGATCGCCGTCCATTTGAGGGGGAACGACAGCTCCTTCTGGCGCTGCGCGACGAGCCGCGCAAGCGTCGGAGTCATTTCCGCGCGCAGGGCGAGATGGCGGTCGGACTTGTCCAGGAAGTGGTATATCTGCTCGCCGACCTCTTCGCCGGCCTTGCGCGCGAGAAGCTCGTAGCTCTCGACGACGCACGCATCGTACTGCTCGAAACCTGCGGCCTCCCCGGCGGCGCGGAAAGCGTCGAAAACCCTGTTGCGCCACACCATGTCCTCGGGATAGAAATCCCGCATCCCGCGAGGCGCCTCGAATGATATCTTGTCTGCCATGATTGTGATATTATATCATATTCGGTTCATTTTGACAGTCCCAGGCGCGAATACGCCAGTGGCGTGGCGACGCGGCCCTTGGGCGTGCGCTCGAGATACCCTTCCATTATGAGGAAAGGCTCGTAGGCCTCCTCCACGGTGTCCGCCTCCTCCCCGACGGACACGGCAATCGTCGAAAGCCCCACGGGACCGCCGCCGAATTTGACGCATATCGTCTCTAGTATGCGGCGGTCCATGTCGTCGAGGCCGTTGGGGTCGATTTCAAGAAGCCCGAGCGATTCGGCGGCGACGGGGCCGGAAATGAAGTTCCCGGCCCTCACCTGGGCATAGTCTCTGACGCGCCTGAGAAGATTGTTGGCTATGCGCGGAGTGCCGCGGCTTCGCCTTGCTATCTCCATCGCGCCGTCCCCATCGATGTCGACGCCGAGTTTTTCGGCGCTGCGGCGGACTATTTCGGCGAGCATCGCGGGCTCGTAGTAGTCGAGGCGGTTCACGAGGCCGAACCGCGCCCGCAAAGGGGCCGCGATGAGACCTATCCTCGTCGTCGCACCGACGAGCGTGAAGCGCGGAAGATCTAGCCGCACGCTTCTTGCGTTCGGCCCCTGGTCGATAAGTATGTCGATGGCGTAGTCCTCCATGGCGCTGTAGAGGTATTCCTCGACAGTCTTCGCCATGCGGTGGATCTCGTCTATGAAAACGATGTCGCCGGGCTCGAGCGACGTGAGAAGCCCAGCCAGATCGCCGGGCTTTGTTATGACGGGACCCGACGTCGTTTTGACGTTGACCCCCATCGCCTCTCCCAGAATGTACGAAAGGGTCGTCTTTCCGAGACCGGGAGGCCCGGAGAAAAGCACATGGTCCAGCGGCTCGCCTCGCGCCTTCGCAGCCTCCACTGCGAGAAGCAGGCGGTCGCGAACCTTCGGCTGGCCGACGAATCCGTCGAAATCGACGGGACGCAGCCTGTTGTCGAATGCGCTGTTGCGGCGGTTCAGTTCGTCGCTCTGCCGCGCCGCGCTCACGCCGTCACCAGGCCTTCCGTCTCGTGGCTGCCGATGGCAATGTTCATATTCTGTATCGCGGCGCCGGAGGCGCCCTTGCCGAGATTGTCGAAGCGCGCGACGAGCACGAGCCTGTCGGCGCAACCATGCACAGAAACCTCGAGATCGTCCCTGCCCGAAAGCGCGGCGGAGGAAAGGAATCCGTTTTCGGAAGGATCGTCCGCAAACTTGACCAGTCCGCCGCGATAAGCCTCGCGGTATGCGGAGCTCACGGCATCCAAAGCGGAGACTCCGGCGGAAAGGGAGAGCTGTTCCGCAAAAAGCGGAACCGTAACCTCCATGCCGCTCAGGTGGGGGACGACAACCGGAGAGAAGACGGGGGCCTTCTCAAGGCCGCATATCTTCACCATCTCCGGAAGATGCTTGTGCGTCTGGCCAAGGGCATACTGGCGGCCCCCGGCGAGCAGTGCGCGCGGCGTGGCCCCTTCCGAGGCGCCGGCCGCTTCATAGTCTGCGATCATCTTCTTTCCGCCGCCGGAATACCCGGTCAGGGAAAACGCGGAAAGCGAGGCGGCGGCCGGAAGCATCCCCGCCCGCACGAGCGGTTCTACGAGAGCGATGAACCCCGTCGCATGGCAGCCGGGATTCGCGATGCGCTTCGCGGCGGCAATGCGTTCGCGGCGGCCCGCCAGCTCGGGAAAACCGTATTCCCACCCCTCGGACGTACGGTGGGCCGTGGAGGTGTCGATGACAACGGTCGCAGGATTCTCGACAAAAGCCGCAGCCTCGACAGCCGCGGCGTCCGGCAGGCAAAGAAACGCAACATCCGCCGAATTGAGCGCGTCTCGCCTTGCGGACGGATCCTTGCGCAGCGATTCAGGCAGCGACGCAATCTCGAGATCCGCGCGGCATGCGAGCCGCTCGCGAATCCTGAGGCCGGTCGTCCCTGCGGACCCGTCGATGAAAACCTTAGTCATCGTCCGTCAGCTCTTCCGTGTCAACGGCTGGAGAAGGCGCAGGCTCTGACTTTGCGGACGGATCCGCCGGGTTCGCAGAGGCGTTCGCATCTTCCGCGGGATTGTCGCCGTCGCCCTTCTTGCCGCGCTTGTGAGGTCCATACCCGTAGCCGTAGCCGTATCCATACCCGTAGCCATACCCGTAGCTGCCGTGGTGGCGGCCTGGGGAGAATGCGGAAGCATTTGAAACCTCGACGTCGTTTACGACCACGCCAAGGATGTTCGCTCCGGCCTCGGCAAGGGAGCGCGAGCAGTATTGGATCGGCTTGAAATGGGTGCGGTCCGGGCAGCACATTATGAGAACGCCGTCGACAAGAGTCGCCAGGGACACCACGTCGCCGACGACACCGTAAGGCGGCGAGTCGATTATCACGCGGTCGTAGTGTGCTCTCGCCCACGCAAAGAAGTCGCTGACCACGCTGGAGCCGAAGATGGTCGCGGGAGAGACGCCATCGGGCGGAAGCGATCCTATCATGTCCAGATTTTCGACCGATGTCTTGTTGACGAGCGCACCGAAGTCGGGGATCTCCGAAGAGGCCTGCTGGAGGGTATGGGAGAAACTGCGGCCCTTGTCCAGTTCGACGCCCCAGATTCGGGCCAGTCGCGGACGGCGAAGGTCGAAGTCGACGTGCAGAACCCGCTTGCCTGCCTGGGCATAGGAGATCGCGATCGAAGACGACGTAATGGTCTTGCCTTCGCCAGGCTGGGTGGAAATCACGAGCAGGCAGTGCGACATGGCCTCGTATCGCGGCGAATCAAGAAGGTTTCTCAGTCCGGCGACAGCCTCGGAGAATTGCGAATACTTGTCCTCCACCGTGAACTTCGCGACGTGTTCGCGGCGTTTGCGGCGGACGTGGGGGAGTACAGCCAGCACCTTCAGGGCAAGGCGCCCCTCGATATCCGCAAGGTTGACGACAGTATCTTCGAGATTGTCGAGAACAAGGACGAACAGAACGCCGAGCGCAAGCGACAACGCCACGCCAATGCCGAAAATCATGTAAGGATTCGGCAGAACGGGCCTGTTTGGCCTCACGACCTCGCGTCCGGGACGGATGGTCTCATTGTCCTTCATCGCCTCTTCGCGGAGCTTCATCTCAGACTTGTACAGCTCTTCGTAGAGAGAGTCCTGGATTGTGCGCTCGCCCTCCAGCTTGCCCAGGCCCGATTCCGCGAGCACGATGTGCTGTTCCGTGCCCTGCAGTTCGTTCTGCATCTCCTCGCGGCTCTTGCAAAGCGAATCGAGCTGCTTTCTGGCGGTTTTGAGATTGGTCGAGCCCGTGTCAAGCGCGCGCTTGATGGCTGAAAGGAAGCGTTGTTTCGCGGCATCGGCAGCGCCGGACGCGCCGATCACAAGATCGTGCTCGTCGGTGTATATGCGGCGGAGTCCCTCAAGCTCGAGGGCCGCCTTCTGCATTGCGTTGAATTCGGTCAGGATCTCCTGCGCCCGCGGGGCGCCGGAATCGAGAACGCCGAAGCGCTCCGGATTCGCCTGCACCTCGTTGAGGCCCTTTGCCCACTCCTCGAGCTCCGTCACGCGGCGCTCAAGCTCGAGAATGCTGGCTGTGGTCGTCGCGATGGACTGCTTGAGCGTGTCGCGGCGGGAGTGGAGAACGTCAACCTTGTTGGTGATGCGGAATTCGGAGAGCTCCTCGCTGATGCGGGTGCGCTCGCGCTGCTTCTGCAGAACCTGCTCGTGCACCTCGCGCACCTTGTCCTCGACGCGGCGCTTGTTCTCCTCTTCGGCCTGTTCGCTGATGGCCGCGACATAGGCCTCGGCCAGATCTTTCGCGAGATCGGGATCTTTCGAGCGCACCGATATGGTGATGAGGCGCGAGTTGCGCTGAAGCTCCATCTGGGATTCGGCCAGGATGCCGAAAAGCTCGTCGTCGGACGGAGCGTTCCCGCCGGTCGTCTTGAGCTGATTCTTGTCCTTGTACTTCTTGACGATCTTCTTGAGAATCTCGGCGGAGCGCCATGAAGAAAGGCGCGTATTGAAGATTTCGGCATAGTTGTTGCCGAAGTCGGGCATCGCCTCATCGACCGACGACGCTATGCCGGGCCTCGACGCCCTGCGCGTATCCATGATGAATTCGCTCGTCGCCTCGTAAATCTGCGGCGAAATGCTGTATATGGCGAACGAAACGATAAGCCCTATCAGGAGAAAGACGAAAATCGAAAGCCACCGCTGCGAAATGACCCTGAGCATGCGCCCGATCGTGACCTTTCCGACGATCGAACCGGAGTCCTCCTGCGGCCCGTTCCCGCCGTAGTTGCCGTAACTCCCGTAGCTGCCGTATGCGCCGTACTGCCCGTACGCACGCGAGGCTCCGTAATACATCGGAGACTTCCCGCCGTAAGCGGGCTGATTTCCGCCATAGTACATGGGAGTCGACTTCGAGCTTCCGTAGTAAAGAGGTTTGTCAGCCATCTCTGTCTCTTTCTTCTCTTGGTTTGTCTTGGTCAGTCTTCGTCCGCCGTCACGCCGCGCCTTCGCCGGCAGGAGCACGCCGTTTCTCCGGGAAACTGCTCGCGGCCAGCGCGAAGAACGCAGGCGCAGCGATCAGTGTTTCGGCCCTGAGAAGCGAACATGCAAAAAAAGCATCCATCGCGACAGCCACAGGCGCTGCGACGCCCAAGACCGCGAGAGGAAGGAAAACGTGCCGTCCGATGGCGCCTATCATCCGGCGCACCAGAGTAAAAAGCATCAGCGCGAACGGAATCGCGACGGCAAGAAGACCGATGATCCCGCGCTCGGCCAAAAGCTGCCACCATCCATTGAGCGGGCATCCGGGCACTCCGCCTGCGATGGAGCGTCCGGAAACCGCGACGGCGTCCGGGAATGCGCCTATGCCGGTTCCAAGCCACATCGACGAGCGCCAGCACGCAAGCGAGGCGGACGACAGTTCGGCGCGGCGCGCCATGAATTCGGGCGGAAGGACATTCGCCGGGAACGAGGATATCTCCGCAAAGACCGCAGTGTGGGACCGTACGATCTCTGGGTCGCAGAAGAAGGAAAACACGGTAAGCGGAATGATCAGCGCTATCGCAACAGTCACGAAGCATTTCAAAACATCGACAGGCGCCCGCGTGAACCTAAGGTAGGCGAGGCACCCGACAAACGCGACAGCGCCGAGACTGAGATAGGCGAAGCGCTCGAAAGGTGTCGAAAAAAGGTAGAGAGCGGTGCCGGTCGCACCGATGGCGAACGAAAAGAGAAGCAGCGCCTTGTTCCACTTGCACTCGAAAAGGCCGGCGGTCGCCACTATCGAAGCAAGGAAAAACAATCCGTATGCGTTGCCGCACCACGATGCTTCGCCGCCGGAAGCCATCGCCAGAACTCCGGCGTTGCCGCAGCGCAATGCCGAAATGTGCACTATGGCCGAAATCCCGGCCATGACGCCTGCTGAAGCCGCAAATGATATGCGTGCGGCCTTGCCGAGGGCCAGACGGCACCCCTCGACGGCAATCGCCGCCGCGACGACCGCGGCGAACTGAAGCCGTCCCGTGCCGGCCGCGTGCGCAGGCCAGAGGGAACATGCCTGGCCGGAGAGGACATTGCGTTTGAGAGACTCGTCCCAGACGCAGGCAACGTCTCCGTTAAGGGCTCTCAGCCCGGTGAAGACGCAAAGGAGGAGAAAGAACCAGAAGAGAGGATCGCGCACAATCGCCTTGCGGACCCTCACCCTCGCCTGATGGAGCATTTCATCCGACTTCCTTGACGGTTCCATGAGAAACCATACGAAAGCCGGGAGCGAAAGCCAAAGCAGAACCGATGCGATATCGGATTCCTGGCAGAAAGGGAATAGGAAGAGCGGCGTCACCGCCAACAGGGCAAGGTGCGCCGCCAATCCGTATTTAGAGATGAACGTCTGCACTTCAGTACGTCAAACGCACACCGACAGTTCCGCGGAAACGGTCGTAATCGTAAGTGTGGCCGATTCCATGGCCGTTGGAGGTCTCCTCGGTCTGATACTCGAGGTTGCCGTAAACGGAAGCGATGCGGTTGATCTTGTAGCTCAGGCCGATGCGGGCGGTGATGATGTCCTCATCATAGGCGTCGGCGGAATATTCGGTGTACTCGTGGGTTTCCCTGCGATAGGAGAGGTCGACCGTCGCATTGATTGTGTTGCGGACGAGTCCCTTCGCGGCGCCGATGCTGGCGGTGTAGACCTTGATGGCGGAGCCGTAAGAGCGCTCCGACGGCTGATAGTAGCTGGAGCCGAGAGCCATAATATTGAGGGTGTTGGCGTCATCGAGCTGCCACTTGGCATTGGCGCGATATGTCCAACCGTCGAGATCCTTGGCGCCGTCGCCATACTCGAAACGGCTCCATCCGGCGAGCACGCGGTATTCGATGCGCTCGGTCATATGGCTGCCGATACCGCCCATGACGGAGAAGCCCTTCGAATCGCTGCTGACGTCATGTCCGCGCCTGCTGGCTTCGCCATAGGAGCTGCTGCCGTGGTTGTTGTCCTGCCAGTACCACTGGTAGTCGGCGGCGAGGATGATGTCGGACCACTTCGAAGCCGTATAGCCGATTTCACCGCCGATGGACAGGCGCTTCCACCCGTACATCGTCGCGTACTTGTCGACATCGTTGTCGTAGTCAAGCAAGTAGTAGTTGGCCGTCGCCGCCGCATGGAAGTAGCGGTTTATGCGACGCTCGATGGCGCCTTCGGCCTGAAACTGCTTGCGGTCGCGGCCGATGCCGCGGCCGTCATGGTTGCTCGCATCGTCATCCTGCGCAATCTGCTGGAAATTCTCGCTGAACATCACTCGCCAGCCGGGCTCGTCGGCCGCCGCGCTGGCCCAGGTGAATTTCATGCGCTCGCCGTAGCTGGAGGAATTGAGCTGGGACGTATAGCGGTTGTAGGCATGGTACTTGTAGAACACCATACCGTCCAACTTCCAGTTCTCTCCTTTGTAAGTCGCATTGATGCCCGGATTTACGGACCACTGCGAACCAGACTTGGAGTGCTTCGACTGGTCGATGTTCGAGTCGTAGGTGTAGGACAGCGCAACGTACGGGCTGAGCGTAAGGCGCTCGTTGAGCATCTTGATGCCGGCGGGCTCGTCCATGATGCCTGCCTGCGCAGCGACGGCCGCCACTGCGACCGCGGAAGCGAGATAGCTTTTCTTCATGATATTCTCCTTTTGTCGAACGTTGTGTTAGAAGCTCTGGCCGGGATAAACCTCGGGCTCGTCATACGACTCGCCGCGCTTTGCGCCATTGTACCAGGGCTTTGACTGATCGGTCGTGCGGGGGATGCGGATTTCCATGCCGAAATCGCCGCCCTGATCCGGAAGAGCGTACTGATCGGGATCAAGAACGGCATCGGTGTAGGCAGTGCCGGTTCCGGACAGGTCGGCCATCATAGAACCGGCAAGGACGGCAGGCGCCATAGGCAGAATCGTGAAAACGTCATCAGCCTTGGGAGAGGCTGTTTCGACGCCGAGAAGAGGCTTGTAGTCCTTCGTGCCGTCGACTTCGCCCATGGCGGCGGGGACCCACTCCATGGAAGCCTCGGAGGGATATCCGTCAAGGAGCGTCGAGCGCAGGTCGGCAGGGGTGCCGCCGGAGGCGTTGAGAAAGGCGAGAACGGCCGCGGTGTTGCGGCGATCGGAATCCGCCGCGGATGAGGTCCTGGCCTCGATGGCCTTCATGACACTCTCGGCCGCAGTTTTGACCTGGGCGTCATTGGCGGTGCCGCGGCTGAAAACGCCGGAAGCGAGTCTCTCGCTCATGAGCGGAAGAGACTGCAGCGGAACCGTCGCATACACCTCGGCCGTAAGCGCCGCGACATTGGACTTCGGGCAACTTGAAAGGGCCGCCTCGGCGGCAGCGATGTAACGGGCCGTCTTCTCCTCCGCGCTGCCTTCCGAATTCGCAATCTCCTCGTTCACCATCGCGAGGAATTTCACCTGATCCTCTTCCGAGAGATCCTTGATGACCGCGCTCATCGTCTTCTGATTCGCAGCAGCCTCAGCCTTCTTTGCGCCAGCCTCCGCCAGCGTCATCGCATCGACCCCGGTAGCCGCCAGTCCAGCAAGCGCCGCGATCCCCATCATCAGGATTTTTTTCATGTGTTTGTCCTTTCAGTAAGTCTTTCGTTGTTGAAGCGCATTTCACCTTACCAGTACGTCTCGTGCGCATACACGACATCGCCCGGTTTAAGCTCGAGATCCTTGTCGGAACGCCCGCCCTCGCCGATTTCAATGAGATCGACAAAGACCGTCTGCAGAGAACCGTCTCTCAAACGGCGCGTCACCCGGATTTTCCTCTTGTTGGCGAAAGTGCGAAGGCCTCCTGCAGCCTGAATCGCCTTGGTGACCGTCAGATCCATGGTCGGCGGCATGTTCACGGGACCCGGACTCGCGACCTCGCCGAGAACTTTCACGGTTCCGTATGGACTTACACCCGTCTTTTGGTCGAAGGGGGCGAAATGCACCGTCACCTGCGGCTGCTTGATGAAGGACTTGTAGGCCTTTGTGAGCTTCTGCCTCAAGGCATCGAGCGTGATGCCGTTGCACTCCACCGGCTCGGTAAGAAGATACGGAAGGGTTATCTCACCCTTCTCGTCGACAAGTACGTCCATCACGGTGCTCTTCTGCGACGGCACCCCGATCTGCACCGTAAGCGCGACGCCCGGCTTCACGCGGGGCCCGTCGAAGAACATGGTTTCCGGTTCCGGGATGTCTATAGCAGCCCCGGAGGACTCTCCGATAATTTCTTTCCATGCCGACACAAGCGTCTGGCACCCGCACAGCGGGACGCACAGAAGCGACAGCAACGCCAATCTAGGAGACAATTTTCCCATACACCCGCAAATTATACTATTTTCTCTGGTGCGTTGTCAATGGTGATGCGACGTTTTTCTTCCCCCGTATGGAGGAAAGAGATATGTATGGCCGAAAGAGGCACCAATTCCCCTGCTCGCTCCGGCCATTCAACAGCCAGAATCGCCCCCCTTTCGAGATAGTCCTCCCATCCGATGGCAAGGACGTCATCTTCACTCTGCAGGCGGTAAAGATCCATATGCACAAGAAGCCTGCCGTTGCCCTCATGCTCCTGGACGATGCAGAATGTCGGCGACGTAACCCTCCCATTCACCCCGAGGGATGACGCCAAAGCCTGCGTAAAGGTCGTCTTGCCGGCGCCCAGATCCCCTTCAAGGCAGATGACGTCACCAGGCTTCAACGCACCGGCCAGCCGGCGCGCTATCGCCCACGTATCCTCGACAGAGCCCGAATCAAATGAGACCTTCATCTTTCAATTCCGTGAAACAGAGTTTTAGATAATCTCCGCTGAACGCAGATGAATGCGGAGTCATGACGAGATTCTCGGGCAAATCGTCGGGCGACAGCCCTAGAATGGACTCCCCTTCCGGCAAAAGCGATGCAACGGAAGAAAGCGGACCCGGCTCGCCCCGGAAGACGTCCAGATACGCTCCTGCGATCCTCCTTGAGCGCAAAGCCGACAGGAGGGCCGGCTCGTCAACGGCGTTGCCTCGCCCGACATTGACGACCACTGCGCGCCGCGGAAGGGTTTTCAGAAGCCGTGCATCAAGAAAACCGTCGGTTCCGGTGTCGCCGGGAAGCGCCATTATGAACCAGTCGGCCTCGCGGGCTGCGGACGCGAGAAGCTCGATGTTGCCTCTGCCGAAGCCCGAGACCGACACTCCCAAAGCTTCGAGTTTGGCGCCTATGGCGCGGCCGATGCGTCCGTATCCGGCGATGACGGCTCTCGTCCCCGCGACGCGATTGCACACGCCGCCGATTTTCGCACGCGGCCACGAGGCGCGCCAAGCCGACTCCGTCCGAAGCTCCGGGCGGAAGAATCCGCGAGCCCACGCAAGCATGAATCCCGCAACCGTTTCCGATATGATCGCGCCGTGATAGCCGCCGAAATGGATCTGGACGCCCGCAGGGCCCTCCTGCGGCACGAGTTCGCGCCCGGCGCCGGGCGTGGCCAGAAGCTTGAGCGACGGAGCCGCGTCAAACCACTCCTTTTTGAAATTCCAGACTATCGCATGCGTCGCGCGGGGCAATTCGCGGAGAAACGAGCGAGCCGAGCGGACGCTGACGACGTCAGCGCCGGGGACGATGGACGACAAAAACCTAAGCGCTTCCGCGTCGGCGCGGAAGCACTTCTCGGGCCAATCGAGCCAGACGAGAATCCTCTTCACTCGTCCAGCTTCCCCTTGTAGGTGACGCGGCGGATTTTCCCGACGGAAGTGCGTTCGAGCGGATCTTTGTAAACGACGACCTTTCTTACGCGTTTGTAGTCGGCCAAATCCGCGCAACGCTTCTGGACCGCCTTGATGGTCGACTTCTCCATCTCTTCCCAGGGAGGAAGAGTCCCCCCGTTTTTCGCCTTGAACCACTCCTCGTCGGGATGGGCGATAGCCCCCACGCGTTCGCCGGGCACACCGCCCTCGGTATAGCCCACGACTATGATGTCGGCGACGCACGGCTCCTTGGCTATGCAGTTTTCGACCTCTTCCGGATAGATGTTCTTGCCCTCGCGGTTGACGATAAGCGCCTTTTTGCGCCCGCGTATGGAGATTATGCCGTCCTTGTCGATGGAGGCGAGATCGCCCGTCTTGAACCAGCCGTCTTCAGTGAAGGCTTCGGCCGTCGCAGCTTCATTGCGCCAATAGCCCTTCATGACTATCGACCCTTTCACCTGCAGCTCCCCGACGCCGGAATCGTTCTTTTCGTCAAGTCTGACCTGTATCCCGGAAATCGGCTTGCCGATGGAGCCGACAGCGTCTATTTCGGGTCCGCAGACGCTGACGACAGGCGAACATTCCGTCAAGCCATAGCCTTCAAGGAAACGTATGTGCATGCGGTTGAAGCCCTTGAGCACGTGATGCGGGCACGGGGCGCCGCCTGTTATCATGAACCTGAGGCGGCCGCCGAGGCGTTTCTTCACCATATGCATCACGGGGCCCCTGAGCCCGATCGCAAACAGGAATTTCGCCGCCTTGGATTCCGCAAGCGACTCTTCGATCTTCTCGTATATCTTCTCCGCCAGAAGCGGAACGGCCATCATGACGGAAGGCTGGAGAGTGCGGATGTCCGCCACGACCGTCCTGAGAGACTGCATGAAGCACAGCGGCGCGCCGACGATCATCGACAGGACGAAATTCGCCGTGAACGAAAACGCATGGAAGAGCGGCAGCACCACGAAGAGGGAATCCTTCTCCGTTACTTTCGCCCCGAAACACTGCAGCGAACCGACTATGTCGTGCAGGAAATTGGAATGGGTGAGCATCGCGCCCTTGGGCTTGCCGGTCGTCCCGGACGTGTAGATTATCGATGCCACATCTCCGGGCTGGGCGATATTCTGGTCGTACCACTCTCCGCCGTCGCGGATGCAGAGCGATTTGAATCCTACGACATCGGCCTGGCCTATCTTCTGCCCGTTGAAGATGACGCCGTCGACTATCACTATGCCGCGCAGCTTGGGAAGGCGCGGCGCGATTTCGAGAAACATCCTCAAGTGCGCCTTGTCCGTCGTGACGACGGTCACTTCCGCATTGTCAAGGATATAGAAGACCTCTTCGTTGTGAAGTTTCGGATCTATCGGAACGACGGCCACGCCGGCGCCGGCCTGGGCAAGGTACGAAACGACCCACTCGGGCCTGTTGGGGAGGATTATCGCTACATTCTCCTCCCTCGGCTTCAGGCCGAACCGGGTGCCGTAGCCCTCGGCGGTCTCGCGGACGTTGACGTGGAATCCATCCCACGTCTTCGCCTTCCACGTCTTGTCTTCGCACCAGCGCAAAGCAACATTGCGCGGTATGCGCATTGCACAGCTCTCAAGAAGTCCACGGATAGTCATGATTGCATAATTATACACCAAATTGGGGTCGGATTGCAACCCCCGCAGGGATGGAAAGGCACACAATTAAATTCTTTTCACCCATTTTCGTCCAAAATGATCAAAACGCATCAAGATCAACGCAGCGTGACGGTCCAGTCGGGCCCGACTTTCTCGCCGGTCGCGGCATCGAGCCGCTCTATCGAGACGCGCCCCGCCCGGAAAGTAAGGAAAAGCACCTGGCGGGAGGCGTGGTCTCCTTTCGGTTTCGGGAGCCATGTCTCGATCTGGTAGAAGAGCGACGGTATCTGCACGGCTGTGAAGTCGCCGTGTTGCGCGCCGGGACGGAACGACGTATCGTTCGCGGCGGAGATGTGGGCATGCCCGCAGACGGCGACCGTATCGGGGCGGTTGCTCAGGTACGGAATCGTCGCGCCGTCATCCCATCCTATTTCGTCGCCGCGCCCAGGGCGCGCCAGGAGTCCGCGGTAGACGCGGTGCTGCGAGAAGACGTGGAGCCGCGCCGGCGAAGGCTGAGGGAGATTCTGCGGGAAGCGCTCCTTCATTCCATCGGGGATGAAATGGAGGAGCGTGAATTCACACCCCTTTATCGTGCGGCGTACTACGGGCTCGAAGTGCTCGCCGAAGGCGCGCTCCCATGCGACGTCAAGCCCCATCTGCGGAATGTAGTCTCCAAGGAGACCCTTCTCCACGACCTCGCGCCGGCGGACGCGCCAGTTCAGTTCCGTATCGTGATCGCCATAGTGGAAGAGCCGCGCCACGGGACGCCCATCGGAGCGGCGGTTGCACGGAAAGACCTCGTTCCAAGCCGCCGCGACCTCCTTCAGCTGCGAGAGCAGTCCAAACTCCGTGAGATCGCCCGCTGCAATCACGGCGTCCGCGCGCCTCTCGTCAAATAGCCTGAGGGCGCGCTTTAGGCTGGAGTTGTCGTTGTAGGGGGCGATATGGATATCGGCGATAAGACCGACCCGCAGGGCCTCGTTCATCGAGGCCTCGAGTGGCGCGAAGCACTCCCGACGGAAAAGTCCGATCCGGCGCGCCTCGAGGGAACCCGGCGCGACCTTTCCGGCGGCTGCTGCGAGGAGAGCGTCCAGGCGAGTGAGGATTTCCGGGGTGTAGATGGAGCGCCGCAGTTCATCGCCGTCCGGCGCGTCGCAGACGCCCGGGCCGAGGGGCGTATCGACCGGCTTCGATACGACAGCCATCCAGCGCTCCTCGAGAAGACCGAAGAACTCCGCCATCTCCGGCGCGGCGGGTCCGAACATGAGCCGATGGTGCTCGCCAAGGAGCGCTTCGGTATCGGCGCGCGGATTCCAGCAGACGCGGGAAAAAATCCAGTAGTTGAGATAATTGTAGAGCCAGCGGTCGGATTCGCTTTCGGCGAAGGCGCCCGTGACGAAAGGCGCGACGGCGGCGTAGTACCGGGCCCATGCGCGCGGCGCGAACTGCGGGACGTCCTTCATCTCGAGCCGCCAGCAGGCCACCTTGTCGGGATAGTTCCAAAGCGAAACGGGACGGCCCAGCTTTTCGCGCCATGCACGGACTTCGCCGATCTCACGCTCTCCGATCTCCGTGCCGTCGGCCCAGGGCCCGCGACGCGCGACGAAGACGTCTATGTTGGACGGCAGATCGTTCGTCGGGAGCCCTGCGTAAGGAATGTATGACATCTGCGAGACGCGCGCGGCCGGGAACCTCTCTTGTATGCGCGAAGCGAGTTCTGCCGTGCGGCGCCACACGAGGTCGGTCGCATAGCGGGTGTCCGTGTCGGAGAAGGGAATGTTCTTCGCGCACCACTCGCAGTTGCAGTGGCGCAGCCAAGTAAATCCGTCTTTCGGCATCGCGTCGAATGTACCGCCGAGGTTCTCCGCGAGCACGTCGCATGCGTTCGTGAAGATCGCGTCCCAGGTCGCCGGCGAGAGGCAGTGCGTCTTCGCGCCGTGGCAGCAGGCGAGGTGCTCCGTCTCCATCCTCAGACGGTACCAGTTCAACCGCTTGAAGTCCGTCTCGGACCTCCCCTCCAGAAGCTCCTTCGCGACAGGCCCGTCCGCATAGCCGTAGCGGCGCACGGAGAACGCGGGGCGCACAAGGGCGAGCGAGGGCGCGACGTCGATGCGGTCCATGCGCGGAATGCAGGTGCCGAGTTCCCCCGGAAAGTACATCCTCACCCCGGCATGGCGCTCGAGGAATTCATAGACGCCGAAAAGAGTGCCGCGCGCGAAGCACGGCTGATAGGGCGCCTCGTCCGGCAGGAATGCCGCGGACGCCACATCGGCCACATCCTCGTCGCGGCCTGCGATGCGCAGGGCGTCGTCAGTCGCCTCGATGAGGAAGCCGTCTCGGCCGAGCGGCTCGAAACGCGCATCCTCTCCGCCAAGGACGATGGCAGCCCTCCCCGGAGTCTTTGCGGAGACGACGGCGAGCGGCGAACCGAAGACGCGAGAGAGGAAGAAGTTCAGCTCCTCCGCGGCAAGGCGCGTCGCGTATGGCGCATCGGAGCGAAGGACGATTTCGGACGACGCGTCGAGCGTCACGCCGGAACACGTGGCGGCCGACGCAAACGCAAGGGCGAGGGAAAGGAGCGACTTTTTCACCGGGCGGACGGGAACGTGAGATCGCCGAGCGGACTCAAATGGATGCAGAAGCGCGTCGCGTAGCTGTCATAGTGCGGATGGCGTGTCCAACGCGCCGCAAGAACCATGTTGTAAAGCCGCGCGCTCGCCCAATTTCCGGACGAACCTTTTATGATGCGGTAGGCGCTCCATCCATTGGAATTCTGAACGCCAGTCGGATTTGTGCTGTCCGAAAGATTGCCGGCAGGAAGCGAACCGTTCGCAACAGTGGAGGAGACTGAGTCGAGCACCCACTCCTCGCCGCTGCCGACCACATCGTAGAGCCCCCAGGCGTTGGGAGCGTAGCCACCGACCGCCGGGATGGAGGCTCCGGCGTCCGGAAACCATGCGCCCGCCTCGCTCACGAGATTGGAGAGGACCGCGTGCGAGTCGGCCATCGTTCCGCCGTTCGGGAAGAATCCCGTCGAACCCGCCCGCGCCGCGACTTCCCATTGCTCTTCCTCGCAGAGGTCCACGACGAGCCCGCCCGCCTTCGCGCGCAATTTGCCGACGATGGAGTCCGCGGCGACTCCATAGCCCGTGTTCGGCCAGTTCACGTCGCCCGGCGCGCCGCGAAGTTCGTAGTAGGTGGTCTTCTGCGGAATGCAGGACGAACTCCCGCCCCCCGCCGTCAGGCACGCGTGCTGGGCTTCCGTGTACTTGAAGATCGCGACGTAGAAGTCGTTCGTGAAGGTGACGTTGCGCTTCCCCCAGCGGTCGGAATACGAGGACGGATCGCCGCCCGTTCCAATGTAGCCGAGTTCCTCACGCGAGATGCCGAGCGCATACGTGCCTTTCGGTATCCGCCTGAAGACCATCTTCGTGGACTTGTGGTCTGCGGCCCATCCTCCTTCGGGGACGCCGGCGAGGTAGTCAATCCCGCCGTTCACGAGGTCGACGACGAGGTAGCGCTGCGGATCGGGCGGCGCCGGCACGACGGAGATGCAGAACCCCGTAAGAACCCGGCCTGCGAATTCCGAGGACGACGGATCCCACGTGTAGCGGTTGGCGCCGGGCAGGCACGACGGTATGGAGGCGAGCGGATACGGCTCGGTCCGACCATCCCACCTGGCCGTTATCTCGACGTCGCTCGCGTCGCCCGTGAGAATGAAATCCACGTCGACCTTCTCGCTCCACGGCCAGCGCTGGTTCACCGTGACGCCGGATATGTCCGTATCGGCATGGACGGGAAAGGCAGCGGCAAGCGCAATCGTCAGAAGAGCCCTTTCAAGCAGTCTCATTTTCTCCTTTCTCCCTAGCGTATGCGGATTATCATGCCGATATCCCGTATCCACGCGATGAGACAGCCCGCGGCGTTTCCGTATACGCGCGGCTTCTTTACGCGCAGCCATTCGCGCGTCGCCTTGGTCCTCACGGTTATCGGCCCTCCACCCGCACCCGGAATGTAGGCGAGGGTCGCCTCCGCCTTCACTGAAGAGGCGGCGTTCTGGACAAGCGTCACGTCGACAACCGTCTCTTCATCCCCGGAGACAAGATTCTGCGGCGAGCTCCCGCGGGCCGCATCTCCCGCGCGCTCGACCTTGACGCGCGCCACGGCATGCGAGACCCTGTTGGAAAACACGAGTTCAGCCGACGTGGCGCCGTCCTCCCAGCTCCACTCGAGAGGTGCGCTCCGGTCGTGCACGGTCTGCCAAAGGCGAAGATCCGCCTTCGAACGCACCGTCACCGCCAGAACCGGCATAGCAAGCAAAGCCATCAGCAGCAAAACATTTCCTGTCGTCCTCATGGCGGAATTTTAGCAAAAACCTCAATGGCTTTTCAAGCACATATTTGCCGTGCAGAATTCAGCCGCAAGCGCTCGGCTCCAGGACTTGCGTTCGCTTCCGGACATAGCGGAACATCTGGACGAAACACGGAAGCCGAAGCCTCAGAAGAACCACTTGGCGCAGGCCAACAGCCCCTGCTTCCACGGAACGCGGTGGGATACGCCGCTCTTGCCCTTGAAATCGGCAAGATGTTCGACATACCATTCGTAGTTCCTGACCAGGGCCTGCTTGTTGGAATAGCGCGGCCTGTAGTCAAGAAGTTTCTCGGCCTTCTCGATGGAGACGAACGAATCGGTGGACGCAGTCTCGTAAACCCACGGATAGAGAGGCGACAGATGAAGCTTCTCCAGAATCCGGAGGATGAATATCAGCGGCTTCACTGGCATGCCGCGGATCTTCTTCCCGTGCCCTGCTCGATCGAGAACGGCCTGATAGTCCTCTTTCATCGTCGTGAAATCCTTCGCGCCGATGTTGAATTCCGTCGCAACGACATCTTTGGGATATGTCATCGCATTCCATATCGCGCCGTCCAGATCGTCGACATCCATCAGCTGATAGCGGTTGGCGCCGGAGCCTATCATAGGGAATCCGTGACCCGTATAGGCCCAATCGTAGAATAGCGCAAAAACGCCGAGCCTCTCGGGGCCGACGAAACTCTTCGGACGTATTATGCTCACGCAATACCCATCCTTTATGGCCTCGCGGCAGATGTTTTCGGCCTCGATCTTGGCGTGGCCGTACGGGCCTACGCCGACAAGCGGATCGGTCTCGAAAATCGGATGCTTCTTCGGGACGCCATAGACGGCGGTCGAAGATATCTGGATCATGCGGTCGAGCCTGAATTTGCGCGCTGCGGCAAGTACGTTTCTGCATCCGTCGACCTCCGTCGTGCGGATGTCCTCCTCGCTGTAGAGCGGAAGAGCCGCGGCGCAGTGCACGACCACATCGCACCCCTCGGTGATTTTCTCGACGGCGAAGACGTCGCGGACGTCTCCTTTCGTGAATTTGAGCCAACTTTCGCCCTTTTCGGGATAGTCGAAATCGGCTATGTCCAAAACGCGAATCTCATCCACCCCCCGCGCTCGCAGGAAACGGATGAGATTTATGCCCAGAAAACCCGAGCCACCGGTTACGAGAACTTTCATTTCTGCGCCGGCTGGCCCTCGCTGCCCTGGTCGGCGCCGGATTGCTGCTGCTGTTGCGTCTGGCCGTCGCCTTCGTCGGTCACGGAACCGGTATTCACCGTCATCTTCGCGAGAATGAGAGTGTTTATGAGGAACAACGCACCGATCCAAGTCGTCGCCTTGATGAGGATGTTGCCGGCGTCGGCGCCGAGCGAAGCCTCGAGGGCACCCCCGCCGAACGCACCGCCCAGGCCGCCTTCTTTGGGCTTCTGCAGCATGACTACACCGGCCAGAAGCAGGCAGAGCAAGACCTCGACTATGTAAAGAAGTATGATCATTTTTTCTCTCCGGAATTGATTCAGTGATATATTATACCACAGAACGGCCCCGCGTGGCAAGTGCGGAAAGGCGCCTTCTGGACTCTTCGGCAACTTCGGCGAAAAGGCTTCTCCCATGCGAATCCATCGCGACGATTCCACGGAAGTCTTCGACGTCGAAATGCCAGCAGGCTTCCGCGGCGCCGAACTCCTCCAGGAAATCCACTCCGCGAACCCGCTTCACGGCGCTCGCCGAAACCGCGGCGGCACCCCCGACAGCCTGGATATAGACGCATCCGCAACGGCTCATCGCCTCTAGCGTCGCCCCGTCCATGCCGCCCTTGCCGATGATCAGCCTGACCCCGCTCGCTTCGATGAACGCCGGTTCGTAGGGATTTTCGCGCACGCTCGTCGTCGGACCCGCCGCCTTCACGACCCATTCGCCGCCCTCGCGCACGACGACGGGGCCGCAATGGTAAAGCGCCCCGTCGCGGAAATCGACATTGACGGGACGTCCGTCGGCAAACCATTTGTGGAACTTGTCCCTGCCCGTGTGGAGAGGCCCCGTGACGGACACCGCATCTCCCGCTTTCAGCGCACGCACCTTTTCTTCCGTGAAAGGGTATTCGAGTTTTGTCATAGCGCAACAGTCCTTCTCCGGCAGGCCCAGCACATATATGCGACCGTGACAAAGAAGCTCGCCGGCACGCGCGGACGCGAAGCTATCTTCACGCCCAGGAGCGTCGTCCTGCCGCCAAGCCCCATCGGACCTATGCCAAGCGTGTTGGCCTCGCGCAGAACGGTCCGTTCAAGCTTGGCGACATCCCCTTGTCGCGGCGGCTCGTCCAGCGGACGCAAAAGCTGCTCCTTGGCGACTTCATAACCCGTTGCGCGGTCGCCGCCTATGCACACGCCGAGAATCCCCGGCGCGCAGCCGTAGCCCTGAATATTCACGACGGCATCCAGAAGGCACTTCCTCACGCCGGCGAGATCGCGTCCGGCGCCGATGGCCGCATCGGGAAGGGAATACTGGCGCGACATGTTTTCGGACCCTCCGCCCTTCATGAGAAGCGTGACCGTTTTCCCGGGAACATCGGTATAGTGCACTACAGGCGCGCCGTCCGCGCAATTGTCGTCATGCGAGACGCCTGTCACGGAATCTATGCAATTCTTCCTCAGGTGCCCGCGCAGCGTGGCGAGCGCCGTCGCCTCCTTTATGACGGACGGCGTCACCCGGCCTCTCAGCCCCGACGAAACGTAGAATGCGAGCGTTCCAGTATCCTGGCAGAGAGGAGTGGACCTGCGCCTGGCAATCGCGCAATTGTCGAGAACCGTCTTGAGGACAACCGCAGCGGGAGACCCCTTCGCCTCGCGCCTGAGCGACCGGCGGAGAGCCGCCTCCACATCCTCCGGAAGAGAGGAACTCGTCTCCCTTATGAGGTCCGCTATCTTCCCTGCCGCAGTCACCGCGAGCCTCCGTCAGCGGACGATCGCCGCCCTTGCCCCGGCGAGATCGCGGAACTCCCCTCCGGCGATCATCTGCACTATAAGGTTGCCGATGGCCGTGCCTTCCACTGGTCCGGCGAAAACCTCAAGCCCCGTAGCCTCAGCCGTGAGGGCGTTCAGGTATCGGTCCTGGCTGCCGCCGCCCACTATGTTGATCGAAGTGTATGTCTTGCCGGTTATGGACGACAGATTCGCTATCGCAGCCGCGTAGCATTCGGCGAGAGACCTGTAGACGCACTGCATGAGTTCTCCGACCGTCTGCGGCGCCTTGCCGGCCTTTGCGGCAGCCGAGAGGACCTCTCCCGTCATGGATGCCGGATTCATGAAACGCTGTTCGTTCACGTCCACCGTGACGCGGAAGCCCTCCGCCGCCCTTGCGGCCGATTCTAGTTCGTCGAACGAATACTTCTTGCCCTTTTCGTAATCGGAGAGCGCCGCGAGAGCCGCAGCCGTAGCCTCGCCCGATTTGCCCTCCACGTAGGATACGCCATTGAGCTCCCTGCGGATGGATTGGATCATCCAAAGGCCCATGATGTTCTTGAGATACCTGTAGCGCCCCCATGCTCCGCCTTCATTGGTGAAGTTAGCCGCGCAGCTCTCCGGCGTCGTGATCGCCTTTTCGTTCTCGACGCCGAGAAGCGACCACGTTCCGCTCGAAAGATAGACGGCCTTGTCGTCGCGAGCCGGGACAGCGAGATATGCGCTTGCCGTGTCATGCATCGCAGGCAGCACGACTTTCATTCCCCTGTATTCGCCGACGGTGGCGCCGGGCATCTCCAGCTTCCCGAAAATCCGCTTAGGGAATCCAAGCTTTTCGATGAGATCGAAATCCCAATCCTTCTTCGCCGCATCCAGAAGCGAAGTGGTCGACGAATCCGTGTACTCATGCACGATTTTCCCCGTAAGGCGGTAGTTCAGATACTCGGGGACCGTCAGGAAACTAGCGGCTCGCTCCAACTGCTCGGGATGCTCTTTCTTCAGCGCCCAAAGCTGATATATGGTGTTGAAAGAGGTTTTCTGTATTCCCGCGCGGGCATACAGGTCGGGAAAGGATATGACATCCTTTTCAATCTCCGCGTCGGCCCCGGCAGTCCGCGCATCGCGGTACGCGACGGCATCTGACACGGGCGCGCCGTCCGCGTCAAGGAGAATGAAATCCACCCCCCAGGTGTCGATGCCGATCGAATCGATCGTGCACTTCTCCGCCGCCGCATCGATTCCCGCCTTGACGGAAGCGACAAGCTTTTCGATATCCCAGCAGTCGTGGCCATCCTTGCGGATCTGTCCGTTGTCGAACCGGTAGACCTCCTCGAGAGTGATCTTTCCGTCCTTGACCCTTCCGATTATGTGACGGCCCGAACTGGCCCCGATGTCGATCGCAAGATAGTTTTTCATGCGGGTATTATACCATATTTTCCTTCAAGGTCGCATTGAGAATCACGCTCGCGAGGACGAGTCCGAACGAAGCCGTGACGGGCATCAGCGTGCCGTTGGCGCGTGGTTCGGCGGGATCCGGCCTGCCGAGATTGGGCCTGCGCTGTTCGGAACTCCAGACGGCCGTGAACTTCTTCGCGGGCCATTCGCCCGACTTCCTGAAACGCTGTCTGAGAGCGCGGGCGAGTCCGTCGCCGGTCACCTTGCCGAAATCCGACGCAATTACGCGCGTTGGATCGGTCCGGGAAGCCGCACCCATGGACGAGACGAGGCGCGGACGCTCCATTCTGGTCACCGCATTCACAAGATGGGCCTTGTCCGGAACAGAATCTATCGCGTCCACCACCCAGTCCACGTCTTCGAGACGGAACGAATCGGCGGTCTCGGGCGTATAGCGCATGAAAAGCGGCGTTATCGCCGCCGAAGGATTGATGTCTCGCAACCGTCCGGCGAGCACGTCCACCTTGGGCTGGCCTATGCTTTTGGATGTCGCCACAAGCTGGCGGTTGATGTTCGAGGCGGCGACGCGGTCGCCGTCCACGAGAGTGATGCGCCCGACTCCGCTTCTCGCGAGCGCTTCCGCACACCACCCGCCCACTCCGCCTACTCCGACAACCGTCACCTTCAGCGCCGAATACGCAGCCGCCGCTTTTTCGCCAACGAGGAGGTTCAATCTCCCGAAGAACTCCCGTCCGCCGCTTCTGTCTGCACTTTCTTCCATGATGGAAGTATTATACCACATCGCGGACGCCAATGCGCGGCATCAACCAAGAACGGCCATCGCAAGTGCGATCACAGGCGGCATGGTGATTATGCTCAAAAGCGTCGTCCCGCTGACGAGACCGACCGAAAGGTCTACATCTCCGCCGTACTTGGCGGCCAGCATGGATGTAAGCGCCGCGACAGGCGCTGATGCCGAGACCACGAGCGCCAGCATCATGGTCCTGTCCATGGCCAGCGGCGCGGCGCACAGCGCAAGAGCACCGGTCATCATGAGGGGATAGGCGAGCAACCGAAAGGCTGCTGCGAGCCATGCGTCCGCCGATGCGGCAACCCTGCCCAGTTTCGCGCCTGCAAGGTGGTATCCGATGACTATCATGGCCAGAGGGGTGTTGAGCCCCGCGAGGAATCCGACCGGTCCGTGCAGAACCGGCGGCAGGGTGAAAGATGCGAAGAAAACGGGCAGTCCAAGCGCCAGCCCGACAGTTCCGGGATTCACAAGCATGGCCCGTCCCTTCAGCCCGCCAAGCGGAATCTGCCGCATGGTGCAATATCCCCAGCTCCACATGACTACATTGAACACTCCGACATACACCACACCGTAGAACACTCCGGTTTCGCCCAGTATCGCCTGCTCGAGAGGTATGCCCATGAATCCGGCGTTGGAAAAGACGGATGCAACCCGCAGCACGCTGCTCTGCGGATCCGCTCCGCGTCTGAAAAGGACCGTCGAGAGGATTATCGCAGCCAGATGTCCGGCCAAGGCGAACGCCGCGACGAAGACAAGCCCGCGCAGCATGGAGGGCTCGTACGGCCGCTGAAAAACATGCAGCACGAGAGCGGGCGTTACTATGACGACGAGAATATCCACCATGCCTTTCACCGCCTCGTCGCCGAAAAGCTTCGCCTTTCTGCATGCGAATCCCACCGCCATCAGGACAAAGAGGCTGCCGACCTGTGTAGCCACGCTGAGAAGACTGCTCATTTCAGCTCCATGACCCTGTCGAATCCGCGCGGAGTTTCATCCCGCCGGTGGCTTATAAGAATGGCCGACGCCCCGGGCCTGGCGTCAAGATACCCCGAAATCCGCCCCGCCGCCTCTCTTGCGGCACGCGGCGTCATGTTCATGAAAGGTTCGTCTAGGAGCAGGAGATCGCATTTTCGCGAAAGCGCCCTGTCAAGAAGCTCATCGGCGGAAAGTCCGCTCGCCGCCTGAAGCTCCGGACTTGCAAGCGCAATTCGCCGCCTTGTCTTCGCAAGTTCCGCCCCCGCCTCGCGGCGCTGCCCGAACACCCTTACGTCCGCCGCGTAGGCGAGAGGGCTGTCCCCCGTCGCAAGGGCAAAGAGCGTCGTCTTGCCGGTGCCGTTGCCGCCGCGCAAAATCCATCTCTCGCCTCGCCGGACCGTCCAGCAGAAATTTCTGAAGAGGACTCGTCTGCCGAAAGAGATGTTGAGATTGTTTATCTCTAGCACGGCCGGCGGCGATGGAGCCAAGGCGAGCCGTCCGCCTCTCAGCACGAAGCGGCGCGTGACGCCTGCGGGAAGTTCGTCCTCGTGCCGCCATGCCCATATCACGGCCATGCCGCGGCGCGCAAGCGCCTCCACCGCTCCCTTGAGCTTTTCGCGCCACCCGGGATCCAAACCCGCCGACGGATCGTCCAGAATCAGGAGGTCCGGACGCCTCGCCGCCGCTCTTGCTATCAGAAACCGCCGCATCTCTCCGTTGGAGAGGGCGATCAGCGGACTCTCCTTCAGACCGTCCATCGCAAAAAGACGCATCAGCGCGCCCATTCTGATCTTGAATGAGGCTCTCGTCTCCGGACGCTTCGCGCCGACCTCGAACGGATTCACCTCCCACACCGAATCATACGACAGCGCCTCGCGAACCGCAATCCCCCCGTCGGAGTAGTATCGTGCCTGAGGCCAGCCTGTAGCCTGCATTGTCGCCGCCTGCTGCGAGAAACTCGCCAGCGCGACTCTGCCGGCAAGAGCGTCGCGACCCGCGATGCCCGCGCACCAATCTCGCGCGGACGCCGCAGATGGCGTCCCGACTGCCCATATCTCACCTGGCGCGATCGCATGGGAGGAGTCTATCTCAATGTCTTCTTTCATCGTCCGCCGCATATTATACCAATTTTCCGCTTGATTTCCCCGCACAGTTTTGGGATAATTGCGGCAAATGCGCGTTCGCAGAATACTCGCGGCTGTCGCTGCCTTCTCTTCAATTCTCCTCTTAGCGGCGGAGACTGATCGTTTCGTCCGCGCAACTGTGGAGCGGGAATACGATTTCGATGCCTTCTCCAATCCGGGGAAAAGCTGGAAAGACATCACGGAAAAAATCGGAGAAACGTATCCCGGGCTTACGGGGACTCATCTTCTTCTGCCGACCAACAGCACCGGAGAGATTCAGATTTCCAGCGGCAAGGAGCGAGGGACGCTCGTGATGCCGGGATTCGACGATTTCTCGGAGCTCACACTGTCCATGACAGCCCGCAGGCATACCCTTCCCGACGAAGCAAAAACGGTCACCGTCGGGTGGATATCGCCATCAGGAGCCGAAACGAACGATTTCGCCTCGATAGAACTCGACACCATGATGACCGAATCTTCCGTTTCGCTCTCCGCGGTCCCGCCGGGTTCTTCCATAATACTCAACAACGGCGGCAAGAAGACGAAGCACCGTGTCATAGTCGACCGCCTCGCGTTCATCCGGCGCCACGTCCCGAAGCCGGGCCTGTTTATCCGAATACGATGAAAACAGATTCAGTCAAAAACCGTCAAGTACAGCTCGCGATCGTCGGCGGCGGAGCCGCCGGCATGTTCGCAGCATCAGTCGCCGCCGACCTCCGCTTGGGGGCCGTCCTCATCGAACGCAAGGCGCGCCTCGGATCGAAAGTCCTCATGACCGCGAACGGACGCTGCAACTTCACGAAAGACATCTCGCCGGACCGCTTTCTCGCCGATGTCGGGCCATGCGCAAAGTTTGTCGCCAAGGCCATAAGAGAGTGCCCTCCGAGACGCATAGCGGACGGATTCAAGTCCCTTCACGTCCCCGTCAGGCGCATGGCCGATGGACGGCTCTTCCCGGCCGACGGCAAGGCGACGACCATAGTGCATGCTTTCGGAGACCTCCTGCGGGACACGGAGACGCCGATCATCACAAACTGTCCCGTGACAGCAGTCGAGCAAACTCACGGCGGGTTCGCCATAGTCACAAAAAACTTCACTCTAGAGGCGAAAAACGTTCTTATAGCGACAGGAGGAGTCAGCTATCCCAAGCTCGGCTCCGTCGGCGACGGGCAGAAGTTCGCCAAGTCGCTCGGCCACTCAATCGTCCCGTACCGACCCGGGCTCATAGGGCTCGAAACAGCCGATCCGCGCATTGTCCGCCGCGCAGGGCGAAGATATGAAGACGGACGCGCCAAAGTCTGCGGACCTGACGGCACCGTTCTCTTCGACTATCGCGGGGAGGTCGACTGCGAGCAGTTCGGGCTCTCGGGGGCGGCCGTCTACAACTCGCAGCGCTTCATAGAGCACGCGGGGCTCAAAGACTGGGAAATCGAAGTCTGGTTCGACCGGGAGAGGCTGAGATTCAGAAACCTGAAGCCAAGGCCCGTCAAGGAGGCGATTGTCACGATAGGCGGTGTCGCGCTTGACGACGTAAATCCGGAAACTATGGAATCTAAAATAGTCCCCGGTCTTTACTTCGCAGGAGAGGTTCTTGACATCGACGGTCCAACCGGGGGCTACAATCTGACGCTCGCATTCGCAACCGCGCGGCTTGCCGTGGCGTCGGCCGCAGCGCGGTGGAGAATCACTTCGCGGCCTTCATCTGCAGCCAAGACTCGATGAACGGCTGGATATTGCCGTCCATGACGCCGTTGACGTCGCTCGTCTCGCACTCGGTTCTCAGATCCTTGACCATGGTGTAGGGGCAGAAGACATAGCTCCTGATCTGCGATCCCCAGCCGTTTTCGGACTTCGCGCCGTAGAAGCGGTCCATTTCCGCCTTCTTCTGGTCTTCGTAGTACTCGTAGAGCTGGGCGCGAAGCATGTTCATCGCCTTCTCTTTGTTCATGTGCTGAGAACGTTCTTTCTGGCAGGCGACGACGATTCCCGTCGGCAGGTGAGTAAGACGCACGGCCGAATCGGTCTTGTTGACGTGCTGCCCGCCGGCTCCGCCGGAACGGTAGGTGTCGATTCTCAGGTCTTCGTCCTTGATTTCGACGTCGATATCGTCGTTAATCTCGGCCACGGTCTCCATCGAAGCGAAAGACGTCTGGCGGCGCTTGTTCGCGTCGAACGGAGATATCCTGACGAGTCTGTGTATTCCGCGCTCGGCTTTCAGCATTCCAAACGCATAGGGACCCTCCACGCGAAAATACACATCCTTGTAGCCGGCTTCTTCACCCGGCTGCGTGTCGTACTCCTCGACCTTCCAACCCTGGCTTTCGGCATAGCGCTGGTACATGCGATAAAGCATCGCGACCCAATCGCACGCCTCCGTGCCGCCCTGTCCGGCATGGAGTTTCACGAAGACGTTGCACTGGTCGAACTTCCCGCCGAGAAGCGACTGAAGGCGGAGCTTCGCGAAGAATCCGTCAGCCTTCGAGCATTCGGACAAAGTGTCCTTCAATGCCGCCTGCTGTGCGTCACCATCCTCCATTTCGGCGAGTTCGAGCATCACGCCGGCATCCTCGACGGTCTTCAAAAGGGAGTCGTAAGGGACGACATACGCCCTTTCGGCGTTGGTCTGGGCTATGACTTCGCGGGCTTTGTTCTGGTTGTTCCAGAAATCAGCCCCTGCCTGCAGCGCCTCAAGACCGGCAAGCTTCTCGCGGCGTTCGCCGATACGGATGTAGTCCGCCATCTCGCCGACCTTTTTCTTCAGGTCGGCGATTCTCTGACGGACTTCCTCCGTTTCGAGAAGCTTTTCTTTTTCGGTCTCGCCCATGCACGCTGTCCGTTACTTCACGACTTTTGGAGCGTCTTCGTTCTCTTCCTCGTCATCGAGGTCGGGACGCTTGCCCTTGTAGCACCATGCCATGATTGGCGTCGCGATGAAGATGGACGAGTAGGTTCCGGCGACGACGCCGACGAGCATGGTAAGCGCGAAGTCGTAGATCGATCCTTCTCCGAAGATGAAGAGCGCGGCGACCGCAAAGAACGTCGTGACGGACGTTATCACCGTGCGGCTCAAGCAGGAATTGATCGCCGCATTGCAAAGGTCCTTGAACGGCATGCGCTTGTCATGCTTGAGAAGCTCGCGGATGCGGTCGAACACCACAACCGTATCGTTTATGGAGTAGCCCACGATCGTCAGGAGCGCAGTGATCACGATAAGCGAAACCTGATGCCCGAGTATCGAGAACACGCCGAGCGCGATGAGCGCGTCGTGCGCGAGGGCGACGAGTCCGCCGAGGCCGAATCCGAACCGGAAGCGGAAACCGATGTATATCAGAATCGCCACGAGCGAGAAGAGAACGGCCTGCGTGCCGGATTTCTTCAGCTCATCGCCGACGGCCGCACCGATGTATTCGCTGGACGTGCACGTCAAACCCTTGAACTCGGAGAGGGCGTTGCAGATTTCCGTCTGCACGTCATCGCCGTCGCGGCCGGTCTTGACGAGGAGCGTAGCCATCTTCTCGTCCTCCTTGCCTTCCGCAATCGCCTTCCCGTACTGAATCTGTATCGCGTTGTCGAACTTCTCGAGCCTGGCGCGAAGGTCCTCCACCTTCGGCTTGCCGTCCTCGGGCACGCTGAATGTTATCGACGTGCCGCCCGTAAGATCGAGGGCGAGAACGGACTGGGGATTGGTCTTCACGCGATATGCGAAGATTCCGACAAGAACCGCAACGATCACGCCCGAGGCGATCAGCGTCGTCTTGCCGTACTTCATGAAGTCGATGTTGGGCGCCTTGAAGAACTGGCACATCTTGAACGGCTTGGCTCCGGCGGGATTGGACGTGTGATCGATTATGAGACGCGTCACCACGAGCGCCGTGAACATCGAAATCACGACACCGCCCGTAAGCATGATGGCGAAGCCGCGGACGGGGCCGGTGCCGACAGAGTAAAGGATGCACCCGGTGATGATCGTCGTGAGATTGGAGTCGAGAATCGCCGTGAACGCACGCGAATAGCCGTTCTCGACGGCCTTTCCGACCGTGGCCCCGCGGGAGAACTCCTCGCGGATGCGCTCGAAAATGAGAACGTTCGCGTCTACGGCCATGCCTAGCGTCAGCACTAGGCCCGCGATGCCGGGCATCGTCAGGACGGGCAGCTGGAAGTTGCCGCCGCCATCGGACGGATCGACGAAGACGCTGAGAAGATTCGCGACGATAAACAGCGCCGCGGGAAGAAGCGCGATGTCGAGGAAAAGGGCGACATCGGCGATGGCGCCGACATACCAGTAATAGAAGAGCATGAATATCGCAACAAGGGCGAAACCGATGAGCGCCGCCCACTTGCCGCGCGAAATCGCATCCTGGCCGACGGTCGGATCGATCGTCGACTCCGCCTCTATCTTGAGCGGGGCGGGAAGAGCGCCGGCATTGAGATCGGAAGCGAGCTGCTTGGCCTCTTCCATGGTGAAGCTGCCGGTTATCTGCCCACGGCTTGTGATCTTGCCCTGTATGACCGGGGAGGAGATCATCTCGCCGTCGAGTATTATGGCGAGCTGGCGGCCCTTGTTCGCGCCCGTAAGCTTGCCGAATTTCTCGGCACCCTCGTCGTTGAGCTCGAAATTGATCTGGAAGCCGATGCCCGAATCGGAAGGCGAAGCCGTGGCGCTTGCGAGATCCTTGCCCTCGAGCTCCGACATGCTCTGCACGAAACGCGGCTTGAACAGTTTCGAATCCTTGCCGTCGCGTTCAAGAACGAACCGCATGCGAACAGGCATGTTCACGCCTGCGTCGCGCACGGCGTTCAGGGCAAAGCGGGAGAGTCTGGTGGCGTAATTCGGCTTGCGGGACTCCGTCGACCAATCATCCGCGCGGCGGTATCCGGAGCCGCTCTTTTTGTATCCGGGAGGGGCCATGTCGCCAGGGATGGCTTCGATCATGGCCTTCTCGTTCTCGGGCACGAGGTGGAACTCGAGATACGCCATGCGCTCAAGGCGCTCGCGCGCGGCATCGCGGTCTTCCGCCTTCGCGCCGGGTATCTGCACCAAAATCTGGTGCTTGCCTTTTATCGGCTGAATCTGCGGCTCGCTCGTTCCCATGGAGTCGATGCGGCGGCGGATGATCTCGACGATGCGCTCGTCGCTGCCATCGAGCGTTTCATCGATCTTCTTCTTCAGCCCGTCGGGATCTTTCTCGAGCTCGGCGTCCTTGGCGATAAGCGTATCCTTGAGCTGCTCCATGTCGACGCCGAGCGTAAAGCTCGAACCGCCCTTGAGGTCCAACCCGAGGCGAATCTTCGATTTGCTGTTGCCGTCCGCATCCTTCTCGGGATACACGAGATATGCAGACCCCACCGCCACCACGAGCAGCGTGAGCCATTTCCACAGATTGCTGCGGGAAACTTCTTTTTCCTTCGACATGTCTTTTCTTTCCTCTTTTAAGGCACAATTGGGGGAATTATACCATAATTGCCCCCGCTCCGTCTAGTGGGGTGCGTCTCACCTGCCCACGGCCGCGCGGTAGCGGGCTATGAGACGGTTCGTCGACGCATCGTGTTTCCCGGACGGCTTTTTCGCGGTAAGATCGCTCAGAACGCCTTTTGCGAGCACTTTCCCGAGCTGCACGCCCCACTGGTCGTAGCTGTACACGTTCCAAATCACGCCCTGCACGAACACCTTGTGTTCATAGAGCGCTATGAGCGCGCCGAGCGTCTCCGGGGTGAGTTCATCGCAGAGAAGCGTGTTTGTGGGCTTGTTTCCCTCAAAGGTCTTGAAGGGGACGAGCTTCTCGGGAACGCCCTCTTTGCGACACTCGTCGGCCGTCTTGCCGAAAGCGAGGGCCTCGGTCTGGGCGAAGAGGTTGGCCATGAGCTTGTCGTGCAGGTCGCCGACGGGATTGTGCGTCCTCGAACAACCGATGAAATCACACGGTATCAGGTGCGTGCCCTGGTGGATCAGCTGGTAGAACGAATGCTGGCCGTTTGTTCCCGGCTCGCCCCACTCTATGGGACCGGTCGTGTAGGGGACTGGATTGCCGTCCTTGTCCACACCCTTCCCGTTCGACTCCATGTCCATCTGCTGGAGATAGGCGGGGAAGCGCGAAAGATACTGGTCGTACGGCAGCACGCAATAGCTCTCGGCGCCGTATCCGTTGTGGTACAAAATGCCGAGCAGGGCAAGAATGACGGGCATGTTCCTCGCGAAGCGGGCCGTGCGGAAATGGCGATCCATCTTATAGTAGCCCTTGAGGAATTTCTTGTAGTTGTTGCGTCCGATCGCGATCATGAGCGAAAGCCCGATCGCCGAAGGAAGCGAATATCTGCCGCCGACCCAATCCCAGAAGCCGAACATGTTCTTGACGTCGATTCCGAACGCCGAGACCTCCTTTTCGGCGGTCGAAACGGCGACAAAGTGTTTCGCGACCGCCTTTTTGTCGCCAAGCTCCTTCACAAGCCATGCCTTGGCGGCTTCGGCGTTGGACATCGTCTCCTGCGTAGTGAACGTCTTGGATGCGACGATGAATAGCGTCTGGTCGGCCTTGACCTCGCGGAGAGTCTCCGCGAGGTGCGTCGAATCGACGTTGGACACGAAGAAGAACTTCATGTTGCGCTTGGAATACGGCGTAAGCGCGATGTTGGCCATGACGGGGCCGAGATCGCTGCCGCCGATGCCGATGTTGACCACATATTTGATGCGCTTGCCGGTGAAACCCTTCCACTGTCCGCGGCGGACCGTGTCGGAGAAGTCGCCCATCGCCTTGAGGACCTTTCTCACCCCCGGCATGACGTCCTTGCCGTCGACCTTGACCTTCGCCTTGGGGTCCATGTTCCTTAGCGCTGTGTGCAGCACCGCACGGCCCTCGGTCGCATTGATCTTCTTGCCGGTGAACATCTTTTCGATCTCATCCTTGAGCCCCGCCTTTTCGGCCAGCTTCAGGAGTGCCTTGAGCGTGGCGTCGTCTATGCGGTTCTTCGAGTAGTCGAGATACCATCCGGCCGCCTCGAGCGAATAGCGCTCTGCCCGGCCGGGGTCTTCGGCGAAAAGATCCTTGATGGTCTTTTCCTGGTTCCTGTCTATGAGTTCGTCAACCTTCTCCCATGCCTGAGCGTCCATTGTCGTTTCCTTTCTGGGTTGTCAAATCTCCTGCGGCGGCTGCGCGTCTCCCGGGGCTGCGCCTTCGGCGCTTTCCGGCGCCGCTCCTTCGGCTGCATTTTCCGCGGCGGCGGGGACGGATTCCTCCTCTTCGCCTTCGCACACGCTTACCGACACGAGCGTCGCGCCCTCGGATAGGCGAACGAGCTTCACGCCCTGGGCCATGCGGCCCTGGACGCTGAACTGCGCCACGGCGGTGCGAACCATCTGCTGGTCGCTTGTTATGGAAATAACGTTCTCGTCGTCCGCCACGGCATGGGCCGCCACGACTTCACCGTTGCGGTCGGCGCCTTTTATGCCTATCATGCCCTGGCCGCCCCTGCCGTGCCTTGTGAAGTCCTTGAACTCGCAGCGCTTGCCGTAGCCGTTCGCTGTCGCTATGAAGAGAGTCTTCGCGTCGTCGACGACATCGAAGCTCACGACCCTGTCGCCTTCCAGAAGCCTTATGCCTCTCACCCCGGTCGCCGCCCGGCCCATGCGCCTGACATCGGTTGAGGCGAATCTCATCGCGCGTCCGTTCCTCGTCAGCATCAGGACGTCCTCTTCGGGCTTTACGAGCCTGACCTCGACAAGTTCGTCGCCGTCCTCGATGTTTATCGCCCTTATGCCGGATTTGTTCACGTTCTGGAAGTCCCCGAGGAGCGTCTTTTTAACCGTTCCCCTTCGCGTCGCGAAGAAGACGTCCACATCCCCTTCGAAGCTGCGTATCGGCAGAAGATTGAGAACCTGCTCCCCATCCTGGAGATTCAGCAGGTTGATGAGAGGCCGTCCGAAACTCGTGCGCGGCGCCTCGGGGATCTGGTAGGCGTCCTTCACGAAAAGCCGGCCCGTGTTCGTGAAGAACATCAGGCTGTCGTGGGTCTGGGCCACGAACACGAGACGGATGAAATCCTCCTCCTTGACCTGCGCACCCCTCACCCCGTGTCCGCCGCGGTTCTGCTCCTTGTATTCCGTGAGCGGGACGCGCTTTACGTATCCGCGGTTGGAGAGAGTTATGACGCACGGCGCGTCGGGGACGAGGTCCTTCATCGAAACCTCGTTCACGTCGTCGACAATCTCGGTCCTGCGCTTCGCGTCGTCCTTCGCGCAATAGCGCGCCTTGATGTCCGCAAGATCGCCTCTGACGATCTCGTACACCTTCTCCGGGTCGGCGAGAATCGCCTCGAACCCGGCGATCGCCGCGAGGAGTTTCGCAAGCTCGTCCGCAAGCTTGTCGCGCTCGAGCCCGACAAGCTGGTACAGCCGCATCTCAAGAATCGCGTTGACCTGCAGATCGGTGAAGCCGAACCTCTCCACAAGCCTCGTCTTCGCCTCTTCGCGCGTCTTCGACGAGCGGATGATGGAGACGACTTCGTCAAGGTTGTCGATCGCCAGAAGCAGCCCGTCGATGATGTGCTTCCTCGCCTGGGCCTTCTTGAGGTCGAACCGCGTCCTCCGCGTTATCACCTCGAAGCGGTGGTCGGTGTAGCACTTGCAGTAATCCTTGAGAGTGAGGATCTTCGGGCGCCCGCCGACGATCGCAAGAAGTATCGCGCCGAACGTCGTCTGAAGCTGGGTATGCTTGTAGAGGTGGTTGAGGACGATCTCTCCGACAGCATCGCGCTTGAGATCGACGACTATGCAGATTTCGTCCTCTTTCTTCTTTCTGGATCCGGAATCTTTCGCCTTAGCGTCTTTGGTGTGGCCGCCGGATATGTCGCGGATGTCGCTTATGCCCTCCACGACCTTGTCCTTCACAAGCTCCGCCATATGCTTGATCATCTCGGCCTTGTTCACGCCGTAAGGAATCTCGCTTATGACGATCTTCTCGCGCCCGTTTTTGTCCCGGACGACCTCCGCCTTTCCGCGGACGGTGATTTGGCCGCGCCCGAGCCTGTACATCGCGTTTATGCCGTTGTGCCCGCAAATCTGCGCTCCGGTCGGGAAATCGGGGCCTTTGACGAACTGCATGAGCTCGTCGATGGTGCACGTATCGCGGTGGGACACGTACCAGTCGATGCCGTCGCATAGCTCCGCCAGATTGTGCGGCGGAATGTTCGTCGCCATGCCGACGGCGATGCCGGACGAACCGTTGAGAAGAAGGTTCGGGAGCTTCGCCGGGAGAACCGTAGGCTCCTCCATGGTCTCGTCGTAGTTCGGGGCCATGTCGACGGTATCCTTCTCGAGGTCCCCGAGCAGCTCCTCCGTGACGCGCTGCATCCTGACTTCCGTATAACGCATCGCGGCGGCGCCGTCACCGTCTATCGAGCCGAAGTTGCCGTGGCCGTCGACCAGCGGGACCCTGAGCGAGAACGGCTGTGCGAGGCGGACTATCGCGTCGTAGACCGAGCTGTCGCCGTGCGGATGGTACTTGCCGATCACTTCGCCCACCACGCGGGCGGACTTCACATGCTTCGTGTTCCACTCGTTGTGCAGCTCGTGCATCGCGAAGAGACAGCGCCTGTGCACCGGCTTGAGGCCATCCCGCACGTCGGGGAGGGCCCGCCCGACAATTACGCTCATCGAATAGTCGATGTAATCGCGCGACATCGACTCTTCGATCGCTATGTCTTCAAGCATCGCCGCAGCAGCCGGAATTTCCTCAGATACTTTGCCGTTTTCTGTCGTCTCTTCGCTCATAGACGTATATTATACCATATTTCGCGCGCACGCGCACGCGTGAGAACGAAAAAGAAACGGCGCGCCTTCGGGCGCGCCGCTCCTTTCAATCGCCTGCAGGCGAGAGTTTACCTGACCTTCTTGTAGCCGTAGACCGCCTTATTGCCGAGCTCTTCCTCGATGCGGAGAAGCTGGTTGTACTTGGCGATGCGGTCCGTGCGGGACATGGAGCCGGTCTTGATCTGCCCGGAGTTCGTGGCGACCGCGATGTCGGCGATCGTCGCGTCCTCTGTCTCGCCGGAGCGGTGGGAGGTGACGGACGTATATCCGGCGCGGTGGGCCATCTCGATGGCGTCGAGCGTCTCCGAGAGCGATCCGATCTGGTTGACCTTGATGAGGATCGAGTTCGCGGCGCCGAGCTTGATGCCCTTCTCAAGGTACTTGACGTTGGTGACGAAGAGATCGTCGCCGACGAGCTGGCACTTGTCGCCGATCGCCTTGGTGAGAGCGACCCAGCCGTCCCAATCGCCTTCGGCCATGCCGTCTTCGATCGAGTCGATGGGATACTTCTTCACGAGGCCCTCGAGGTACTTGACCTGCTCGGCGCTCGTGCGCACGGCACCCTTCTTGCCTTCCTTCCACGTGTAGTCGTACTTGCCGTCCTTGTAGATCTCGGAGGAGGCGGAGTCAATGACGATCGTGACGTCCTTGCCGGGCTTGTAGCCGGCCTTCTTGATCGCTGCGATGATGCTGTCGAGAGCATCCTCGATGGAGTCGAGAGCGGGAGCGAAGCCGCCTTCGTCGCCGACGGCGGTCGAGAGCCCGCGGGCCTTGAGGACCTTCTTGAGGTTGTGGAAGACCTCGGCGCCGCAGCGGAGACCTTCCTTGAAGCTCTTCGCGCCGACGGGGCGGATCATGAATTCCTGGAACGCGATGGGCGCGTCGGAATGGGCGCCGCCGTTGATGATGTTCATCATCGGGACGGGGAGGGTGTAGGTGTTCGTGCCGCCGATGTAGCGGTAGAGGGGCATGCCGAGCGCATTGGCCGCCGCCTTGGCGACGGCGAGGGAGACGCCGAGAATGGCGTTGGCGCCGAGCTTGGACTTCGTAGGCGTGCCGTCGAGCTTGAGCATGAGCTGGTCGATGCCGCGCTGATCGCACGCGCAATGGCCGACGAGCTTGGGAGCAATGACCTTGTTGACGTTGTCCACCGCCTTGGTGACGCCCTTGCCGAGATAGCGCTTCGCATCGCCGTCGCGAAGCTCGAGCGCCTCGTTGACGCCTGTGGAGGCTCCCGAGGGTACCGCCGCGCGGCCGAGGGTGCCGTCTTCGAGGATGACGTCGACTTCGACCGTGGGATTGCCGCGCGAGTCGATGATTTCACGAGCCTTGACTGCCTGAATCTTCATTTTTTATTCCTTTTTCTTTTACCCCTTGCCGCTTATCTGGCAAAGTAGGTGTAGTCTAACATCTTCTGCCGCGAGAGTCAATGGGCAATTTCGGCGAAAATCTTTTTCAGTCCCTTTTTCGCGAGCTCGAGCATGGCCGAAAGATGCTCCGCCGTAAAGGGATTGTGCTCCGCGCATCCCTGCAATTCCACGAAGCGTCCGTCGTCAGTCATGATCACGTTCATGTCCACTTCGGCCGTCGAATCGTGCTCGTAGTCGAGATCGAGCGTCGGCACGCCGCCGCACACGCCGACAGACACCGCCGCGACCCTGTGCACGAGCGGACTCTCCGCCAGTTTTCCCTCCTTGACGAGCTTCTCCACCGCAATCTCCAGAGCCACCATACCGCCAGTTATCGACGCGCAGCGCGTCCCCCCGTCCGCCTGCAGCACATCGCAATCTATCGTGATCTGCCTCTCTCCCAGCTTGGACATGTCGACCGCCGCCCTCAGCGCGCGCCCTATGAGGCGCTGTATCTCGGAGGAGCGGGCGTCCATCTTCAGCTTCTTTATGTCGCGCTCCTTGCGTCCGCCGCCCGTCGACGACGGCAGCATCGAATACTCCGCCGTGACCCAACCCCTGCCCGTGTCCCTGAGGAACGGAGGCACCTTCTCCTCCACGCTCGCCGTGCACAGCACCCACGTATCCCCCCACTTTACGAGAACGCTTCCTGCGGCATGTTTCGTGAAGTCGCGGATTATCTCGATTCTTCTCAATTGGTTCGCTTTTTTCTTCATTTTATCAGAGAGAGGAATTCCCCTCTTACCTTTTCGTCGTTCCTGAAACTCCCCAAAACCGCGGACGTCGTCATTTCGCTGTTCTGCTTCTCGACACCGCGCATCATCATGCAGAGGTGCTTCGCGCGTATGACAACGCCAACGCCCTCTGCGTCGGCCTCGGCCATTACGGCGTTCGCTATTTCCTCCGTCATGCGCTCCTGTATCTGAAGCCTGCGCGCGAACATGTCCACGATCCTCGCAAGCTTCGACACGCCAAGCACCTTGCCCTTGGAGATGTAGCCTATGGCACATCTGCCGTAGAAAGGCAGCAGGTGGTGCTCGCAGAGCGAGTACAGCTCTATGTCCCGCACTATCACCATGTGGTTGGTGCCGCTGGAGAACTTCGCCCCGTTTACGACCGCCTTCAGGTTCTGACGGTATCCTCGCGTGAGGAACGCAAGCGATCTCGCCACGCGGTCCGGGGTCTTCAGAAGGCCCTCGCGCGAAGGGTCCTCTCCCAGCTCTTTCAGAAGCTCCTTCACAAGCGCTGCGATTTTCTTCGCATCCGGCTCGCGGACATTCGTGCTTTTTTTCTTCATGGCGATATTATATCATATCTCTCCCGCTCTTCGCGCGGACACTTTCCGGAAGCGCAATGGCGACGGCGACAGCGACGGACAGTATGGCAGGATAGTACATGCGCCCTATCAGAGAAAGTCCGCCGACCGGCGTTCCGGCCGTATGCGCCGCGCCGAGAGCCAGCAACATCTGCGCCCCGTACGGGATGACGCCCTGCACTATGCATGAGACGGTGTCGAGCAGCGCCGCCGTTCTTGCGGGCGACACGCCGCGCTTCACGGCGCATTCCTTTGCGACCGGCCCGGCGATTACGATTGCGACCGTGTTGTTCGCGGTGAACGCATTCACAGCCGCCGTCAGAAAAGAGATTCCCGCCTGGCAACTCCTTGGTCCGCGCATGACACGCCCCGCCGCATTCACGAGCGCCGCGATGCCCCCGGCTTCGCGTATGACGGCGAAGAGTCCGCCGGCGAGCATGGCTACGATAAGAGTTTCGCTCATGCCGAGCATCCCGCGCCCGGCGCAGCCAACCGCCTCTATGCAGGTGAATTCCCCGAAGGCTACGCCAAGCGCGGCGGAAAGCACCGTACCCGCGAAAAGCAGAACCATCACATTGACCCCCGCCAGCGCAAGGGCTAGTATAAGAACGTACGGTGTGAAGAGAACGGCCTCGCGCCATCCCGCAGCGACGGCGGCAGGCGCGTCAGGGGCGGACCTTCCGAGAAACGCGTAAAGCAGCAAAGTCGCCGCAGCGGCGGGGGCGGCGATCTTGATGTTCGCCAGGAACTTCCCGCGCATCGCGATCCCCTGCGTCCTGGTCGCGGCGACCGTGGTGTCGGAGATGAGGGAAAGATTGTCGCCGAACATCGCGCCGCCCACCACGGCGCCGACCGGCACGACGGCGTCAACCCCTGTCGCCGGAACGAATCCCAGCGCGATCGGCGTCAGCGCCGCGATTGTCCCGCAGCTCGTCCCCAGCGCAAGCGACACGATGCAGGAGACGAGGAACAGGCCGGCCAGCATAAGCTTCGCCGGCATGAGCGACTGCGCGATCGTGACTGCTGCGCCAACTCCGCCGGTCGCCTTCGCGACGGACGTGAACGCGCCCGCCAGAATGAATATCAGCGCCATCGTCATTATGTCGGGATGCCCCATCCCCCGCGCGAACGTCTCGACCTTTCCGGAGAATCCGCCCTTGCGCACGATCAGAAACGCCGAGGCCGACGCCACCGCAAACGCCGCCGGCATGGGAACGCTGTAAAATCCGCCGGCCGCTGCCGAAAGTCCGACATAGAACACCGCGAACACGAGAAAAGGAAGCAGCGCCAGAGGATTGCTCTTCATTTCAGAAAACAAGTGCCGCGACGCCGGTGACTACAGATGCGAGCAGGAGAACTGCCGCGAACCATGGCAGCATCTTGCGCACGACGGCCTTGGACCCGCCGGCGCCGAGCCCTGCCGCCGCGACTCCGATCGCAATCGACTGTGGACACACCATCTTGCCTATCCCCGCGCCCATGAGATTGGCGGCGGCGAGGAGAGACGGGGAGGTCCCGATGGCGGTCGCGGCATCGGCCTGGAGCTTTCCGAAAAGGACGCATGAATTCGTCCCGGAGCCCGTGAGAAACCCGCCGAGCGCGCCGACCGCCGTCGCGACGAAAGGATAGGCTTCGCCTGCAACGCGCACAAGGCAATCCGCCAAAAGCCTTATCGCCCCGGCCCTCTCCAGAACACGGGCGACGGCAAGGACGGTGATGATCGTGAGAAACGCCTTGCGGTAGCGGACGACCGTCTCCCAAAGCAGCTTCGCCATCCGTTTGGCTTTGAGCCCCTGCAGCAGCCCGCCGCAGAATCCCGCGGCGAGAACGAGGGCGCCAGTGGGAACGAAACGCTTGACGTCAGGCGGCAACAGCGCCGCCACGGCTAGAACGGCCACCACGAAGCCGAACGGAGCCCAAGCCATAAGCTGCTCGCGGAAATTCCCGCGCTCGCGTCCGCGAGTCGCCACGAACCCGATCGTCACCATAACCGCTACGCCGCCGAGGATGTCGGGAAGCTCGCAACCGATGTATTTCGCCGCAAGAAGCCAAGGGGCGAGAAACACGGCATCGACGACGAGAAGCCACCCCCACATGCCTTTCAGCCCTCTCCATCCGTCAAGAACGAGAAGGATCAGCACCGGCGACAGCGCCGTCACTGCAAGCTCGAGAAGAGCCGTTGTAACGAAAAGTCCCCTTGCCGCCTCCTCGAGTCCCGCGGCGTCGTATAGCGTAATAATCGGTACGCCAACCGATCCGAACGCAGTCGGCGTGGTGTTCGCGACAAGGCACATAAGAACGGCCTTCATCGGGTCGAAGCCTATCCCGACGAGGATCGCCGCGGGAATCGCCACGGCCGTGCCGAAGCCAGCCATCCCCTCCATGAACGTTCCCAGGCCCCAGACGATCAAAAGCGCGAGCACGCGCCTGTCGTCGGAGACCGCGGCAAGCCCTTTGCGTATCGTCGCCATCGCGCCCGACTCCACGGTCACCGCGTACGTGAAGAGCGCCGCGAGTATTATGAGGCAGATCGGATACAGCGCAAACCAGACCGCACCCCAGACCGTCGAAAGATATGAAACGAAAGTCTCCATGGCGCGTATTCAAATATCCCCAAGGATGTTGAAAACATTTCTCATGAGCAATATTATACCACAACCCGGCGATTCGCGCCTAGCGCAAACGCCCAGGATCGGGAAGCGGACGGCTCACTCGGTCGCGTTGATGATCTCGGCGATGGTCTTCACGACCTCTTTCGCCTCACTCTTGCCGACGCCGAGGTTCTGGGCGACTATAGAGATCAGATTGTTGCGGACCTTCCTGTTCAATTCATCTATCTGGGCGTCGGTCTTTTCCTTTTCCTCGAGAACCATCGCCCTGTCTTCGTCGGAGATGTCCGACTCGAGCATATCCTCCAGGGCATCGCGCTCGGCCAGGCGCTTCTGCAGACGTTCGTGCGAGCGCCTCTCCTGCCGGCCCATGCCGTTCACGTCGATGGAGCCCAGAAACCTCAGCTTCTCCAGCGAAGCCTCCAGCCTCGCTTCGCGCTCCTCCTCGCTTTCATGGACCCTTTCCCGCACGGCAGGCACCTCCGCGACCTGCGGCTTTTCGGCCGGCGCCTCGATCTTGCGTGAGGGCTTTTCGTCTGCCGGGGCAGGGATTGTGGGAGGGTCCGATTTCGCGCCCTTCGCCGGCAGGTCGGCCGTCCGCAACGGACCGGCCGTCCCGGCAGACTTCGCTTCCGTGGCTTTTCCGGCGCCGAAGAACTCCATCGCGCCGAATGTCGCCGCGCATCCGAGAAGAAAGCCGACCGCAAGATTGATTGCAGATGATTTAGCCATATTGCCTCACGATCGGCAATTATACTACAAATCTCGTCGGCTCCGCAACGGCAAAGAGTCGTTCCCTCGCCGAGACATTGCAAAATTTACATCTTGTCGATCACCGGCATATGGGAATGACGAATTTATGCAGCGCATTGCATTCCACGTCATGGCGCAGGTTTCACCGAATCTGGCGAGACGTCGTCCTCCGCCTCTATCATCAGAGGAATGGGCAGCGCGCCGGCGTTAAGGTCGGAAGCGAGCTGATTGGCCTCTTCCATGGTGAAGTTGCCGGTTATCTGCCCGCGGCTTGTGATTTTGCTCTGTATGACCGGGGAGGAAATCATCTCGCCGTCGAGTATTATGGCGAGCTGACGGCCCTTGTTCGCGCCCGTAAGCTTGCCGAATTTCTCGGCACCCTCGTCATTGAGCTCGAAACAGACCCGAAAGCCGTCGTAATATTCATCGGGCCGCACCACAGTGGCCCTGGACAATACGCTGCCATCAAGGCTGATTCTGCGCTTTATGAAACGTGGCCGGAACAACTTGCCGTCTCGATGATCGCGCTCAAGGATGAACCGTATGCGAACAGGCATGTTCACGCCTGCGTCGCGCACGGCGTTCAGGGCAAAGCGGGAGAGCCTGGCGGCGTAATCCGGCTTGCGGGACTCCGTAGGCCAATCATCCGCGCGGCGGTATCCGGAGCCGCTCCTTTTGTATCCGGGAGGGGACATGTCGTCAGGGATGGCGTCGATCATGGCCTTCTCGTTCTCGGGCACGAGGTGGAATGAAAGATGCGCATCACGGCAGACAATCGAGCGCATCTTATCCCTGCTTTCTGCATCTTTCTCGCGGATTTTGACAATGACGCCAGGTGCGTCTTCACGAACTTCCACGATAGGTTCATCAAATCCCGCAAAATCAAGGCGTCGGCGGATTATTTCCGCAATGCGCCCCAAGCCCTCCCGGACGGCTTCGTCGATATGTTTCTGCGTTCGTTCCGCGACATCGGTCAAGCCCGGATCCTCATCGATCAGCTTCTCCGCAACCGCCGTCCTGTCCACGCCCACGGTGAAAACTATTCCGGAGACGAACGGACGGGGCGCGCGCGACTTCGCGAACAGCGAAAAACATTCATAGTGCATGCAAACGGCGACAACCCCTGCGTCGGCCAGCAGAATTGTGCACCCTGCCAAAATCATCATCGCGCGGCGCATCGCCTTCCTTTTGCCTGCATCTCCTTTAGACCCGATTGAAGCAGCCGGTTCTTCCGCAGAAGATTCTTCGGCGGCAAACTTCCCCGGCGTCTCCTCCTCTGCAGGCTTGGATTGCGCTTCTTCCGCCTTGGCTGCAGTTGACAAGCGCACTCCACAGCTTATGCAAAAAAACAGAATCATCGGGCAATTCAGATCCGCATTTATCGCATTTCATTGCATCCCTCTCATATCCTGTTGCCGCACATGCGGCAGAATTTCACATTTCCTTCGAGTTTTGCGCCGCACTTGCGGCAGAATGCCGGTGTCGGCACGGTCTGTGTCTCGCGGCCATCTTCCTCCACCTGCTCCGCCTCCTTTGTCCCGGCGTGATTCTCCGCCGCTATCCTCTTGACTTCTTTCGCCAAGCGCTCCGCCGTCACCGCCTCTCTGGCCCTGGCACGATTCTCCGCCTCTATCCTCTCGGCTTCTTTCGCCAAGCGCTCCGCCTCTGCCTTCATCTCCGCCATCGTGCTTCCGCGGTTCGCCATGCTCTCGCGTTCCACCGCCGCGGCCGCGAGGCGGGCCCGCGCCTTCTTCAGTTTTGCCTCCCCCGCCTTGCGCTCCTTCTCGAGTTTGGCGGCGGCAGCCTTCTCGGCGCGGCGCTTTTTCGCTGCAGCCAAGCCATCAGCCATCCTTTTTGCGCAAGACATCACGCCGTAGCCCATCAGACGGCAGACTCTCCACATATGCCGGAGGCAACGCCTCCACGGAATCACCCAGTACCCGCTCGATCCGAGCAACTGGCGGGCGGCGGCGATTTCTGCGTTTTCATCCTCTAGCGGCGGGACTTTCTCCGGTGCTTTCATTTTGTCTTCACTTCTTTCCTTGGTTGTTTACAGCCACTTTTTCCATAACGCAACAGACCAGACAAGGTTCACCGCCGCTACGGCAATTATGCATGCGTTCATACAGATGGACAATGTTCGGTTCGAGGTCCTGGATGCATGCCCCGTGACGGCTCCAAGCGCGATGCCTGCGCAAAAACCTCCTACATGGGCCGACATGTCGACCCCTGGCATGAGGCTGTATATGAAATTTATGCCGGCGAAGCATAGACCGTTAGCCATGTATCCACCGACGGATTTCATGTTCAAGCCCAATTTGGGCGCCATGATGGCGATATACGTCACCGCCGCTCCGAAGAGTCCGAATACGGCGCCGGACGCCCCGAGACACACATCGGTCTCGTGAAACGACATCGATACGTGACTTGCGAACAACCCTGCCAGCAAATACACCGCCGTCATCCTCACGCTGCCCATAAGCCTCTCGAGAATGGCCCCGAACGACCAGAGGCACAGCATGTTGCATGCCAAATGCTCAACGCCCGCATGCAGAAACATGCTCGTGAAATTCCGCCAACTTTCCCCATGGTATGTCTTGGGAGCATAGTTCGCGCCGAAGGCTATGAATCTTGACGCCGACGGATTTAAAGTCCCGGTCTCGCAAAGAACATCGATCGCCACGACCACGTTGATCAATATTATCGCGATGGTCGCGAAAGGAATGCGTCGGGCGATATGGCCAGGGAGCGCCTGTTCCAATTCAGGCGCCGGCTCTTCCCCGGTCTTTTCCGCAGGCTGCACCAGTCGCTTGCCGCATTCGCTGCAGAAGACCGAGTCCTCCGGCTCTTCATTCCCGCAAAACCTGCATAACATCTTTCTCATGGTCATTCTCTTCCGTTTCCTGGCATTCTGGCCGCAAAAGGCGGCGTCCCGCGCGTCTCTGTCAGGCGACTGGCAATGCCCATGGGAAACGCGGGGACGCCATAAGACATCCTCTCTATCGCCTCCCATACGTTGATTACCAGTCTTCGACAGAGGCGTGGATATTATACCACATCGCAGCGTTTTTGCGGAAAAATTCCGCAGGCCCCACACCGCGCAGAGGTTTAGCGAATCCCACGGGACATTGCCAGCCGCCAATACCTACAACGCATCCCGCAGGTGGAGTGTGACGCCAAAAACAAAAATTTTTTCGCATGCACTTTTCCGCTGCCATAATATGATATAATGCAGTAACCTTTCCGGCACGGAAGTGTATACAAGGCAAAGAACAAAAAAGAAAGAGGTCCGCAAATGTCATACAACATGGATATATCGTCGCTCAACGCGTTCCGCAAGGCAAATTTCGCTTCAATGAACGAAGTCGCCAACTCTGCAGACGGGAAGGTAAGCTCCGCCGGCGCCTACAAGGGCGGATTCAGCGCACTGTTCCGCAAGGATGCGGAAAGGCACACCAACAACGCCACGCGCACCGAATTCCTCCGCCAGCTCGGCAACGCTTTCAATGTCGAAGGCATGACCGTCAGCGACGACGGAACGGTAAAATTCTCAGCCGCTTTCATGGACAAGCTCGAGAAAATCATCGGACCCGAATTCAAACGCAAAGATTTCGGCGTCCCCTCCGAGGGCGGAGCGGTAAGCTCGGGGAAGCCTCTCACCGCACGCCGCATCAGCGCGATCGTCCGCAAGGCCTCCATCGCCGGCCAGGGCGGCTTCGATGCCGACGTCTACCGCGCCAAGTTCGACGAGCTCCTTCAGAGGCTCGCGCCCAAGAGTTCAAGCGGATTCATCGAAAGGTGCATGAAAGAAATCAAATTCGCGCAGGACTGCCTTGAATTCGTCGACAAGAAGTTCGAAAAATGCTTCATGAAGAACGACTATATCCTGCCCGAAAACAGCAGCAGAAAGTACGAACCGGCATATGTGTTCGTCCACCCTGAGACGGAAGAGATATATCCGCTCATGGAAAAGAGCGACATCGCGGAGTACATCGGCGGAAACTGCCGCGACGCCAACTACCAGGCGCCTCTGCCCGGAGCCGTCTTCCACACCGGCGAGTACAAGAACGTCCCCAAGGAGCTGAGGACCGAGCAGGACGTCGAATTCGCCAAGAACTACATCAAAACGACAATCATCACTTTCGTTCAGGGCCTGGCGGATCTTCTCATCGACGCAAAAGACGCCGGCAAGCTCGAGGAGGTCGCTAAGGAGCTCGGCAACCACCCGGGAGCCTGCATGGACGGCAAGGCCTCGCTCAACGCCACCCTGCGCAAGGAGTTCGGCCTCTACGACACCGATACCCTCGACGCCATCACCGTCGCCGAGCACGACTCGAAGACCAATCTCGACAAGTGCATCTTCGAGGAGATCAAGATCGCCGTCGGCAAGAGACCCGGCGCCAAGGGATGGGACGACATCGCTCCGCTGGTGAAGAATGCGCTCGTCGGCGTCATAAGGCCGATATCCGTCCTGAACGAGAACGGAGAGATCGTACCTCTGATGAACGACGGAGTGAGGACCGTCCGCGCGATCACCGAGGCCGACCTCGACGCCCTCGGCCCCGTCTGCGCAGACATGGCCGCCATCTTCTGAAAGGCGCCGTCACTCCATGCGGCTCTCGACAGCCGCCACCATCCGTCCTACGCGAGACTTTATCTGCCTCGCGCAGGCGGCGGAGACGCCGAACCTCTTCGCGACTGCCGCGCAGCTTTCGCCGGTCTTCTCCAATTCCCGGAAAATCGCCTTCGTCTCGTCCTTGAGCGCCGTATGTTCGAGAATATGCCTCACGGCGGCCTTGTGACGCGCCGCTCTCCACTCCGCCTCGAGTATTTCCGCCGAAATCGCAGGCACGGACGGCTCTAAGCCGGCTTCTTCGAGACTGCCCAATGGAATCGCCGCCGAATCGGGCCGCGCCCTTTCATGGCGACAGAGGCTGAAGAGTTCATTGCGGCAGAGAGTGGCGAGATAATTCCTGAAGCGACCCTTTGCGCCGTCGTAGCGCCCTTCGCGCAAAACTCCGACGAGCTTTGCGAGGACGCCCTGCACCACATCCTCCGCCTCCATAGTCGAGCGCGCGAGACCGAACGACTCGACGAACACCACCATCGCAGGTTGGTAGAGTTCGAAGAACTTGACCCAATTCGCCTCGTCTTCGCCAGTCATCGCGGCGGCAAGGCGCGTTATGAGGGTGGTCGGGGTTTTGGGAAAAATGCTCACTTCACCTCCTCTTCAAGCTTCGGGGCGATGACGAGGCGCAAAGGAGCCCAGTCTTCGGCGAACGAATCGGGGCAGACCTTCCACCTCACCCATCCAGGCATGCGTATGGCGTGCACGCGCTCGCGGGAGGCGCACCGGCAGCACGGGTCTTTCAGCGACGGCGGCGAGGGGATCGCGTTCACCAGGTAGAACGATGGATTCGCCGCGCGGTCCGGGGCCTGCAATTCCTCAGGGTCGAACGTATCGGCCACATGCTCCTGACCGCACCAGTCGCCTATACCCCATGCGTTCACAGCCTTTTGCCTCTGCGGCGCGTTCGCGTTGTAATCATAGTAGACGGCGTCGTGGACCGCATCATTGATGTGTAGAGCCGTCAGGTCGGAAAACGGATCGTCCGCCCCTGCCGCATCGGCGTGAAACGCCCTCTCCCACTCGGCGAGCGTCGGCAGGCGCAGCTCGTAGCCCTCCGGAAGAAGATGGCCGAGGCGCTCATTGAAGAACTTGACGAGCCCTTCGACCTGCAGATGGTTGAGGCATACGTAGTTGTCGTAGCGGCCATCGTCAGGAAGACCTTCTGGAGGATAGAGGGGCGGATAGAATGCGCTTTGGAATCGCGTGAGCGGCCACTTCATTATCCAGTAAGGCCGCGTGAGCTCAACTCGGACAGGCGCTCCTCCGGAGAAACGGGTCACCATGTCCACAGAGCCCGTAGGGCAAAGCGCAAAATCGAGCGAACCATTCCGCCCCAAATCGAGGCGCGCCGAACCGCCTTCGGCGGTGAAGGCGATCGACTCCTTTTCGCGCGCTCCATCGCCCGGGCGCAAAAACGCCGCGCAGAGAATCGCCGCAAGCGCGCCCAGAACCGCCAGAGAAGCAAAGATGAAAGAACGCCTCCGCGTCTTCGCGGAGCGGAATGCGGGCATGGGGAGTCGTCTGCCCGGATCAGGATCGAGAAGGCGCGAAAAAACAGTTCCCCAGCCTGGATCGAAACCGGCCAAAAGATCCTCCGCAGAGGAATCCGGCTCGTACCAGACTCCCGTCAAAAGCCTGAATATCGCGACCCCAAGAGCCCACGCGTCGGAGGATGGCGAAGCGACGGCACCTTCCTTGAGCTCGGGCGAGAGATAGCCCGCGCTCCCCATTATCGGCGGATGGTCGGCTGCCATTGTCGTGGTGACGGCGATTTCGCTCTTGAGGTCCCGGTCGAATATCCGCGATACGCCGAAGTCCGCAAGCTTCACATGCCCATCGCCGTCGACAAGTATGTTCTCGAGCTTGACGTCCCTGTGGACGACGCCGGTCGCGTGCAGATATCCGAGTGCGTCGGCGAGTTCGGCATAGATTTCCGCGACTTTCGTCTCGTCGAATCCCCTCCTGCGGCGGAATTCTTCGAGGTTGCACGGCTCGCCGGAGGAATCGAGGACGAGATCCATCGCGAAATACGGAGTCGATGTCGCATTGTCCACGCCGACTTCATGCACCTTCACGAGGTGCGTATGGTCGAGCTTCGCCAAAAGCCGCCCCTCGGCGAGAAAGCGCTTTAGCAGGAAGTCCCGCCTGGCGCCGTTGCAGGTGAAGATTTTGACGGCCGCACGGCCGCCCGACTTCCCCTCCGCCTCCCAGACTTCGCCCATGCCGCCTTTGCCCAGGAGCCGGATCAGGGCGTAACCGCCGATATGGGCGCGCGCAGTCATTTCATCGCCGCAATACGCCTCGCGAGAACGGGGAGTCCGGGATCCCTCGCACCGCATGTCACGAAGGCCGAAAAGGCGTCCTTGCATGCGGCGACCCTGCTGTAGGCGTCGTCGAGCCCGGAGGCGAGAACGCACATGCCGGGCCGCAGCTTCGCGAAGAGGGCGTCCGAATTGATCGAGCGGTCGGTCGTGCCGCCCGCATCGTACACCGGCAGGAGAACGAGCCTGTCGCCCGGCCGCGAGACTCGGTTGAACATCGCTGCGAGCGCATCAAGCATCTTTCTGAGCGGCGCATAGCCGTGCGGACGCCACACCACGCAAAGCGGACCCTTGTGGCGGTCTGCCAGGGCCAGCCACATCGCCTCGAGCTTCTCGGGGTTGTGGGCATAGTCGTCGTAGACGTTCGGCGCATATTTCTGGAGCCTGCGCTCGACGCCGCCGAAGCTCTCCATGGCCTTCTCGGCCTCTTCGCGTCCGCATCCGAGCGCAACGGCCATCCTTACGGCGAGCGACGCGTTCTGTCCGTTGAAGTCCTTGAGATCGTACGACTCCCCGCGCGCATCGACTACTGGTCCGGGGACGTTCTCGACGAACGCATCGAAAACCTCGTCCATCTCCTCCTTTGAATAGTGGTCGGCGCTGGCGTTCGTTATTATGGCGGCGTACGGGGAGAAGGCGACGAGAGACTTGTCGCTTTCGTCAACCTCTGCGACGGCATATTCGCCTCTGCCGAAACGCACGGCGCCCTCCCATCCGGGAACGTTCGCGCCGTTTACGCACATGGGGTCGAGTCCGCACCGCGCAAGGATGTGGCCGAGCATCGCAGTGACGGTGGATTTGCCGCAGGTTCCCGCCACTGCGACAAGCCTGTAGCCGGAAAGCGCGCGCGCGAGGGCCTTTGCGCGGTGGGTCACGGGGATGTTCAGCGACTCCGCCTTGGCGAACGCGGGGTTTGCGGACTCTATCGCAGTGGAGACGATTATCTCGTCCACGGACGGATCGACGCCGCTGCCGTCGTCGGGGAAGCATTTCACGCCCAGCGACTCGAGAAAACGTATGTTGGGGGTGTCGAGGTTGCGGTCCGCCCCGGTGACTTCATCCCCGAGCCTGAGAAGCGCGGTCGCCAAGGCGCTCATCCCGACCCCGCCTATGCCTATCAGATGCCGCTTCAAGCGAAATCTCCCTATCTTTTGCCGCCAGCCAGCGTTTCGGCTATGTTGAGATAGCAGGAACGCACGCGCTCGTAGGCGTTTATTATGTCGAGCTCGGCCAGAACGCGTATCGAAGAGCCGGGGTCCTCGGGACCAATCCGACCCAGCTGCACCTTGCGGCTTTCGCGCAGGAATTCGTGTATCGCCTTCGACTCGGCCTGAACGCTCGCAATGTCTATCGCGGGGCGCGGCGAGCGTATCCACGGCGTAACCTTCTCGGCGAAGGCGGCTACCTTGTCGTGGACCGCAAGAAGCGCCGTTCTGGAGAAGTCGGACATCTTCTGGCGCTGCTTCCTGAGGCGCTTTACGGCCTTGAGTACGGCGGCCGCCTCGTCTGATACGCTCTCTAGCTCGTCGGTGAAGCGCAATATCCTCTGCGCGCGCTCGGCGACGTCCTGCGGGAGGCGCTTGGACATTATCGAGCCGAGGAACTCCGTCACCTCTTTCTGCACCTTGTCCAGGATGTCCTCGCGGTGGGTTATGTGGTTTTCGAGCTTTTCGTCGGACTCTCCCTCGAGAACCTTGCGGCAGCTCTCCAGAAGGTCCATGTCGCTCTCGCGCATGAAGACGACCTCCTGCAGCGCCTGGTCGCACGCGATGACCGGCGAAAGCCTCACCCCGACGGTCAGGGACGAAAGGTGGGGCTTTTCGTCCTCGGGCTGCTTGACGAGCTTTTCGATAAGCCTGCAGAACGGACGGACGATCGGGAAGAAGACGATTCCGCGGCAGATGGCGAAGATCGTGTCGGTCACGGCGATCGGCGCCATGTTGTTCGTCATGAGAACGCCGTTGGGGCCTGCGACGACCATCTTCGGGAAGAGCCATACGCCGATCTTGACGAAGAAGACGTAAAAAAGCGGCATAAGGATCAATGAGCCGAGAATGTTCGAAAGCGTGTGCGAGAGGGCCGTCCTTTTCGCGTCGGCCGTGCCCCCGATGGCGGCGATCCATCCCGTGGCGGTCGTGCCGATGTTGGCGCCGAAGAGAACCGCGACCGCGACCTCGTAGCTTACGAGCCCCGATGTCGCGAGAGTCATCGCGATCAGGATCGTAGCCGCCGAGCTTTGGATCACGGCCGTGAGGAGCATTGCGCAGAATGCGACTTTAACGGCGCCCGGGAACGTAGACGCGTCGAGCGATTCGAAGAAGTCCATCACCCTCTGCGCGGCGGGGCTTACCTTGCCCGAGGCGATCATCTCGGGCGTCGGCTTGAGCGAGCTCATCGCGTCGCCCATGAAGAAAAGTCCGAGGAAGACGAGCCCGAGCCCAAGCACGGCAAGACCGAGATTGTGCACCCTCTCCCCGCGCAGGAAGAAGTAGAGTATTCCGCCGAGCGCTATGCCGCCGAGGCCGAGGAACTGGGGCTTCGGGGCGAAGGCCATTATCCAGACCGTCGCGGTCGTGCCGATGTTCGCGCCTATGAGAACCGAGAACGCCTGCGGCAGCGTCATCACGGCCATCGACACGAAGCCGACGAGCATCACGGTGATGATGCTCGAGGACTGCACGATTATGGTCGAGACGACGCCGGTCCCTACGCCGTAGATGCGATGGCCGGTCGCATGGGCCATGAACTTTCTGAGACTTCCCCCCGCCGTGGCCTGGAGTCCGTCAGAGAGGTGTTTCATCCCCAGAAGGAATATCCCGAGCCCCCCCAGGACCTTTACCAGGCAGATGAGAATCTCAGACATTCAGCCCCCTTATTCGGCGATGTATTCCACTTTCTTCCAGACGCCCCTGGCGTTCTTCGACGCCTCGGACTCGTCATCGGCGGTGAACTCGTACTCGACCTTCTGTACGTCGGTCGGGAGATTCACCTCTATAAGCTGCGGAGCGTCGTTGCCCTTCATGTTGGCGCGCTCGAATATCTGCTTCCTGCCGGCGACATGGTTCCCGGCGAAGATCCTGAAGGTGAAGCGCGCGGCGGGGTCGTTGTCCTTGTGGGTCGCGACATGGCCGCGTATCTTGGAGTAGAACGGCTCGGGCTTCTGCACGACGGTGAGGCCGTTGGTGACGACCATGTCGAGTCCGTCGACTATCGAGCGGTTCCTGAGAAGGTCCACGGCGTTGGTGGAGATGCCCGCGGCAAGCTCTTCGGCCTCCGCCTCGCTGGGCACGGGATAATCGGGAGTATCGACGCGGTCGACAAGCTCCGCGGGGAAGCGTATCTTGAGCTGGAGCGATTCTTCGTCGCCCCTCGGAAGGAGCTTTACGTGGAGGGTGCCGAACTTGTCGTCGGGGTCGTACCACCAGCCCTCCTTGACGTTCTCGAAGAGATCCTTGACGCATTTGGTGGTCGAAAGGAGCATCACTTCCTTTCCGTCGACGAGGACCTGCGCAGGCTCGGCCTGGGTGTGGATGTCAAAGAGGTACACCCTCTTCTCGGGGGCGCCTTCGTAGCCGCCGAACTCTCCCGGGGCGATGGAGACGGTCATGTCGGACATCGTGTCGGGGAAGTCGAGAGCGCCGTACATCTCGGCGAGGACGAATTTCTCGCGCCACGCACCCTTGGCGTAGTCGAGGCTCTCGCCGTCGTCTTCGTACACGCGCGTGTGGTTGAGGCCGCCTGCGATGTCGCCGGGCCAGATGTCGAAGGTGAGGCGCGTCTTGTCGGCGCCGCTCATCGTAAGCGCTTCGTCGTACATCGGGAGAATCGCGCCCGCGCGGACGAAGACCGGTATCTTGCCGAGATCGATCGGATAGGCCTTGAGCCACTGTCCGCCCTTCACGCGGCGTCCGTCGTTGTAGTCGTACCAATCGCCGTAGGGGAGGTAGATGCCCTTCCTCCACCAGCCCTTGTTGAGCTTCTCGGGGGTGTAGACGGGCGCGACGAGGATGTCGGTTCCGACCATGAACTGGTACATCGTCGACTCGTCGAGGCACTCCGGATCGTACGGATAGTTCCACGCCATCGGCCTTACGATAGGCGCGCCCGTCTCCCAGCTGCCGCGCATGAGCGTGTAGAGGAATGGAGTCATCCTTATCTTGTGCTTTAGCGCGGCGCGAATGTGCGACTTGTAGGGCTCGGGATAGCTCCACGGGCTCTTGTTCACGTCGCTCCAGCCGTTCATTACATACATGGCCGTCGTCCAGCACTTCCACTGCAGGTCGCGGAGGTACGTTTCGCTCGAACCGCCGAAGATTCCGTCCACATCGGTCGTCGCATACGCCTGGCCGCTCATCGCCGAGCCCGTGACGCCGGGGATCATGTACTTGATCAGGTCCCACCCGCCGTATTCGTCGCCCGCCCAGCAGATGCCGTAGCGCTGCGTCCCGGCCCAGCCGAGAACCGTCCAGCAGAAGGCGCGGGCGTTGGCGTTCGTCGTGAAACCGAGATACGTGTCCTTGTTGCACTGCAGAGGATACTGGTAGCGGTACTGCGCGCCGCCCTGGCAGGTCCACGCGACGTCGAGCTTCTGGATTCTTGTGCCGGCGGTGCCCACCTCCCAAGCAATCCTGTCGAGCTTGCCTTCGGTCCATAGTCCCGTGTGGAAGCCGAGCTGCTTGAGTCCGTCGCAGACGGACGCGAGTTCGGTGTAGCCGCAGCCGTAGCCGTCGTTCACCAGAAGCCATCCGCCGGGGAGATCGTCTTCGCGGTAGCGCTGGGCGACCTTCAAGGCGTCGGGCGTCGTCTCGGTGAAGGATCCGTCCTTCTCCTGCTTGGGGTACTTCGTATCCTTCTCGCGCGTCATGTACGCGTCGGCGTCGCCAAGCTCGAGCCCCCATACAGGCAGGAAGTTGGGCCTGCCGGTAGCCTCGGTGTAGCGGTCGAGGACGGTTGCGAAATCTCCGATGAAGTAGAATGCGTCGAAGCGCCCCTCGTCATGGGTCAGCAGAGACTTGTCCTCGGCCGTGAAATCGTAGGCTCCGGGGGCGAAGGTGTGGCGAAGCATTCCCCAGCCCCTGGACGAGATCATGAACGGCGCCGGATTGGGCGCTCCGCCGTCGGACCAGTTGAAGTCGCACGCGATGGAGATCTTCCGCCCCTTGTGCATGAGACGCCCGAGCTGCTGCCCGCCGCCCCAGATCTTTTCGTCCGCGTCGGACGCGATCGTCTGGGTGCAGGAGTTCGTGGTGAACTCGAGCCTCTGCGCCTCCTCGAATATCGGATCCTCGCCGCGCCAGGCCGAAACGCTCATGGTCTCGTTCGTCTTGTCGAAGGAGACGATGATTTCGCTCGTCGTGAAGACGAAGAAGCCGTCCTTGTCGGCGAACTTGACGCCCGACTTGTCCTCTGCCCACGTTTCGACAAGAATCTGCGCGTTCGTGGGGTTGTTGTGCTTGTCGGCATAGTCGTATCTCTCGACCTTGTTCGTCCCCTCCATGACGAACGACTTGAGAGCCGCCTCGACCCGGAAGACGTCCGGACGGTAGAACGAGACCCTGTATTCGCGGTCTGCATCGCTCTTCAGCGTGAACAGTTTCGATGTCCCGTGCTCCGGCACGAGTCTCGTGAGCGTCGCAGAGGCCGTAAGCGTCGCGAAAACCGCCGCCGACGCGATAAGGTGGTGTTTCTTCATAGACATATTCCTGTAACGATTAGCGCTGTTCCTGCAATTGCCGTCGCGGCGCCCAGAAGGCGTGTCGCGAACGGACGCGAAAAAACAAGATCCAGGCCCTTTTCAAGGCGCCATGGATAGAACATCCCGTACATGCCGAGAATGGCCGAGACGTACGCGACATAGGTGAAAATGTCAACAGCCGCGAACCAGGTCCCGGCCGGCGGCAGATAGGCGCGGGTCGTGCGGAAGAGCGCCGCGGGCATGAGCATCATTATACCCGTAAGCGCCCTCACGGGCAGATTCTTCGGCATCCACGCGACGGTAAGAGGTATCAAAACCGCGGCAAGAAGCCACGGCTCGAACGCAAAAGCCTTCGTGAAACGGTCGATCGCTTCGATGTTGAGATTGTCGACCTCCCACGCCGTCCATATCCACGCCACGGCCGTCAGGACGGACGCCACAGGCACGGAAGACCTGAACCACATGGTGAAACGTTTGGCTTGCGCGGGACAAAAGGAGACCGCCCCGCCGAAAGCGAGGAGCGGCAAGCCAAGCAAAAAGCCCCAGATCGTAATCATCATTCAAGAGTTGGAGGTGGGAAGCGGAGTTGAACCGCTGTAAGCGGATTTGCAGTCCGCTACCTAACCGCTCGGCCATCCCACCAGGTTGTTCAAGGGAGAGTATTATACCATAAACTCCCTCGGACATTCAACATCGGCTTTACCGCAATTGGTCGGACCGACGAGATTTGAACTCGTGACCTTTTGCACCCCAAGCAAACGCGCTACCAGGCTGCGCTACGGTCCGCCGTATGTCGCCGTGGGCCAGTTCACCACGGAGTTTTTGGTAGCGGGGGCTGGATTTGAACCAACGACCTTCAGGTTATGAGCCTGACGAGCTACCAGGCTGCTCCACCCCGCAATCTGGATCATCCGAAATGGCGGGGCTGACGGGAGTCGAACCCATAACCCTCAGATTCGTAGTCTGATGCTCTATCCAGTTGAGCTACAGCCCCAAATCGGACAACGGGTGATAGTATATCATATCCGTACTGCGGGCGCAAGGGGGTATTTTGCAGTTTTTTCCACACCCGACGTCGCACGGCGTCTCCTGTTCGGAAGGCGTTTTATTCAACGGCGAAACGGGCCGCCATCTCGCGCCCGACGACCTCCGCGCGCCAGCCCGTCGCGAGAGGATTCGTCTCATCCCCCGCGTCGTCGACGAAAGCCGTCACCGTCGCCCGATTTGCGATGACCCCCTGGTCGACATGGATTGCATCCGCACGGGCGCGCAACCAGACGAGCGCCTCCGATGCCGCGCTTTCCACCTCGGGAATGTAGTGTGGGCGAGGATTCCCGGGCCAGGCCTCCTCGGGAAGCGACAGTGCCTCTTCAATCGCCTTGGCATAGCGGGCGCGCGCGACATCCGCCATCCCACCGCGCAGACGATGGGCGAAATGCCCGACCCGCCCCTTCTGCGCCATTTCGGCAAGGGACGCGTCATCGCCGGCCCATCCCCGCGGGATGTTCCAGCCCCTGGCCAGCTCCTCACGAAGCGCCGCAACCGCACGCAGAATCGCCCTCCCTCGTCCATCCAACCGAGCACGCCCCGTTTTCACACGCATCCAGACGTCGGATGGCGCATAATCTTCATACAACAGCGGATCGTCATACTTCTGAAGATCTTCCTCAAGCCATGCTCGCGTCCCATACCTATC
>JAILJX010000031.1 GCA_024694365.1 Kiritimatiellia bacterium
TATCCAAATTCAAGTCCAGAAGTAAACGGGGGTTTCCTTCCTAGGAAGGAATGATGGGAAATATTCTGCCTTTCAATCCCGTCCCGCAATCTCAAGGACTAAACGCAAGAGAAACTTGCATTTGCTTCTGGACTTCACACAAAAATTTTTGGGGAACCTCCAGGGCTGTCGTGGCTTGAACGCGAGGCGCGGGATTTGGTATAATATGTTCTCAATCATCACACGATATACAAGGAGCAAAATGGCCATTCGCGACATCAAGACGGGTGAATTCGACACGGCGACGGCAAGCGGAGTGTCGATTGTGGATTTCTGGGCGCCGTGGTGCGGTCCATGCAAGATGCAGGGGGCTATTCTCGAGACGAAGATAGGCCCGGCCCATCCCGAGCTCAACATCCTAAAGGTAGACATCGATTCCGAACCGGACCTCGCGGTTCGCTTTGGCGTGATGTCCATTCCCACGCTCCTCGTCATGAAGGACGGCAAGCTTGCCAAGCAGTTTGTTGGCGTGACATCGCCCGACGAAATCATGGCTGCCGTTCAAGGCGCCTGACCGGGAGTCTCAGGAAGTGAAGCTTTCGCCTTTTCTGCGCACTCTCGTGTGGGGCGGTGAGAGTTGGACCGTCTCGGCGCGCCGCGGGGAGTCTTCTGTCGTTTCTGGAGGGCCTGCGGACGGAACTGCATTTGCGGATATCAAGCCTGGCTTCCCGCTTCTGGTCAAGGTTTTGGACGCGCAGAAGCGTCTTTCTGTGCAGGTGCATCCGAATGAGGCAACGGCCTCCTTGACAGGCGGAGAGCCGAAAACGGAGATGTGGTGCGTTCTGAGGGGAGGCCCGATATATGCGGGACTGAAACCTGGCACGACTGCCCGCGACCTGGAGAAGGCGATCGCAGAGGGGGTGGTTGAAGAACTTCTCGCAAAGCACGATGCGAAGCCTTTCGAGACGTATTTCATCCCCGGCGGTCTTATACACGCCATAGGCGACGGAGTGAAGGTTTACGAAGTGCAGCAGAGTTCCGAGACGACATACAGGCTTTACGACTGGGGACGACTTGGGGCAGACGGTAAGCCGCGTGAACTCCATGTCGCCTTGGGGCTTAAGTCTATCGACTGGAGTCTTCCCGTTCCGGAACCTTCGGAAAGCGTGCGCTCGAAATACTTCGACTTTTCTCAGCGCATCCTTTCCCGGCCTGAGGGAATCTCCGCGCCTATGGATTCGTTCCTCATAGTATATGAGGTGGAATCGGGGGAGACGTCGTATCTCGAGCCCGGGGAAAAGATGACGGCTGGCCCCGGGCGCATTTTTCTTACACGCTTGCCGTGACGCCCGCATACCAATTGATCCTTGCTCCTCTGAGGGGCGTCACGATACGCACGTTTCGCGCAGTCTTCGCCCCGCTTATCCGCGGAGCCGGTTTCACAGAGGCGGTCACGCCGTTCATAACGGCGGCGCCGGGATACGACCCGCTGAAAGACAGGGAGACGGCGGGCGGTCCGGGCGAAGGCGGGATTCTCGTTACTCCGCAGTTCATCGGGAAAGATCCAAAGGCGCTGCGGCATTGCCTGGAGAGAGTGAAGGCTGCCGGGTTTTCGACGGCGGACCTCAATTGCGGCTGCCCGTTCCCAATGGTGCGCAACAAGGGACGAGGCAGCGGACTTCTGCGCACCCCCGACGTTCTTGTGCGCATGGTCGAGACGGGGTGTGAAGTGATGGGGGACGGCAATTTCTCGGTGAAGGCGCGCCTTGGGATCGACAGCCCCGGTGAGCTGCTGTCGCTCATGCCGATCCTCAACGGATACCCGCTCAGGTTCCTTGCCGTCCATGCGCGAACGGCTCGGCAGATGTACGAAGGCGAATGCGACAGAGGCGCATTCGACGAGGTGCTCGCCGTAGCGCGCATGAAGGTGGTTTTCAACGGTGATGCTAGGACCGGCGAGCGCATTGCCGGAGTGGCGGGAGTCATGGTGGGGCGGAGTTTCATACGCGCTCTTGGAGAACGCGTCGACATAGAAGAGTGGCTGGGAAAGTACGCCGAGGCGTCTGCAAGGGAGCTTTGCGGCGAAAGGCCCGTTCTCGGACGGCTCAAGGAGCTCCTTTCATATTGGAAAGACCTTCCCGCCTGGCGCAGACGCTGGCAGGTGGCGAAGCTCGCCCGCAATCTCCGCGAACTGCAAATCGCATGATGGCGGTTTCCGGATTGGTGCGGACGCGGGAAATGTGATATAATACCGCTTTATGAACAAAGATATCGTTTGCGTCGGCGCCGGATACATCGGCGGGCCCACCATGGCAGTGATCGCGAAGATGAACCCTTCGCGCAGGGTGTGGGTCGTGGACATCAACAAAGAGCGCATCGACGCTTGGAATTCGGACAATCTGCCGATCTACGAGCCGGGGCTAGACGAGGTCGTGAGGGAGGTTCGCGGAAAGAACCTGTTCTTCACTACCGACATCGAGGGCTGCATCAAGAAGTGCGACATCGTCTTCGTGGGCGTGAACACGCCAACGAAGATGTTCGGGCGAGGAGCGGGAAGGGCGAGCGACCTCCAGTTCTGGGAGGCGACAGCGAGGAACATCGCTAAGTGGGCCGAGTCGGACAAGATAGTCGTCGAAAAGTCGACTCTCCCCGTGAGGACCGCGGCGGCGATGAGCGCGATTCTCAACACCCACGAGAGCCTCAAGTTCACGGTCCTTTCCAATCCGGAATTCCTCGCCGAAGGGACGGCCATCAAAGACCTCCTCTCGCCGGACCGCGTTCTCATAGGCGGACCAGCAGACGAGGCCGGAAAGAGGGCGGTGGACGAGATTGTCGACATCTACGCCGGCGAGAGCGACTGCTGGGTTCCGCGCGAAAAGATCCTCACGACGAACGTATGGAGCGCCGAGCTCACCAAGCTCGCGGCGAACGCGATGCTCGCGCAGCGCGTAAGCTCGGTGAACGCGCTCTCGCAGCTCTGCGAAGCCACAGGAGCCGACATAGGCGAGGTCGCGAGGGTCATGGGCGCCGATACCAGGATCGGGTCAAAGTTCCTCAAGGCCGGTCCGGGATTCGGCGGGAGCTGCTTCAAGAAAGACGTTCTCAACCTCGTCTACCTTTGCGAGACGTTCGGGCTTAAAGACGCGGCATTGTATTGGAACCAGGTGATAGCCATGAACGATTCGCAGCAGCGCCGCATAGTCGAAAGGCTTTTCCATGCGCTTTTCAACACTATCGCCAACAAGAAGATCGCGGTGTTCGGGTTCGCTTTCAAGGCGGATACCGGCGACACGCGCGAGACTCCCTCGGGCGCCGTGGTCAGGATGCTCCACGAAGAGCATGCTCGCCTCGCCATCACCGACCCCAAGGCCCTCCCGAACGCGAAGAAGGATCTCGCGGACATCATGGACGGCTCGATAGAGCTCGTGGAAGATCCGTATGAAGCAGCCAAGGATGCCGACGCAGTGCTCGTGATGACAGACTGGAAGCAGTATCCGGCGCTCGATTGGTCCAACATCTACGCTTCGATGCGCAAGCCCGCGCTCGTCTTCGACGCCAGAAACTGCCTCGCCGCGGAAGAACTTCGCAAGATTGGATTCAAGACCCTCAACATAGGAAAATAGAAGGAAGCGAGTGACGGTATGACATTGTCCGAAAAGGTAAAGGCTGCATTCGAAAAGGCGTTCCCGGGAGAGTTGTTCGATTCGGTGCGGGCCGTTCCGGCGACTGACCCGAAATTCGGCGACTACCAGTGCAACGATGCGCTGAAGATTGCGAAGAAGGTAGGTCTCAAGCCGCACGACGCGGCGCAGAAGGTTGCGGACGCATTGGAGGGGGACTGCTTCGAAAAGGTCGATGTCGCGGGGCCCGGGTTCCTAAACCTGACAGTCTCCCCCGGCTGGCTCGCAGGCGAGCTTGAGACGCTTGCAAAAGCCCCGAAGTGCGGTATTCCGCAGTCTGGCGCCGGCAAAAAGGTGGTCATAGACTACTCTTCGCCCAATGCCGCGAAACAGATGCACATCGGACACATCAGGTCGACGGTGATCGGAAACGCCATAGACCGGATTTTCCGCGCGCTCGGATACGATGTCATCGCCGACAACCATCTCGGCGACTGGGGGACGCAGTTCGGCATTCTTATCAAAGGCTACAGGGATCTTCTCACGCAGGAGGAGAGGAACAATCTCTCGGTGCCGGTCCTGGAGAAGTGCTACGTGCTCTCCGCCGCCAGGGCGAAGGAGGAGGACGGCGTCTGGCGCGAGGCGTGCAAGGCCGAGCTTGTGAAGCTCCAACAGGGCGACGGGGAGAATCTCGCGCTCTGGAAAAAATTCATCGACATCTCGATCGCCGAATTCGACCGCATGTACGCGAAGCTCGGGGTTAAATTCGACACGTACCGCGGCGAATCCTACTACAACGGCGTCATGCCTCGAGTCGTTGAGAGATTGGTGAAGATGGGACTTGCCGAAGAGAGCGAAGGCGCTCTCGTGGTGAAGCTGGAGGACGAAAAGCTCGGTGTTGCGATTGTCAGAAAGTCCGACGGCGGCTACAACTACACAACAAGCGATCTCGCGTGCGTCGAATGCCGCGTTAAAGATTACGATCCCGAGAGGATCATTTACGTGACCGACGCCCGCCAGCAGCTTCACTTCAAGCAATGGTTCTCCATAGCGCGCAAGATGGGCTACAGCGATGTGCAGCTCGTCCACGTGCCTTTCGGGCTCATGAGCTATCAGGGCAGGGCCATCTCCACGCGAGAGGGTAATCTCATCAAGCTCGATGAACTCCTGTCAGAGGCGAAAAGGCGCTCGCTTGAGATTGTCAAGGATCGCGGCGGCGACGAGAAGCTCGCCGAGCAGATCGGCTACGGGGCGGTGAAATATTCCGACCTTTCGCACGATCCGATAACAGACATCGATTTCAGCTGGGACAAGGCTCTTGCGCTCGAGGGCAATTCGGGACCATACCTCCAATACGCCTATGCGCGGGTCAGGTCTCTCCTGTCCAAGGCGGAAGGCTTCGCGGCCGGAGAGTTCCTCGTCTCCACACCGGCCGAAAAGCGTCTTGCCCTGCAGCTTCTGGAGTTCCCGGGAGCTGTCGTGAGGGCGTCCGAGGCGTACAAGCCTTCCGTCCTCGCGGACTACCTTTTCCAGACGGCTCAGCTATATTCGAGTTTCTATCAGAATTCCCCTATCCTGAAGAGTGAAGAGCCGGTCAGAAGCGCACGGCTGAGACTCTGTTCGCTTTTCGGCGAGATACTGTCCACGGGTCTCGGACTCCTCGGCATCGAAACGCCCGAACACATCTGATCGCCATGGGATTCTTCAAAGCCTACGATATGCGCGGCACTTTCGGGGTCGATTTCGACCTTCCGCTCGTTGAGCGGATAGGCCGCGCGCTTCCCAAGGTCGTAAAAGGTTCGAGGTGGCTCGTCGGACGCGACTGCAGGGTTACCGGGGCTGATGTGAAGGCGGCGCTCGTCAAGGGACTGCTCGACGCCGGGGCGGATGTGGACGATATCGGACTCTGCTCGACTCCGATGGTGTATTTTTGCACGGGCAGGGACGGCTACGACGGATCTGTCATGGTTACAGCGTCGCACAATCCGCCCGCGGACAATGGTTTAAAGGTCTCCATGAAGACGGCTCTACCTGTCGGCTATGCCAACGGGCTCGACGAAGTGGAGAAGCTGGCTTCAACTGAGATTCCCGATGCCGGTGTCTCCCGCCGCGGGAGATACAGGTTTGTGGACGGGGCGGTTGCGCCGTATGTCGAATGGATGAAGTCGCGTGTCGACACCGGAAGCCTCAAGGGGCTGAGATACGCTGTCGACTGTTCGAACGGAATGGCGTCGCTGTTCGCAAGCGGGCTTTTCCCTGGCGCGACGGTCATCAACGGCACGCTTGACGGATCCTTCCCGGCGCATTCCCCGAACCCTCTCAAAGCTGATGCGCGCGAGGAGATTTCGAGGCTCGTGCACGAATGCTCGCTTGATTGCGGCGTCATCTTCGACGGTGACGCCGACAGGGCGATGTTTGTGGACGGGACGGGCGCGTTCGTCCAGCCAGACTACCTCGTTCCAGTAGTGGCGAAGGCGACCGGAGCGAAGCGGGGGGACAGGATAATTCACGACGTTCGCACATCGCGCGGAGCCGTCGATGCGATACGCGCAATGGGATGCGAGCCCGTGATGGTGCCCGTGGGGCATGCCTTCGCAAAACCTATATTGAGGCGCGAAAAGGCGCTTTGCGGGGGCGAACTCGCAGGGCATTACTATTTCAGCGAGTTCTACGGATGCGACTCCGGTGTTCTTGCTGCGCTGAGAATACTCTCCGAAATCGCAAAGGCGAAGGCTGCAGGGCTTTCCTTCGCCGGAATGATGAAGCCGATTTCGGCGAAATGGGCGAATTCCGGAGAGCTCAATTTCAAGGTCGGGGACAAAGATGCGGCAATCGGCAGGGTCCTTTCGACTGTTGAGGAGAAATTTCCAGACGAGACGGGACGGGAGACGATGGACGGCATCAGAATCGAATTTGCGGAAGGTTGGATAAGCGTGAGAAAATCCAACACCGAGCCGTATTTGCGCCTTCTTGTGGAGTGCGACACGTCCGCCAGGCTTGAGGAGTGGAAAAGTCTTCTGGTGCGAGCGATTGACAAGGACGGAGAATCTTGTTAAACTATCAGCCGAAAACACCCAACCATCCTTACTGAAAGGAAAAAATATGAAGAAATATGTATGCAACGTCTGCGGTTACGTTTACGATCCCGCGGAGAACGATGGCGTCGCGTTCGAGGATCTGCCCGATGATTGGGTTTGTCCGATGTGCGGCGTAGGGAAGTCCGATTTCTCTCCCGCCGAATAAGATGCGGAAAGGGACAATCCGACTCTTTTTGTCCCTGGAGTGAGACAATGCGTCTCACTCCGTTTCTTTTCCCGCCCTATTTGCGCCTTTGGCACGGAAGTGCTTATATGAGGGTGTTGGCAAAAAGAAAGGAGTCAATGAAATGAATACACTGATGAGTATGGATCCGTGGGGTTTTCTGGATGATCTGTTCGATACATCCAGCCGTGCGTTCAGAAGTGTGCGGGCGCGTGCCGCCGGACGCTTCCCGCCCGTAAACGTGTATCTGGACGACAACGCCGTCATCGTAGACATGGAGCTTCCCGGAAAGACGGCAAAGGATGTGGACTTGACGCTTGAGGCCCAGGCGGTCGTTATTGCGGACAAGCCTTCTTCGGTCGCCGATGCCGAAACGGGCAAAACCGAAGAGCCCAAGCCTGCGTGGAGCCGTCGTCTGGAGCTTCCGTTCCGCGTGGATGCCGAAAAGGCCAACGCGAAATTCGAGAATGGGATACTGCGCGTAGAGCTTCCCAAAGCTGATGCCGCACAGGCGAGGCGCATTTCGATTGCAGGGTAAAAAAGGGCCGCAAAGAGAAAGGAGCAAAATCATGGAAAGCGAAAAATATATCGTTCCGGCTGCGACATTTGCCGAGAAGCCCGAGGAATACGAAATCAAGATCATACTGCCCGGCATAGGCAAGGAAGATGCCGAACTTCACGTAGAGGGTCGCACTCTAACCCTGAAGACGCGTTCCAAATTCCAGAATCCGGCAGGGTTCAAGCAGGTCGCGTCCGAATTCGAGCATGCGAACTATTCGATGAGCGCCGATCTTCCTGAACTCGCGGACGCCAGCACCCTCTCGGCCAAGATGGAGAGCGGCGTTCTTGCGATAACCGTGAAGAAGCGTCCTGAGTCGCAACCCAAAAAGATAGCCATCTGTTGATATGGCCTCAAAAAACAAAAGCATCATGCCTCTGGCCGGCGTCGCGTTTGCGGCGCTGGCCTTTTGTGCTTCATGCAGAAGCCCCGAACCCTTGAAGGGCCGTCCGGAGCCTTCCGCGCGTACGTTTACGAGCGCTGCGGTCGAGGCGGCCATAGAAGAGACGTCCAAAAGGATAAAAGATCCGCGCTTGAGGGAGATGTTCGAGGCAACATATCCGAATACTCTGGATACTACGGTGAAGGGCGACGGATATATAATAACGGGCGATATAGACGCGATGTGGCTGAGGGATTCCGCCGCTCAGGTATGGCCGTATCTGAAGCATCTGAAGGACGATCCGGGTCTGGCCAGTCTCGTGCGCGGCATAATTCTCAAGCAATTTGCGGCAATCAGGCTCGATCCGTACGCAAACGCCTTCTATATGGACGAATCGAAAGATAGCGAATGGGAAAGCGATCTTACCGACATGAGGCCTGGCGTGCATGAAAGGAAGTGGGAGGTGGATTCGCTCTGCTACCCTCTGAGATTGGCATACGGCTATTGGGAGACGACGGGGGACGGGTCGATTTTCGGGAAAGAATGGGAGGATACGCTCCGGAAAATCGTCGCTGCCTTCCGCGAGCAGCAGAGGAGGGATGGCCTCAAGACATCATACAAATTCCAAAGGAATACGCTGCATCCGCTCGACTCGCTTGAAAACTACGGGTACGGTCCGCCGGCGCGCCCCGTCGGACTCGTAGCGAGCGCATTCCGTCCTTCCGATGATGCGGTGAAGCTTCCGTTCAACGTGCCGTCAAATTTTTTCGCGGCCGACGTCCTGGCAAAGGCCGGCGAAATCTGCAGGGCGGAAGGGTGCGACGAAGAGCTTGCCGCGGAATGCGAATCGCTTTCGTATGAGATTTCCGCGGCATTGCGCGAATATGCAATAGTAAAGACGAAAAAATGGGGGAAAGTCTACGCATACGAGGTGGACGGCTTCGGCGGAGCGATTCTTATGGATGATGCGAATGCGCCAAGCCTCCTGTCGCTTCCGTATCTTTGCGGGGTTGACAGGAACGATCCTGTATATGTGAATACGCGCAAGATGATACTCTCCCCTGACGGCAATCCGTATTTCTTCAAAGGGAAGGCGATTTCAGGCATTGGAAGCCCCCATACTGGCTACGGGAAAGTGTGGCCGATGTCGTTGATAATGCGGATACTGACTTCGGTTGACGACAAGGAGAAGCTTTCTGCTCTGAAGATGCTCGCCGATACGACAGGAGGGACGCTTTTCATGCATGAAGGGATCGATGCGGACGATCCGTCGGTCTTTACGCGGCCTTGGTTTGCGTGGGCAAATACGCTTTTCGGCGAGGCTGTCATGGAAATGGCGAGGCAAGGATTGCTGGAGTAGACGCCGCAACCGAGGAGTCGGTTCGGATTCGCGTGCTAAAACGCCGAGGGTTTCACCAAATGTGCGAATTTATGGTATAATATCTTCTCATCCCGTAAAAGGAGGGTACGCAATGCTGCGACGGAACAAGCGCTTCGAGTACGAATACGAAGATGAAGACGATAACAATGACGAAAACGCCATTGGAGGCTCGTTCGTACCCCCGGCCAAACTGGACTGGTTGGATTGGTTGGTGGCGCTGGTGTTGGGTATCGTCGCGACTTTGGTGTCTGCCGCTCTATCGATAAAAGGCCTTCACCCTTCTGCGTGGACCGATTACTCCGTCGCTGCCGGACTCCGTCCTGCCGAAGCGATACCGGGCGGAATCTGGCGTCTCATTGCGGGAGCCTTGTTCCGCACATCCGGGGTCGGCGGCGCTACGGCGATTCTTTCCCTGCTCGGGAAGCTCTCGCTTGGTGCTATGACGGCAATGGCGTATCTGACGTTCAAGGAGATAATTTCGATTCTGGTGAGAATGGTCCACAGCAATTGGCTGTGGTCGAGAATCTTCTCCCGCGGAGTTTGCGCGCTTGCGGCTGTTCTGTTCCTGCTGGCTGATCCGGTTTGGAGCCTTGGCCAGGCGTTTACGTCCGCCACATTCACCGCGCTCGTATTCAGCCTTTCCGTCTGCCTTCTCGCCCGGTTCCTTTCGGGCGGAGCGATCGTCACGGTTTATTGGGCCATGTTCGTGATGGGAGTTCTTTGCGCGGAGACTCCGCTCGGGTTCATATGGCTCTTCGGGTTCTGGATGATGTTCTACGTCTTGCTTACGAAGGGCGGACTATTCCACGTGAAGCTTCTGCAGCCGCTTATGCAGCAGAGCTCCAAGTGGTACCTTACGTTCTTCTGGGCCCTGGGGCTTCTCGCCTCAATCGCGCTCAACATCTACTCCTTCAAGTCTCACGGCGGCATGCAGATGCTCGGGCTTTCCACGGGCCAGCTGCCGGTCAAATACATAACGATGCTGGCGCGCACCGTTACTGGTGCTGCGAATTTCGGAGGATGGGTGGTTGGCGTCGGTTTTGCGCTTCTGCCGTTTGTCCTCGCGGTCGCCATGCTCCGTCGCGCCACGGATGTAGAATACTTTTTGAGCTACCACATCGGTATCGTCTTTTTCGTCACGGGCTGCCTCGCCTACTCTCAGCTCGCGTCGATACGTCCGCTTTGGTTCTGGTGCTTCGGCAAATCCATAGAGGTCTACAGCCCCGTGCTGCTGTTCCTCTGCTCGATGATGGGTGCGGTCACGGTTCTTTGCGCCCTCGTCGTCACGCTGATTGACGCGTTTGCGCGAGATCACCGCCGTCTTGCCGCGCAGTATGATCCGGATCTTGAAGAGAAGGGATCCGGCCTTACGCGCAAGCAGGTCGCCACTCGCCTTTCCGTTTTTCTTGCGATAGCCTTGGCGCTCGCCTTTGGATCGTTTTACGGTCGTCCGCAATTAAGACAGAAAGAAGCTGTTGCTCTCATAAACGACTATATAGCGGAGGTCGTGACCGAGGCCGGCGATGCGGAGCTTGTCTTCACCGATGGCATGTTCGACCCGGCTATAGAGCTTGAAGCGGCAAAACGCGGAAAGAAACTCAAGTGCATCGCGACCGATTGCCGCGTATGGGACAGGCTTGGCGCGGAGGTCAGGAGCAAGCCTCTCGCACGCGGGGGCTATGCGCTGTCGAGTCTCATGGAAGACAAGGAGGATCGCCTCAGCTCCAGCGCCGGCGGCGACACGCTTCTCCTTTCGTGGCTGCAGCTCAGGATGAACGACGACTCGCTCAAACGCGACAAGCTCTCGTCTTGCGCCGTGCAGAATGCGGATGCGCTGCGGGTGTGGACTCAGCATCTAGGCGACACGTATCCTGCGGTCTCCGGTGTCATTTCGCCGCCTTCCGACAGGGAAGGTGCGGCAATCGACGAGAATGCTCGCATGGAAGGCATCGCCAGGACCGACGAGTTTGTCGAGAGACTGCTTGCGTTCTGCACGAAAGGCGGTTGGCCGCTCAAGGCGGAGAACCTTCTTGCCGATCGCATCAATACGATACTTTGGCAGATGGCGGCGTTGGCGCGAATCCGCGGTGCGGTATGCAGCCTGGACGGTTCGCTTCCGCGTGCAGAATCGGAATACGAGCTTGCGCGCATCCTTGACGGGCACAACGCTATCGCCAAGGGTATAACCGATGCGATCCAGGCCGGCAAGATCAAGGGACTCATGCGCCAGAAGACGCCTCGCGAAGGATTGCAGAATGCGCTCGACCGAGCCGACTTCAAGCTCGCCCACAGCTATGCGAACTATATCATCGAGGCCGATCCCGACGACCCCAACGCAAACTTTGCCATCGGCATGGACTATATAACGACCGGAGAGTTTCCCATGGCGGAGAAATATCTAAAGCGCTGCCTGAAGAAGAAGGGCTACGAGCCTGCTGTCTGGAACAATTTGGCCGTTGTGCAGCACAGCATGGGCAGTTATGAAGAGGCGATGACGAGCGCCAAGAAAGCGCTCGAGCTGGCGCCGCGCTCTCTCGAGGTGAAGGATACGATAAGGCGGATCGAGGACGCGATCAAGGCAAAGGCCGAGGGCAGGGAGCAGCCGAGGACTGGGATCCGCGTGAAGCGTCCCGCGGGCACGCTCCCGATTCCGGACCCTGCAGAAGAAAAGGAGAATGCGAAGGCCGCGGCCAGAGAGGCCGCCAAGGCTGAGTGATGGAAAGAAGATGCGGCATAATAGCTTGCATTGCGGCGGCCATTCTTTCGGTCGCGGCGATATGGCTTGGCGCACTCAACCAGGATGAGGGATGGTATTTGTATGCGGCGGAGCTGGTCCGTGACGGTCTCATGCCATACCGTGACTTCTTCTATACGCAAGGTCCATTGATGCCGATCGTCTATTCGGCGTTCTCATGGGCGTGGACTTCCGCCGGACTCGTCGGCGCGCGTGCTGTGACGCTTGCGATAGGGCTCGCGGGAATCGGGCTTTCCGTCGCTCTTGTGCGCGAGCTCGTGCCTGCTGAAAAGAGGACGGCCGCGTCGGTCACGGTCATTCTTTTGCTGGCGTGCAATCTTTACCATCTTTATTATCTGACCATCCCCAAAACTTACGCGCTCGCGTCTTTCTTTGTCGCCGGAGGATACTATCTTCTCGTGCGCGCCATGAAGACTCCCGAGTCTGCGAGACCGTTCACCGCGCCAGGCTTCTATTTCGCGGCGGGTTTATCTCTTGCTTTCGCCGCGGGGACCCGCATAAGCCTTGGTGCCTTGCTTGCCGTGTGCGGATTTGGGCTCCTTTTCATGTTTTTCACGCGCAGGTTTGCGTTTTTATGGTTCGGTCTTGGCGGTTTGTCCGGTCTTTCGATCGTATATGGTCCATTTTTGTTCGATTCCGGCGCTTTCGAGGGACTCTGCGCAGCGCAAAAGTACCATGCCGCGAGAGGAGGTTTCTCCGCGGTTTTCGTCACGGGGAGTTTAAGCAGACTGGTGAGGTGGTATCTCCCTGTATGGATTCTTCTGGGCCTTGCTGTGGCGATGCGGAGGATTCAAGGGTCTTCCGGAAAGGAGGAATGCGCCGCCCGTGGAGCCTGCGGACTTCTCTTTGCCGGATTCCTCGCCGTCTTTCTGGTGCAGATGCTCGCGCCTTTCCCCTATGAAGATTATCAAGTTCCGGTCATGGGACTCGCGGCAGTGCTAGCATCGGTTCTGGTGTCGGTCCGTGTGATGGAGACTCGTCTCGCCGTTGTGCTCGCAATGGGGCTCGCCTTCGCGACATCGTTCGGTTCGCCGCTTCTCGAGAAATGGACTACAGACGGGCAGGACAGGTTTTGGTCCATCATCAAGGACAAGCCCGAGCTCATGAAGCTTCAGGAAGCCGCCCGCGAGATTGACGCGATGGATCCCGGCGGAAAAACGATTCTGACCCAAGATCTGTATCTTGCCATCGAGACTGGCCGCCGCGTCCCCGCGGGACTGGAGATGGGCCCGTTCTCCATGCTGGACGATGCGTCCTGGCGTGCAATTCTTGAGGACCCGGAGAGTCCGCGCATTGCGGCGCTTTCTGGGTATTCGTTCGCCATAGATCCCCCGGTCTGCCGTGAACGCAACCCTGAGAAGCAGCGCGAATACAGGGATATTGTTGCGCGCCGGTATGCACTGAAGCGCGAAATCAAAGCGTTCGGACAGAACTCCACGCTTCTTCAGATATACGAAAGGCGGGAAGAACTGTGATGACCGCCTTGGAGATAAGGGAGAAGATAATCTCCACCGCCGCTGCGAACGGCGGACATCTCGCTTCGTCGCTGGGGGCCGTCGAGATTGCGATGGCTCTCGCAAAGGTTTTCGATCCGCTCAAGGACAGGATCGTCTGGGATGTCGGCCATCAGGCGTATGCATGGAAGATATTGACCGGCCGTGCTGACAGGTTCGGCACTTTGCGGCGTTTCGGAGGGATTTCAGGTTTCCCGAATCCGTCCGAATCCCCCGCAGACGCCGCTGTTGCGGGACATGCGGGAGTGGCGCTTTCGGTGGCGGAGGGGATGGCGGCCGCACGGGACATCAAGGGCTCCGGCGGACACGTCGTCGCGGTCGTGGGCGATTCGTCTCTCGCAAACGGAACGAGTTTCGAGGCCCTCAACGAGTGCGCGTCTTCCACGAAGAAGGTCATACTTGTCCTCAACGACAACGGGATGAGCATATCGAAGCCGGCGGGAAGTTTCTCGCGTTTTCTCGGAAGACTCATCGCAGACATACGCTACAACCGGGTAAAAACGGCGGCGGAAAAGGCGGGCCACGCGCTGAAGCTCACTTTTCTCAGGAACATCTACCACGGCTTGGAAAGCCGCATCAAGTCCCTGTTCCTTGCGAGCCGTCCATTCGAGCTTTACGGTTTCAGGTACCTTGGACCGGTCGACGGGCACGACCTCAAGGCTCTTGAAGCTGCGTTCACCGTCGCGCGCGAGGACAAGCGCAGCGTCGTGGTTCATGTCGTCACTAAAAAGGGCAAGGGTTTCGCTCCTGCGGAAAGACATCCTACGGCATGGCACGGGGTTGGGCCATTCGATCGCGCAGCAGCGGAGGCCGGGGAGAGGCCGAAAGCGAAATACGACTGGTCTGCCGCGTTCGGGAATGCTCTGGAGGCGGCAGCGGATAAGGATCCGCGGGTCGTCGCGCTTACCGCGGGGATGTCTGAAGGGACCGGGCTTTCCGGCTTTGCGAAGCGTTTCCCGTCGCGCTTTTTCGATACCGGCATAACAGAGGGCCACATGGTCTCGTTTGCGGCCGGTCTAGCTGCGGCTGGCATGCGTCCCGTGGTGGCGGTTTACTCCACGTTTCTGCAGCGGGCAGTGGACCATGTGTTTCATGATGTCGCGATATCGAAGCTTCCAGTGGTCTTCTGCGTCGATCGCGCCGGAGTCGTCGGGGCCGACGGCATGACGCACCAAGGTCTTTACGACTTTGCGATGCTGCGATCCATACCGAACCTCACCATCTGCCAACCGAAGGATGCGGATGATCTCGCGGCGCTCCTCGGCGAGGCGCTGGTGCGGGAGGGTCCAACGGTCATAAGGTATCCGAGGGGGCTGCCCCCCGGGCCGGAAAAATACGCCGGCGTGGCGCCTGAGAAGCCGCGCTTCGCATTGTGGGCGACGGGCGACTGGCTCCCGAAGGCTCGCGAGGCGGCGAAGGCTGCAGGCGGAATCGCCGTGCACGCGAGGTATCTCAAGCCGTTCGATGCCGACCTTCTCGCAAGGCAGCGGGCAGCGGGAATGAAGATCGCAAGTCTTGAAAACGGATCCGTCGCGGGAGGACTCGGTGAGGCGATCGGGGCCGATGTGAAATTCGGCTGGCCAGACTGCTTCATCCCCCACGGAACGGTGGATGAATTGGAAAGGGCGTACGGGCTCGATGCGAAGTCCGTCGCCGCAAAACTCTTGGAGGCATTCTCTTAAGCTATGGCGCAGATACATGGAGTTGCGGGCGAATGGGCCCGGGTAAAAGGCACGGTTGTCGGGCTTTGGCCGCTGTTTCTGGGACTTTTCATCGCCGGGTTCGCCGCGGCGGTCTGCGTTGCCGCCCTTGGCTTCGCGCCGGCAGACATCGCCTCGCCGACAGCCGGAACCGTTCTTCTCTCGGTGGCGCTCGTCCTTGTGTGCTTCAGCATTGTCTCTGGCGTCAGGCGCACCGAGCGCTTCTTCATTGGCGCGCGCGGGGAGGAGAGGGTAAGCGGGATACTAAAAAATCTTCCCGACAAATACCATGTGTTCAACGATTTCGTCGCAAGGGGGGTGCATGTGGATCATGTTGTCGTCGGACCTCCCGGCGTGTTCGCCGTGGAGACGAAGTACTGGCGCGGAAAAGTTACCGTGGAGGAAGGTCACGTTCTTGTCGACGGCAGGCTTCCCAGCCGCGCACCGCTCGCACAGGTTGAACGCGAGGCCGCGAAGGTCAAGGCAGAACTCCTTTCCAAGGGGTGGGACGGCCATGTCACCCCCGTCCTCGTTTTCGCATCCAACACTTTCACCGCGCAGATCGCAGAGGTCGATGGAGTCGTCATACTCAACTCTTCCGGAATGACGAAAAGCTTTGGCACGGAAAGAATCGTAATCCCGCCGGCGGAACTCGACCGGCTCGTAAGTCTAATGGAGAACAACGCATGAAAAAACCAAGATTCGCATCAATGCCGCTTGTGGCGTCCGCCATTTTCACGGGCGCGGTCATGGTCGCGGCCGCAGCGGCCGCGCCGTCGGAAGAAGTCAAGCCGAAAGAGCATTACGGGCAGATCGCCAAGCGGCTTTCCTCCATGCTCGAGTCGAGGCATGTCCTGAAGCACAGGTTCGACGATGCCATGTCGCAAAGGGCATGGACAAATCTCGTCACTCTCTACGATGCCGATCGCTCAATGTTCCTCAAGAGCGATCTCGACAGGCTCTCCGCACACGAGTTCACCATCGACGACGAGCTAAAGGACGGCGACGTCAGCTTCGGATACGAGGTATACAACCTCTACCGCGAAAGGCTCATGGAGCGCGTGGACTTTGCGACGAACATGCTTGCCAAGGGCGAATGGGATTTCTCGACGGACGAGTCGTATCTCTTCAAGCGCGACGAAGCCGAGTGGCCCGCCACGAAGGAAGAGGCGGACGAGCTCTGGCGCAAGCGCATGAAGAATGAAGTTCTCGCCCTCACTCTAGGACGCGAAATCGACGCCGAGGAGAAGGCGGCGAAAGCGTCCGCCGAGCCGGCCGAATCTCCGGAAAAGGAGTCCTGCACAAACGAGACGGAATCGGCCGATGCCGAAAAACCTCTCGACAGCGTGGAGGAGAGCCTTGTCAAGCGTTACAGGATGCTCGCCGTGGCGCTGGCCCAGTCCGACGAGGAGACAGTCCTCCAGACGTACCTTTCGGCCGTATGCAGAAGCTTCGATCCGCATACCGACTATCTTTCGCCGATGACGAAAGAGGACTTCGATATGGACATGAACCTCAAGCTCTGCGGCGTCGGGGCGGTCCTTTCAGTGGACGACGGCGCCGTCAAGATCGTCGAGATCATGCCTGGAGGGCCCATTGCCGTTGATGGGCGCATCAAGGAGGGAGACAAGATCGTCGGCGTCAAGCAGGAGGGAGGGGAGATGGAGGATATCCTCTGGCAGCCTCTGAGGAAGACCGTGCACAAGATCCGCGGACCCAAGGGATCGAAGGTGACGCTCGAGATCATCCCGAGAAACGACACCTCCGGCGCGAGCCGCAAGCTCATCGAGCTTATGCGCGACGAGATCCAGCTCGACGATCAGCGCACGACGGGCAGGGTGGAGCGGGTATCCATCGATGCGCGCGATCTCAAGATCGGATATGTCCATGTTCCCGAGTTCTACGGGTCGATGGATCGCAATCCCGGCGAGGAGGGATATGTCAGCTGCGCCGAAGACGTGCTCGGCTACATCAAGAAATTCAACGCCGAACAGGTCGACGGCATGATCCTCGACCTTCGCGGCAACGGTGGTGGAGCCCTTCCCGAGGCGATCAAGATGTCCTCGCTCTTCGTGCCGTCAGGTCCGGTGGTCCTCGTGCGGGATGCCATAACGGCAATGCCTCTCTCCATCGACCGCGGCAATGCGGTAGCTTTCAGGAAGCCTCTGATCGTTCTCATAGACCGCGGCAGCGCCAGCGCCTCCGAGATCGTTGCGGGCCATCTCAGGGACGTCGGACGCGCAATCGTCCTCGGTGACGCAAAATCGCACGGCAAGGGCACTGTGCAGAGCGTCATGTCCATAGGCAGCGAGAATTCCGGATTCGGTTCCACAAAGATAACGACGATGAGGTTCTACAGGGTCAACGGACGCTCCACTCAGGTCAAGGGCGTCGCCTCCGACATTCATCTGCCGTCTTTCCTGGACTCTCTCGACATCGGCGAGGAGAAGCTGCCCTACGCTCTGCCGTTCTCCAGAATCCGTGGACCCAACTACCGCCAGGCGTGGAATCTTCCCGATTATGTCCCCGAGCTGAAAGAGCTTTCGGACAAGCGCACCGGCGCCGACGAGAAGTTCACTCGCCATGTGGCCAATGTCGCCGAATACAAGGCCATGTTCGACCGCAAGATCGTGCCGCTCGAGCGCGAGGCGCGCAAGGCCATGATGCTTCATGACCGAGAGGTGCGGAAGCTGGAGGAGGGCGAGAGCCTCGCCGCTGGCGAGGAAGAGGAGACGAGAAGCGAGCGCCGCAAGAGACGCGAGAAGCGCGATGACGTGGTGCTCGACGAGGCGTTTTGGGTTATGACCGATCTCGTCGGGCTCACCGGCGGCAAGGACATGCCCCCCGCGCCTGTCGACTGGTACAATGCGATTCTCGGCTTCTGATCCCGAAGGCGCCTGTCCGCATATGAAAAGAATCCATTTCGTCAAGATGCACGGCGCGGGGAACGATTTCATCCTCGTCGACGATCGCACGGGGAATTTCCCGATAGACGACCACCGGCGCATCGCAGCCATGGCAACGCGTCCGGACGGCATCGGTTGCGAGGGCGTCATCATCGTGCAGGTTTCGGACAAGGCCGATTTCCGGATGCGATTCTTCAATCCGGACGGAACCGAGGCCGATCTCTGCGGCAACGGCGCAAGATGCGTCGCTGCCTTTGCCCGCGAGATAGGCGCGGCGAAGGGTCCGAAGATGCGTTTCGAGACTCTGGCCGGATTTGTCGATGCGGAGATACTCGGCGACGGACTCGTCAAGATCGCGATGCCCGACCCGCACGATCTGGGCAACGACTTCGTGGTCGCCGGCGTTCCCCACAAGGTGATCCCGGTGGAGCATCTCTCGAAGGCGGATGTCGTCGGCGAGGGCCGTCGCATTCGCCTCAGCGAAGCTTTTGCGCCTGACGGGACCAACGTCGACTTTGTGACGTACAGGGCGCCGCATCGCGTGAAAATAAGGACCTACGAACGCGGCGTCGAGGCCGAGACTGGCGCGTGCGGAACTGGATCCGTCGCTGCGGCTGTCGTCGGCGTCTCCGATTACGGTCTTGAATTCCCGGTGCAGGTGAGCACCATAACCGGATACGAACTTACGGTCGACGGTTCTTGGGACGGCAAATCATTCTCCGGAATCACTCTGACCGGCCCCGTCAAGCGGCTTTTCGAAGGCATCCTCGACTGGGATGCGCTTGACATGGTCGCGGACTAGGAAAGGGCTTGATGGCCGAAAAGGGACCGTTTGCGGTAAATGCCGAATACTGTGCGCTCAGGTTCTTCTGCGGCGTCGCCAATCTCATCCCCTACCGTGTCGCGATGGCGCTTGCGTCTTTTTTCGCGTGGTGCGCCGTAGTCGTTTTCGGCCTCAAGCGCGAACGCACGATCGCCCGCCTCGAAGAGGTATTCCCCGGCATGCCGCCTGCTGAGAAAAGGCGCATTGCGTGGAGAAGCTTCGCAAATGTCCTTCAGAATGGCGTGGAGATGATGCGCGCGCCGCGCTTCACGAGGAAATGGATGGATCGTCACGTGCACGACGGCGCCCTGTACAAGGAAAAGCTCCAGTCCTACGTGGATGAAGGCAAGGGCGTGGTCATAATGGTTCCGCATTCCGGCAACTGGTATATGGCGGCGTGGAGCATGGCCAAGTACGGGCTGCCGCTTTTTTCCATCGCCGCGCGCCAGCGCAATCCGAAGGTTGATGCGTGGATGAAGCGTCAGTACGGCGACATAGATGTTCTGGAGCGCGGAAGCGCCAAGACCCTCGCCGAGATACTTTCCAAGCTGCGTGAAGGCAGGGCGTTTGCGATTCTGCCCGATCTCCGTGCGCCCCGTCCGGACACAGAGGTGGATTTTCTCGGCGGCAAGGCCAATGTCTCACACGCAGGCGCGCTGTTTGCGGTGAAGTGCGGCGCTCCTATAGTCGTCGCTGCGATGAGACGCGAGAAGGGAATGCACGTGTTCGAGCACCTCGCGACGCTGCGTCCGGATCCTTCCGCGGGGGATGCTAAAGAGGAGGCGGCGCGACTCACGCGGGAGGCGATGGATATCATCGGAGAGAAAATTCGTCAACATCCGGAGCAGTGGTTTTGGTATAATAAGCGATGGATACTACAACCCGTCAAACGAAAGGGAGTCAAAAAATGAATTACGCCGAAGCTGAAAAGATGCTCAAGAAGTGCGGACAGGAACACGTTCTCGCGTTCTGGAAAAAGCTTAACAAGACCGAGCGCGCCGCGCTGCTGGAGCAGATCGCCAAGATAGAGCCCAAGAGCCTTGCGTACTGCCGCGAGGCGTTGGAGAAGGGCGCGGAGGTCCCCGACAGCTCCAAAGGCAAGGCTCCCAAAGTAGCCGTTCTCAAGGGCAAGAAGCTCGCCGAGGCGGTGGCTGCGGGAGAGAAGGAGCTCAAGGCCGGCCGTGTCGCCGCTCTGCTCGTCGCCGGAGGACAGGGATCTCGTCTCGGTTACGACGGACCCAAGGGATGTTTCTCGATCGGCCCCGTCACCGGTGCGCCTCTTTTCTATTTCCATGCAAGGAAGATTCTTGCGCGTACCATCCGCTATGGCGCGACGATTCCCTTCTATGTGATGACAAGCGAGGCCAACAACGAGGCCACGGTCAAGTGCTTCGAGGAGAACGACTATTTCGGCCTCAACCCCAAAGACGTGTTCTTCTTCACGCAGGGCATGTGGCCCGGAATGACGCAGGACGGAAAGATCATCCTCGACAAGCCCGGCCATGTCTTCATGTCGCCCGATGGACACGGTGGGCTCCTTGCCGCGCTGAAGCGTTCAGGCGCGCTAGCCGACATGAAGAAGCGCGGCATCAAGAGCGTCTTCTTCTTCCAGGTCGACAATCCGCTGGTGGAGATTGCAGACCCCGCATTCATCGGCTACCATGTGATGAACAAGTCGGAATACTCGCTAAAGCTATGCGCCAAGCGCGAGCCCAAGGAGAAGGTCGGCATGCCGATGCAGTTCGGGAAGACTTTCCGCATGGTCGAGTACACCGAGATGACGGACGAGCAGTGCAACCGCAAAGGCAAGGACGGCAAGCTGTACTTCCTCTACGGCTCGCCAGCGATTCACGTCTTCGACCGTGCGTTCCTCGACCGTGAGGCGTCGCAGCCCATGCCCATCCACCTCGCATTCAAGAAAATTCCCGTCGTGGACGCGAAAGGCAACGTCTCCAAGCCGTCCGAGCCGAACGGATACAAGTTCGAGAAGTTCATCTTCGATGTCCTTCCCAAGGCCAAGGTTGCGTCTTTCCTCGCCTTCGAGCAGAAGGAGGAGTTCTCGCCAGTCAAGAATGCCGAAGGAGGCGACTCGCCCGCGTCCTGCAGGGCTGACATGCAGGCGAAATGGAGGCGCTGGTTCGCCGAGGTCGGCGTGACGGTCCCCGAGTCGATGCCGATCGAAATCGATCCCGCATATGCCGTCGACTCTTCGGATCTCAAATCCATCGGAATTTGCCTTGGCGCGGAGTGACATGTAAAAGGGGGAAACCGTGACTGTCAGTAGATTCGCGCTCATCGCTCTCGCGGCGGTAGCTCTTGCCGGATGTGGCGGTAAGGACAAAAAGGCGGATGCAGACTCAGCGGCGGCGGCGTTCAGTCCGCGCGTCGCAGAAGGGATGGATCTTGCCGTGGCCATCCGGGGGACCGGGCCTGGCGCAGTTAAGACTGCTCTTGATGAAGCTTTAGCTGCCGCCAGGGAGCTGGATTCGAAGATTGAGCTTCCTGACGAAGCCAAAGAAGGGCTTCCGCTTCTCGGGGCGGACACATTCTCTGTCGAGTGGGTGCTTGTCTCCGCCAATCTCAAGGACGACGATGTCGCGCTTGCGGTCTGCGGAGACAACGATCTTCCTGCATACATCGATAAGTGGAGAAAGTTCGCTAAAGACAACAACGAGGAATTCGACGGTACGGAATTCGAATGCGAGGGCGAAAAAGCGTGGTATGCGCAAGAGCGCCGCACCTCAAACGGGCGGCCCGCCCCTTGCTTCGCTTCGCTTGACGGCAAGTTGATGATTGTCGCGGGGTCGCCGGCGTCGCTAGCCCGCCAGATACGTCTCTACCGCAAGGGGGAGGGCGAGGATGCCGCGTTTGCGGACATGCTTCCGTCCGGCGCCCACATTTCCGCCAGGATGCCGAGATTCGGCGATCTTATTGGCGGTCATGAGGTGGCGGGCGCTCTCCCGTTCCTTTTGGGTGCGCAGGGCGTTCCGGCTGCAGAGGCGATAGGGAAATCCGGGGCGCTGAATTTCAGCGTCGGGGATTCTGCCATTTCGCTTACTCTTGAATGCGCCTCCGGGACCGATGCCCAGATGCTGTCCGGCTTGGCGCAGATGTTGCTCGCCCAGGGATTGGAAAAGTTCAATGAGGAAATCGTCTCCCATATCCCCGAAAACGCGAAAGCCGTCAGAGCGGCGTGCGCGAGCGTATCAAAGGCGAAAGCCTCCTCGGTTGGCTCGACGGTCAAGGTTGAAGCTCCCGGCGTGAGCCGACAGACGTTTGTCGCGGGTGCTGGCGGAATTGCGCTTGCGGCGCTTGTCCCTGCTGTGACGACGGCCCAGCGCAGGGCCAATGCATCCGCTATGTCAATGGAGGGCGCAAAGTTGGTCAAAGGAATTATGATGCAGAACGTTGGCCGCGGCACCAAGTCCGAACTTTGGCCCCATCTTACGGAGGATGACGGCCTCGATCCGACCGATACGGAGGATATTGCCGGATCGGTCTACTCTACGTCCACCGATTACTTCAAGGCTCTTTTCGACATCGGCAACCAGACAGGTTACGATTGGGCGCCGTATGTTGACAGGGATCTTCTCCGCTGCCTTTGGTCCGGACCTTTCGCATCGCCCCAAAGGCGACCAGGAGAACTTGCTTCGGAGAGCGTCGCATGGACGATCGCCGCTGGATTCCCGCAGGGTACGGAAGGCACGCTTCCCGTGCTGATATCGAGCAACGTCGATACGTCGTCTTTCGCCATCAGCGGAGATTGCGACATGTCTCGCCACACCCCTGTTCGCTGCACCGGAGATTTTGCCGTTGTCGTATATCTGAATGGAAGCGCGAGAGTTTTCGACGCCAAGGGACTCACTTTGGCCGACATATACAGTCAGCAGCCGAACATGAGTTTCCCCGAAGGCATAAAGCTGAAATATCTGCATCCTTGACGCATGGCAGGTGGGGCTGTGCTAAACTTGGGCGGCGCGCTCGTCGCATGGAAAAAGAAAGGACTGACATGAAACGGATTCTCTCTCTTGCCATTGTTGCCGCGCTGGCCGCAGGATCGTTCGCGGCAGCTCCCGAGGAGAGTTCTTTCGCGGCCGAGGCTGCGGCGTTCGGGAAGGTTTTGGACATCTGGCCGGAAGGCAAAATGCCCGGAGACGCGCCATCTGGTCCAGAGATCCTTGCCCCTGGCCGACCCTATCGCGACTTCATATACCGCAATGTGAGCCACCCGACGCTTACGGTTCGGCGAGCACCCGGCGATGGCGTCCATCCTGCGATGCTGATATGTCCCGGCGGCGGATATTTCATGCTTGCCTGGCGCCTGGAAGGAATGGAGATTGCCGAGTGGGCGAATTCCATCGGCATGGATGCCTTCATCCTCAAATATCGTGTTCCCGGCGACGGAAGCGTCGCTCTCATGGATGCCCAGCGCGCCGTTTCGTGGATGCGCCATAACGCAAAGGAGCTGAAAATAGATCCGGACAAGATAGCACAGATCGGATTCTCCGCCGGCGCCAACTTGACCGCGCGCACAGCAGGTTCGTTCAAGTCGAGGAAGTACGAACCCGTTGATGAGGCGGATTCCTCCAGTTCCCGTCCAGACGCGACGCTGCTCATATACCCCGCAGGGCTTTTCAAGGGCGGGTTCTTGGCCCGGCCTGACAGGGATATGACTCTTGATGGGCTGAACGCCGTTACTCGCGAGACGCCACCCGCATTTCTTACCCAGACGGAGGACGATTTCTGCATGGTTGAGAATTGCATTGCCTATTATCTTGCCTGCAAGCGCTCCGGCGTGAACGCCGCTATGCTTCTTGCCCCGAAGGGCGGACACGGCTACGGCATGCGGCCCACGGGGCGCGACAACGATACATGGCCGGAAGTCGCGGCCGCTTGGCTAAAGCGCACGCTTGGGTTCTGACAAGGTACGCCTATGGATGCGGAAAAAACGATAGAGACGTTGCAACTCGAACTGCAGGATGAAATATTGGGCGGTGCAGGGCCGTTTCTTGCCGCCGTATTCAAGCCCGACGGCACGCTTGTCGCCAAGGCGTCCAACAGCGTCCTCAGAGACGGCTGCTCAAACTGCCATGCCGAGATGAATGCGATACGCGAGGCGGAGCGAATTCTGGGGACGCACGACCTTTCGCGCTACGATCTGTCTATATTCGTTACGTCTGAGCCTTGCATCATGTGCGCGGGCGCGATAATGTGGAGTGGCATACGCCATGTCTATTACGGTGTACCGTCGAAACGCGTTGAGGAGCTTACTGGCTTCGATGAAGGTTTCAAGCCCGATTGGATTGCGGAATTCGCAAAGCGCGGGATAGAGGTCAAAGGCGGTTTCGCATGCAAGGCGGGCGAGGATGTGCTCGCCGGCTACGTGGCGTCAGGGCGCAAAGTCTACAAGCCGGATCGCTGATTTCTTTTGCCGTTAAGGTTGAATAGACCGACCCGTTTTTGCTATAATCCTCTTCAATGCTGCGGAGTGGGGGAAATCTTTGTCAGCGTTCAAGGAGAAACTATAAGTATGAAAACAAAGTTCTATGCATCGGTATGCGCCGTATTTGCGGCTTTTTCGCTCTTCGCTGCCGAAACTGTCGCGACGTTCACGTCGCTCACTTCCGGCGCGACAAGCGGAACGTATTCATATGGAAGCCATTCTTCTGGCTCTGGCGGATATCTTACGGGTGGCAGCTCGTGGGCGGCTTCCGACGGCGTGACGATGATCCTGACGTATTCGGGCCTTCCTTCGTCCGGCGATTATGCGATCGCCACTCTTGCTCGGACGGACAGCACGACCTACAGTTATTTCGGCATCTCGTCCAGAAGCGGCAGGTTGACGGGCTTCTATAAAGGGAGCATGTGGGACTCGGTCAAATCCGGCTCCACTCTCGCGTCGAGTGGAACGCTTGTCTTCACATTCCGCGCGAACGGAACGAGCAACAACGGCGTCACCGTATATGACAATTCTGCAAATGTGATCTATAGCGCACCAAAGCTTGTGGAGTCCAACAACTTCAGCATCGGCGAGAATTTCGACTTTGCGGGCTCCGATTCTGGCACTTTTTCGGCCGACGGCTTCACGGTGGACTCGGTCGAGATACTCAACGGCGCGCTCACGGCGGAAGAAGTCGCCGCGAAGATGGGCGGCTCATCCGACTCTTCCAGTTCGATAGATTGGACGGTCGGCGATACTACATACACCTTCGACCTCCTTTTCCGGGGAACGACGGACGCCACATTCGAAACGCTCGGAAACTGGTACTCCAACAAGTTCACCGTCGTCGAGAGCGAAGGCGTGGCGGTCACGAATTGGATTGCGTATGCGGAATCCGCA
>JAILJX010000072.1 GCA_024694365.1 Kiritimatiellia bacterium
ACCTGCGCTCCCGCGGCCTGCTCTGACGCCCGGCCTCGCACGGGGTGAAAATACCCCCTTGCGGAATCCGCGCCAATTTGAGATAATATGCAGACTTTGCAGCCGTAAGGGTTGCAGAACCAAGGAGATCAAGAAATGGCAAAGCGTGACATTCCGCTCGAGAGAGTGCGTAACTTCGGCATCATGGCCCACATCGACGGGGGCAAGACGACGACGTCGGAGCGCATTCTCTACTACTCGGGCAAGAACTACAAGATCGGCGAGGTGCATGACGGGGCCGCGACGATGGACTTCATGGCCCAGGAGCAGGAGCGCGGCATCACGATTCAGTCCGCGGCGACGTGCGTGCAGTGGGGGGCCTACCGCCTTTCGCTGATCGACACCCCCGGACACGTCGACTTCACGGCCGAGGTCGAGCGCTCGCTGCGTGTTCTCGACGGCGCGGTCGCGCTCTACTGCGCCGTCGGCGGCGTCCAGCCGCAGTCCGAGCAGGTCTGGCGCCAGAGCGAGAAGTACAAGGTGCCGAAGATCGCGTTCGTTAACAAGATGGACCGCGTGGGCGCGAACTTCTTCAGCGTCATGGAGCAGATGAAGAAGCAGCTCGGGGCGAATCCGGTGCCGATGGTCATCCCGATCGGCGCGGCCGAGACGTTCGACGGCGTAATCGACCTCGTGAGGATGAAGGCCCTCTACTTCGACATGAAGTCGCTCGGCAAGACGGTGATCGAGAAGGACATCCCGCCCGAACTCGTCGACCAGGCGAAGGAATGGCGCCAGAAGATGGTCGAGTCGGCGGCAGAGCAGGATGACGCGCTGATGGAGAAGTTCTTCGCGGGTGAGGAGCTCACGGTCGATGAGATCAAGGGCGCGATCCGCAAGGGGTGCCTCGCGCGCACGATCACGCCGGCGTTCTGCGGCAAGGCATTCAAGGACAAGGGCATCCAGCCCTTGCTCGACGCGGTCTGCGACTATCTTCCGTCCCCGCTCGACGCGGGCGCGGCGGTCTCGCAGGACAATCCGGAGGAGAAGCGCGAGGTTTCCGACGACGAGCCGTTCTGCGGGCTCGCGTTCAAGATCATGAACGACCCGAAGTCTGGCGGCAAGATCACGTTTGTGCGCGTCTACTCGGGCACGATGAAGCTCGGCGCGGAGATGCTCGACTCGACGATCAACAAGGAGCAGCGCATCAGCCGCCTCTTCCGCATGCACGCGAACAAGCAGGAGCCGCTCGAGGAGGCTCGCGCCGGCGACATCGTCGCGTGCGTCGGCCTCACCGAGACGCGCACTGGCGACACGCTCTGCGACCCCGACCATCCGATCACGCTCGAGTCCATCGACTTCCCGGCGCCGGTCATCTCGGTCGCGGTGAAGCCGAAGAGCCGCGGCGACAACGAGAAGCTCGGCGTCGCGCTGCACGCGCTCGCGATGGAGGACCCGACGTTCGTCGTCACCTTCGACCAGGAGACCTCCGAGACGATCATCGCCGGAATGGGCGAGCTCTACCTCGAAGTCATCGTAGACCGCCTGAAGCGCGAGTTCAACGTCGACTGCGACGTCGGCGCGCCGCAGGTGGCGTACCGCGAGACGATACAGGCGAAGGTCGAGAACGAGTACAAGCACGTCAAGCAGTCCGGCGGCCGCGGCCAGTACGCCCACGTATGCCTCAGGCTCGAGCCGCAGGAGCCCGGCAAGGGCTTCGAGTTCGTCAACGAGGTCAAGGGCGGCGTCATCCCGACGGAGTACATCCCGGCGGTCGAGAAGGGCGTCAAGAAGGCGCTCGAGTCGGGTCCGCTCGCGGGCTTCCCGGTGGTCGACGTCAAGGCGACGGTGTACTTCGGCAGCTACCACGAGGTCGACTCCAACGAATTCGCGTTCATCACCTGCGCGGCGCAGTGCTTCAAGCAGGCGTTCCTCAAGGCTAAGCCGCAGCTTCTCGAGCCGATGATGGACGTCGAGGTCGTCGTTCCCGAGCAGTACATGGGAGCCGCGAACGGTTCGATCAACCAGCGCCGCGGCCGCGTCGAGGGCATGGACGACCGTGCGGGCGTGAAGCTCATCAAGGCGACCGTCCCGCTCGGCGAGATGTTCGGCTACTCGAACGCGATCCGCACCGTCACCCAGGGCCGCGGTTCGTTCACGATGATCTTCAAGCAGTACGAGGCGGTTCCGAAGAACATCGCCCAGGACGTCATCGACAAGCGCATCAAGGAGGGCAAGGTCCGCCCGATGGCCGACTGACCCGCCGCCGGCGATGCGCCGGAAAGGGGCCTCCCGCCATGCGGCGGGGGGTTCTTTTTTTCTCAAAATCCCACTTGCCGCCAAAGCGGCGTTTTTGGTATACTATGCTGAGTTTTGCCGCAGAGTGTAGCGCGCGTGCGCGAGAGTATGCGGCACAAAGCGACAACAAAAGGCTAACGATGGATCAGATAAAGATCAAGGCGGAGCCGCGTACCGAGCAGGGTACGGGGGCGGTCCGCCGTTTGCGCCGCACCGGGATGATTCCCGGGTCGGTGATGAAGATGAAGAAGGGCGGCGTCGAGCTGATCAAGCTCCCCGCGCACGACTTCATGATGGCGATGCGCGGCCATGCGAGCAAGCAGCTGCTGGTCACGCTCGACATGAACGGAACCGAGGTCCCCGCGCTCATGCGCGAGATGCAGAACGACGTTCTTGCGGGGACCCCGATCCATGTGGATTTCAGCGAAGTTTCGCTTACCGAGAAGGTTCGCGTGACGGTTCCGCTGTATCTCGTCGGAGAGGCGGTCGGCGTGAAGCTCGGCGGCGGCGTTCTCGAGCAGACGCTCCGTTCGGTCGACGTGGAGTGCCTCCCGGAGGACATCGCGGAGAAGTTCGAGGTCGACGTCTCGGGTCTCAACGTGGACGAGACGCTCTTCGTTCGCGATCTCAAGCTCGGCGAGAAGCAGACGCTCGTCACGCGCGGTGAAGTGCCGGTCGCGGTCATCAAGGCCCCGGACGACATTCCCGCGGCGGGCGGAGCCGCGGCGGCCGCGGAGGCGGCGGCGCCCGAGGTGATCAAGAAGGGCAAGGAAGAGGAAGCAGCCAAGGAGGCCAAATAATGAAGAAGTACGACGCTCTTTACATCTTCACCGGAATCTCCAAGGACGATGCGCTCAACGCGTGCCTCGAGAAGGCTCTCGCGGAGGTCGCGCGCGTCGGGGGGACGGTTCTCTCGACGGAGTCGCTCGGCAAGCGCCAGTTCTCGCGTCCGATGTCCAAGAAGGACAGCGGCGTCTACGTGAAGGTCCGCATGGAGCTCGACCCCGCGAAGGTCGACGGGCTCGTCAACCGCTACCACCTCGTCGAAGAGGTGTTCCGCGTGCAGATCCTCGCAGTCGACGAGCGCCGCGAAGCGAAGATCGCGGCCGAGCGCCAGGCCCGCGCCGAGCGCCAGGCGAAGAAGGAGGCCGCCGCGGCCGAGGCTCAGGCCGAAGCCTAAGCGGGAAGGGGACTTGCCATGGCCTCTTTCAACAAAGTCATTCTGATGGGCAACCTCACGCGCGATCCCGACGTGCGCGCGACGGGGGCGAGCGGCATGAAGGTCGCGCGTCTCGGTCTAGCGGTCAACGAGCGCAGGAGAGACCGCAACGGGCAGATGCAGGATTTCCCCGTCTTCGTGGACGTAGACGCGTGGGACAAGCTTGCGGAGCTCTGCGGGCAGTTTCTCTCCAAGGGGCGCTCCATTCTCGTGGAGGGACGCCTGCAGATGGATTCGTGGGAAAGGGATGGCGTGAAGCACCAGAAGCTCAAGGTAAGGGCTTCGACGATAAAGTTCCTGCCACAGGGAGACCGTTTCGGCGGCCCCCGCCAGCAGGATGCCTGCCACGCCGCCGCGCCTTCGATGATGGATGGCGAAAGTGACGATGTCCCGTTCTGATAAACAAACAACTTAACATAAGGAAAGCCAAAATGGGTTTCAAGAAATCGAACAGCTCTGCCGGTGAAGAATTCGCCGCGAGGAAGCGTCCGCCGCTCGGTCCGGCCGACCAGATCGACGTCAACGACATAGAGACGCTGAAGTACTACATCACCGACTACGGCAAGATCCTGCCTGCGCGCATCACTGGAGTGACGTCGGCGCAGCAGCGTCAGATCCGCCAGGGCGTCAAGCGCGCCCGCAACATGGGTCTCATGGCCTGAGAAAGGAGCGGAGCAATGACGAAGCACATCGAAGTGATGCTCATGGACAGCGTGAAGAAGCTCGGCAAGGCCGGCGAGATCGTCAAGGTCGCCCCCGGCTACGCCCGCAACTACCTCTTCACGAAGGGCCTTGCCGCCATCGCCACGGAAGCCGCCAAGCGCAGGCTGAAGAAGCTCGAGGCCGAGCGCGCCGCGCGCGCCGCCGAGGAGAAGAAGGCCGCCCTCGAGGTCGCCAAGAAGCTCGACAAGCTCGAGCTGACGGTCTCTGCGCCGACGGTCGACGGCAAGAAGCTCTACGGGGCGGTAAGCGTGACGGACCTTCTCGCGGCCATCGAAGGCCAGCGCGGGGTCAAGATCGAGCGCGGCCAGTTCTCGCTCGAGGATTCGCTGCGCGAAGTCGGCGAGTACGACGCGAAGATCGATCTCGGCCACGGCGTGTTCGCCCGCTGCAAGATCACGATTCTCGACGAAGCCGCCCCTGCCGGCGCCGAGGGCTGACGCGGAGCGACGCGAGAAAACGCCAAAGGGGCCGCGGAGGGATCCGCGGCCTTCTTTTCGTCCCCGCCTTTCGCCGAAGCCGGGCATTCCATTCCGCGGCGCTTTTTGGTAAAATATGAAAACGATGGCTTTTGCAAGGATCATGTTGGCGGCGGTGGCGGCATCCGCGGCGGCGTTCGCGGCGGCGGCGGAGGCGCTGTCGCCGCGCGCGGTCGCGGGCTTTTCGCGCGAAGAGGCGGAGGCGAAGGGCGTCTGCCAGATGCGCGGCGTGGTGATCCACGTCTCGGGGTTCGGGGGATGGTTCGCCGTGGCGCCGGAGGAGAGGCTGCACGAGCCGGGGGTGATAGTGTTCGCGCCCGCCGGGGCGCAGGCTCCCGCCCCCGGGGATCTCGTATCGGTCGCGGGCGAGCTCAAGTGGGGGCCGGGCGCGGCGGAGATGGTGGCGTCGGGGGTGGATGTGATACGCCGGACGACGCTTCCGCCGGCGCACGGGGTGAAGCAGGCCGATTTCCGCAGGGGGCTTCTCGGCAACCGCCGCGTTTCGCTTTCGGGGCGCGTGACGGAGGTCGGGGAGGGGAGTCCGGAGGCGGGGGCGGAGGTTTCGCGCCTGTCGATCGCGATGGACAACTACACGGCGTGCGTGCGCGTGCCGGGGCGCGTGGAGCCCGAGGGGCTTCTCGACAGGCCGGTCAGGCTTACGGGGTTCGTGCGCAACCGCTACGGCGCGGACGGCGGCTTCATCGACGCGGAGCTCGAGCTCATGGACGCTTCGGCGATAGAGAAAAAGGGCGACGTGGAGATACCGCTTGCGCTGCTGGCGCTCGCGGCGGCGGCGCTTCTCTCGCTCGCGTGCGTGTTCTTAGCGCTTTGGCTGCGCAGCCGCCGCGAGAGGCGCGAGCTTGCGGTCGTCGCGGCCGAGCGCCGCAGGATGGCGGCGGATCTGCACGACACGATAGAGCAGCATCTCGCGGGGGCGAACCTGATCGCCGCCGGGGTTCTGGCGCTCGAGGACACGCCGCCCGACGTCGCGGAGGCGATGAGGACGCTTACGGGGCTTCTCGCGAACGCCAAGGCGGAGGTCCGCAGCGCGGTGCTGGATTTGAGGACGACGGAGAACGGCTCGCGCACGCTCGCGGAGGAGATAGCGGCGGCGTCCGCCGCGCTCGAAAAGACGGGCGTGCATTCGCGCTTCTTCCTGAGGGGGCTTTCGCAGCCGCTGCCGCCGGCGACGGAGAGGGACGTGATGCTCATACTGCGCGAGGCGGTGACGAACGCCATAAAGCACGGGAAGGCGCGGACGGTGCTGTTCGTCTCGGACCCTCTCGAGGGGGGAGGTTTCAGGCTGAGGGTTCTCAACGACGGCGAGCCGTTCGACGGAGCGCACGCGCTGGGTCCGGAGACGGGCCATTACGGACTCAACGGCATGCGCGAGCGCGCGCTGCGCCGCCACATGGAGATATCGTGGGGGCGCGAAGGGAAGTGGACATACGCCGAACTGCGGCACAAGGAGGCGAAGGCATGATCAAGGTAGCGGTGATAGACGACCACGCGGTCGTGAGGATGGGGCTCAAATACGTCCTCGGGGTGAAGAAGGACGCGTTCTCGTTCGCGGGGGAGTGGGCCGGCGGCGAGGGGGCGGTGGAGTTCGTGAAGCGGACCGATCCCGACGTCGTGCTTCTCGACATACGCATGCCGGACAGGGACGGGCTGTCGGTCTTGAGGGACCTGATGGCGGCGCGGCCGGGTCAGAAGGTTGTAATGCTCACGACGAGCGACGCCGACAACGACGTGTACACGGCGCTTAACCTCGGCGCGAAGGGATATCTGCTCAAGGACAGGGACGCGAGCGACATAACGAAGGCGCTCGAGACGGTGATGCAGGGCGGCAAGTACGTGCCGCCGGCCGTCAGGGAGCAGTTCCGCAAGCGCCAGATGACGCCGGACCTCACCCCGCGCGAGCTTGTCGTCGTGAACCACCTGAGGGACGGCAGCACGAACGAGGAGATCGCCTCGAGGATGGGGGTCACGAAAGACGCGGTGAAGCTTCACCTCAAGAACATATTCAACAAGCTCGACGTTGGCGACAGGGTCTCGGCCGTAAGGGAGGCCTACACGCGCGGGTTCATAAAGTGAGGGGTTTGATGGACTACAGGGACGAGAACGGGTATCCGCTTCCGAGATGGAAGCCGCAGGAGCCGGAGGCGAGAGGCAGGCACAGGACGTTCTCCTCGGCGCTTGACGCGGCGCTGCACGATCTCACGTCGGAGAAGAATCCGTTCTTCGACAGCCTCGCGGACAGGTGGGGCGAGCTTTTCCCGGGGTCCCCGGCGAGGCCGGGGCGCTCCGACGGGGGGAGGATCGTCCTCTACGTAAGAAGCGCGCCGGCGCTCTTCGCCTTCCGCCCCAGGCTGGCGGAGGTGAAGCGCAAGCTTTCGGGCCTCCCCGGCGCGCCGTCGAAGGTTGAAGTAAGGTTGGAGATAAGGAAATGAGCATTGCCGCAGGTTTGGTTCTCGCAGCGACATTCACGCGCGCCATGGAGAGGGTCGGCACGCTCGACCCGATAAAGGCGCAGTCGGCGTACGACGCGAGGGCGGTTATGCTCGTCTACGAGACGCCGCTTTCGATAGACTACGCCGCGCGCCCGTACAGGCTCTCGCCGGGGGTGTGCGAACTGCCGGAGGTGACGCCGGACGGGCTCGTGTACTCGTTCAGGATGACGCAGGACGCGCGCGTAGGGGCGGCGGACGTGGTGCGTTCGCTTGAGAGGCTCAGGGACGAGGACGGGTCGGCGGGGTCCATAGGCAAGTGGACGATGAAGGCCGTGAAGGCGATAAGGGCGACGGGGGAGCGCACGTTCGAGATAGAGCTCAAGGAGCGTCAGCACGTGTTCCCCTGGTTTCTCGCGATGGACTACGCGGCGGTCTCCGCGCCCGACGGCGGCGGCACGGGGCCGTACAGGCTCGCCTCGTGGTGGCGCAACCACGAGATGGTCTTCGAGCGCAACCCGGAATGGCCGGGATGGAAGGGCAACCCGTCGGGGTTCGACAGGATAAGGTATCTCGTCGTGAGCGACGCGTCCACGCAGTGGCTGATGTTCCTGCGCGGGGAGCTCGACTGCCTCGGGGAGATAGCGAGGGACAATTGGAGCGCGGTCATGGACGGGGAGGGGAGGCTCGATCCGTTCCTCGCCTCGCGCGGGGTCAGGCTCTGCGGCGGGGAGCCCGCGCTGGAGATAAGGTACATCGGCATGAACATGCGCGACCCGGTGCTGGGCGCGAACCGCAAGCTGCGCCAGGCGATATCGTGCGCGTTCGACTTCCCGACGTGGAGAAAGTTCTACAACAACAGCATAGACCGCGCCGACGGGCCCGTCCCCCCCGGCGTGGCGGGCAGGCTCGAGACGCCTTCGCCCTACGGATACGATCTCGAGAAGGCGAAGAGGCTTCTCGCGGAGGCGGGGTATCCCGGGGGGAAGGATCCGGCGACGGGCCGCAGGCTGGTGCTCACGCTCTCCATCGGGCGGCCGACGCAGGACAGCCGCGAGGCGGGGGAGCTTCTGGCGAGCTTCTACGAGAGGATAGGCGTGAAGCTCGAGCTGCGCTTCGAGACGTGGCCCGCATTCCTCGCGGCGGTCAACCGCGGGGACGTGCAGCTCTACCAGATGGCGTGGGTCGGCGACTATCCCGACGCGGAGAACTTCCTGCAGCTGTTCCATTCCGCGAACAAGAGCCCGGGGCCCAACCATTCGGACTACGAAAACCCCGAGTACGACGCCGAATACGACGCCGCCATGGCGTCCGCCACCGAGGAGGAGCGCAACAGGCACTGGATAAGGTGCCAGGAGATACTCCGGGAGGACTGTCCGTGGATATTCACCCATGTGACGAAAAACTACTCTCTCGTGAATTCGAGGGTCGGGAATTTCATATCAAGCGATTTCCCGTACGGACAGGAGAGACATCTGAGGGTCGAGAAATGATGACGCTGGTTTTGGACAGATCGTCGGAGCCGCAGAGCATGGCTCTGGAGGAGGACGGCGCCATAGTGGCGGCGGAGACGCTGGAGGGGACGGGGCCTCGCAGCGGCGGCTGGGCGCTGCGCGCGAGGGAGTTTCTCGGCGGACGCCGTCCCGGCCGCATCGTATGCGGGACGGGGCCGGGGTCGTTCGCGGGGATAAGGGCGTCGCTGGCGTTCGCCCAGGGGTGGGCGCTGGGGGCGGGGTGCGAAGTCTTGGGGCTGCCCTCGCCGTGCGCGTGCTCGCGCGACGAAGGGCCGCTGGCGGTCGCGGGCGACGCGCGAAGGGGGATGTTCTGGCTGGCGCTTTTCGACGGACGCCGCCTCGTGCGCCCGGTTTTCCTGACAAGTGCGGCCGAAATCCACGCGTGCGTCCCGCAGTCCGCCGACGTCGTGTCGCCCGACGGGCGGCGCATAGGGGATTTTCTCGCGGAGACTTTCGCGGAGCGCTATCTGCCGGAGGGGGGCGCGCCGAGCGCCAAAGGGCTCGCCGAGGCGTATCTGGCGCGTCCGGAGCTGCTCGTGCGCGAGCCGCTGCCCATATACTTGAACCCAGCAGTGCGGACGGACAGATGAAATACCGCTATTTCTACCAGACGAAAGAGAACGAGAACAAGGAGGGGTGGATCTCCGCAAGGAACCGCGCCGAGGCGTACGCCGCGCTGCGCAAGCGGGGCATAAGGCCGTACAGGGTCGTCGGGAACGATCCGGTGGAGTGGCAGCCGTGGGCGGTCGGCGCGCTCGTCGCGGCGCTCGTGTTCGCGCTCATATGGGCGCTCGTCTTCCGCGCGCCCGGGCCGAGTCCGGAGCCGGCCGCGGAGGAGTCGCCGGCCGCGCCGGAGGCGCCGTTCGGGTTCCGCAGGGTGCAGCTTTGCGGAGACCCCGCCAGGATCGCGCAAGGCGAGGCGGAGGGGTGGACGGACGTCTTCCCGCTAGCGCTCGACCGGCTTCTCGCCGCGTACGCGCAGCCGGGGCGCACGGACATAGCGCCGCCGTCCGTTTCGGACGCCGAGGCGGAGGCGCTGGCCCGCGAGGCCGGGACGCCTCCCCCCGGGGTGCAGGGAGGCGATCCCGAAGAGATACGCATGATAAAGACGGCGGTCGCGGGGATGCGCAGGGAGATGGCGGACTACCTGTCGGGCGATCCGGCGGCAACGGTGAAGGGGTATCTGGCGTTCCTCGAAGCGAGGCGCGCGGAGGAGATAGCGTTCCGCGAAGAGGCGCTCTCGGCGTGGCTCAGGATGCCCGCAGGGATAAAGAACGACGCGCGGATAAACATCAACGCGAGGTTGAGGGACAGGGGGCTTCGCGAAATAAAGGAGTGAGAGGCCCTGTCCGGGCGGAAGGAGGGTTGCGTGAAACTTGAACGCATATTGTCGTGGCTCGACCGGGTCCTGGAGCCCGGGAAGTTCGACGACGTATCCAACAACGGGCTGCAGATATCGCGTCCGGACGGGGACGTGAGGCGCGTCGCGTTCGCGGTCGACGGGTCGCTGGCGTCGGTGCGCGCGGCGGCCGCGGCGGGGGCGCAGCTTCTCGTCGTGCATCACGGCATATCGTGGGGCGGCGGGATCAAGCGCATCGCGGGAGGGGAGTACGCTGTCGTGAAGGCGGCGATCGATTCGTCGCTCGCGCTCTATGCGATGCATCTGCCGCTGGACGCGAACAGGAGATACGGCAACAATCGGGAGATCGCGAGATTCCTCGGACTGACCGGGGTCCGGCCGGCGTTTTCGTGGCACGGCAACGTCATAGGCGTGACGGGCGTCGCGGCGAAGACGTGCGAGGTGCGTCTCGGCGCGGGCACCGTGCCGCTCGAGAAGGGCCGCCGCGTCGGGGTGTGCTCGGGCGGGGCGGGCGAATTCGCGTCCGAGGCGAAAGCGCTAGGCTGCAGCGTGTTCGTCACCGGGGAGGCGTCGTGGGGAGAGGTCGTGGCGGCCGAGAACAGCGGCGCGAGGATGGTCTGCTGCGGACACTACGAGACGGAGACTTTCGGGGTGAAGGCGCTCGCGAAGGGGCTCTCGGCCTCGCTCGGGGCGGATGCGGTTTTCGTCGGACGCGACGGAGGTTGCGGGCGGTGAAGGAGCCGGTCGCGGCGGGGCTTCTTTTCGACGCCGGGGCGGCCGTAAGGCGCCGGCGCCTGGGCATGAACCTCTCGCAGAGGGAGGTCGCGGCCAGGGCGGGGGTGTGCTGCACGGCGGTGCTGCACCTCGAGGAGGGGCGCGGCGTTTCGCTGAAGACCTTCCTCGCCGTATGCGTCGCGCTCGGGGCGGCGGATTGGATCGGGGGCTTCGCGCGGGAAGGCGGCGGGGAGGGCGTGCGCTGCCACGCATACGGCGGCAGGGACGCGAAGGCAAAGGGGAAGAAGAATGGAAAGCGCGGAAAAGGTCTTTCTCGATCCTAGGCGCAAGCCTCTCGACGCGATGGCCGACTGGTTCGCGTCGCGCGCGAGGACGGATCCGTCCGGGGCGGTGTCGCTCGCCCACATTCTGGCGGTCGTCCCGACCGCGCAGTCGGGCAGGCGCCTGCGCCTGGCGCTGGCGAGGCGGTTTCCGCAGGGTCTGCTGCCGCCGCGCGTCGCGATGCCGGCGCAGCTTCTCGCCGTGGAGGGCGGGGAGCCCGCGGCGACAAGGACCGACGTCCTCGTGGCCTTCTGGGAGGCCCGCGGCGGAAAAGACTCCTTCGACGTCGCCGCGCAGCTGGCCGAAATAAGGGCGGTTCTCGCCTCGCGCGCGCTTTCCTTCGCCGACGTGGCGGGACGGATAGGGGATGTTCTGAAGACGGAATTCGCCGACGCCGAGGCCGAGCGCTGGCGCGGCCTGGCGGAGACGGAGGCGCTCTACGTCGCGGCGCTGAAGCGCCGCGGGAAGCGCGATCCGCTCGAGGCGACGCTCTCAGCGCTCGCCTCGCCGGTGCGTCCCGAAGGCGTGGAGGAGGCGGTCGTCGCGTGCGTTCTCGATCCGCTGCCGCTCATGGAGATGGCGCTTGGCGCAATGGGGCTGGAGCGTGTGACGGAGCTTCTGCCGGGTCCGCTCCCGGCGGGGGAGTCGCCGCTCGCGCGCGTGCGCATATTCCCGTGCGCGACGGGGGCGTCGGAGGCGGCGGGGATAGCCGGCGTCTTCGGTTCGGTGAAGCCCGGCGAGGCGCTGCCGGCGCTTTGCGTGGCGGACGCCTCGCTGTACCCGGAGATTCAGGGCGCGATGGAGGCGAAGGGCCTGAAGCTGCACAATCCGTCTTCGACGCCGCTCTCGTCGTCGTCGCTCGGGCATCTCGCTTCCATGATCGCCGCGCTCAAGCGGACGTCGTCGTACGGGGTGTTCTCGGCGTTCGTCCGCTGCGGAGACGTGCGCAGATGGCTGCGCTCGTCGCTCGGGATGGATGCGGAGGGGCTCGTCGGGGCGCTGGAGGAGCTCGACAGGCGCCAGGCGCAGATACTGCCGGAGACGGTCGACGACATACGGCCGCGGACCTCGGGCGCGCTCAGAAACATCTTCGAGTTCATCGCGAAGGAACTGCGCAAAAGGACGGTCCGGGACATGCTGAAGTCGATATTCTCGGAGGTGCCCCTCGACGTGCGCAACCCCGCATCGCGGGAGTTCGCGGCCGCCGCGCTCGCCCTCAAGGGGCTTCTCGACGAGTGTTTCTGCGAGTCCGTCCCCGAACAGGCGAGACTGGAGCTGTTCGAGAGGCGGCTCGGGGAGACGGGATACTCGCTCGAGCCCGACGAAGGGGACGCGATTCTCGCCGACGGATGGCTGGAGCTTCCGTATCTCGATGCGGACGAACTCGTCATATCGGGGATGAGCGAAGGCTGCGTGCCGGAAAGCGTCGTAGGCCATGCGTTCCTGCCGGATTCGCTGAGAAGGGCCCTGTCGCTGCCGGACAACCATTCGCGCGCTCTGCGCGACAGGCGCATTCTCGAGATGGCGCTCGCCTGCAGGGATGCTTCGGCCGTGAGGGTGTACTTCCATTCCGCGGACGCGGCGGGGAACGCGCTCAAGCCGTCGCGGCTCCTTTTCGAGGGGGTGGACGACGCGGTGCTCGCCGCGAGGGCGAAAAGGCTCTACTCCGCGGCGGCGGGGACGCCCGACTCGCCCGCCGCCGATTTCCCGTCCGCCTGGCGGCTTCGCCTGCCGTTTCCGCCGCAGCGCGGCCTGCTCGCGCACGTCTCGCCGTCGGGGATGGACGAATATCTCAACTGTCCGTTCACATACTTCCTCAAGAAGACGTTCGGGGAGAGGATGGACGACCGGGCCGACGAACTCGATCCGTCCGAATTCGGCAGCCTCGTGCACGAGGCGCTGGAGGGGTGGGCGCTGGGGGAGCTTGCGGATTCCGGCTCAGCGCCCGCGATAGCGGCGGATCTCTCCGCGAGGGTGGATGCGATCCTCGGCGGACGCTTCGGCACGGCCGTGCCGGCGATCGTCGCGCTGCAGGGGGAGAGCGCGAAGAGGAGGCTCGCCGATTTCGCGCGGATACAGGCGGCGAGGCGGGCGCAGGGATGGCGCATAGCGGCCTCGGAGCGCAGGCTCGAAGTGATGTACGGGCACACGCGCATCCACGGACGCTGCGACAGGATCGACTACAACGACGCTCTCGGGGAATGGTGCGTCATAGACTACAAGACGTGGGACTCGGCCGGCAGGCAGAGGGCGAGCCTGCAGCTGCCGCTCTACTGCGCGATGCTCGACGCCGATCCCGACCCCGCGTTCGCGGACGCGAAACTGGAGAGGATATCCTCCGCCTACTGCATCCTCGGGCAGACGGCGGACGACGTATGCTTCTCGGAGCCGTCCGGGGGGGAGCTCGTCCCCGAGGCCGAAATGGAGGTTCGCCGGCTCATAGACCGCATGGAGAGGGGCATATTCTGGCCTCCCTCCACGGATTGCCGCTGGCGGTACGATTTCGCGGACTGGATATACGGTTCGCCCGCCGAAAGCGTCGATCCGGCCTGGATCGCGGACCAGGAAAGGCGCATAGCCGGGCTTGATGAGGCTTTTTCCCGGTCCCCCCGTTGACGGCGACGGCCGGTTTTTGGTATAATATGCGCTCCAGTTCTTCGTGGGAAGACCACAAGGAGAGCGGAAAAGACACCAAAACAAGGAAAATCGAAATGGAAGCATACGCTGTACTCGAAACCGGCGGCAAGCAGACGCTTGTCAAGGTCGGCGACAAGATCGAGATTGAAAAGCTCTCGGTCGAGGCCGGTCAGGATGCCGTTCTCACCACGGTCTGCGCCGTGAGCGACGGCACGACACTCAAGGTCGGGAAGCCCTACGTCGAAGGAGCCTCCGTCACGCTTGCGATCAGCGGTCACAAGCGCGGCAAGAAGGTGATCAATTTCAAGGCGAAGCGCCGCAAAGGCGACCGCCGTCTCGTCGGCCACCGCCAGTCGCTGACCGTCGCCACAGTCAAGGCCATAGCATAAGGAGGAAAGACAATGGCTACTTCCGCATCTGCACGCAACGGCCGCGATTCGAATCCGCAGTACCTCGGCGTAAAGGCGTATGACGGGCAGCTTCTCAAGGCGGGCTCGATCATCGTGCGCCAGCGCGGCACCAAGATCCACCCCGGCAAGAACGTCGGCCAGGGCCGCGATTTCACCCTCTTCGCCCTCAGGGACGGCAAGGTGAAGTTCATCAAGGACGGCAAGGTCGTCACCATCGTCGAGGCGTAAGCCGCCCGGCGCCGGAGGAAAGGCCGTTCCGCCATCCGCGGGGCGGCCTTTTGTGGTATAATATACATTCGATGAAAGCGAAGACATTCATAGACCAGATCGAGGTGCTCGTGCGCTCCGGGCGCGGGGGCGATGGGGCGATGTCCATGCGCCGCGAGGCGCTCGTCGAGTTCGGCGGGCCCGACGGCGGCGACGGCGGGCGCGGCGGAGACGTAGTCTTCAAGGCGTCGGAGCACATCAACTCGCTGCTCAACCTCTACTACGACCCCAAGTGCATCGCGCAGGACGGCGGGCCCGGCCAGGGGCAGAAGATGTACGGAAAGCGCGGGAAGGATCTCGTCGTCCCCGTTCCGCTCGGCACGGAGGTCTACGACGCCGACACCGGGCTTCTCGTGGCGGACATCACGGAGCCCGGGCAGAGGGTGGTCGTCGCAAAGGGCGGCGCGGGCGGCTTCGGGAACGTGCATTTCAAGTCGTCCGTGAACCAGGCCCCCACGGAGCACACGCCGGGCGGGGAGCCCGAGGAGCGCAGGCTGAGGCTGGAGCTCAAGACGATAGCCGATGCGGGGCTTCTGGGTTTTCCCAACGCGGGCAAGAGCTCTCTTCTCGCCGCGCTCTCCTCCGCCACGCCGAAGATCGCGAGCTATCCTTTCACGACGCTCAATCCGATCGTCGGCACGATAGTCTACGACGATTACGCGAAGATAGCGATGGCGGACGTGCCCGGAATAATAGAGGGGGCGGCGAAGGGCGTGGGGCTGGGGCTCGCGTTCCTCAAGCACCTGGAGCGCTCGAAGATGCTCGTCTACGTGATAGACATGGCGGGGACGGACAACCGCGAACCGTGGACGGATTACGGGGTGCTGAAGAAAGAGATCGACGAGTATTCCGCAGAGCTCGCCGGGAGGCCGTCGCTCGTCGTCGCCAACAAGATGGATTCGGAGGCGGCCAAGGAGAATCTCGCGCGGTTCGTGGAGGAGACGGGCGTGACGCCCATATCCATCTCCTGCGCGACGGGCGAGGGGCTGGACGAATTCAGGAGAAGGCTCCGCGAAGCCGTCAACCCGAAGATATTCTTTCACCACACGCATCAGGAGCACGGCATGGACCTCGGCGAAATGCCCGATACGACAGGCGACGAGATACCGGCCGGGGCGCTGAAGTTCGCCACGTTCCTGAAGCTGGAAAAGCCGAAGGCTAAGAGCCATCCGAGCCGCGGCAACATACACTGAAAAGGGGGGTAGGATGAAAAAGTGGAATGCGGCGTCGGTCAGGGCGTCGAAGGGAGTGAGGAAGCTCGGCTGCTGCACGGCGTACGATGCGTGCTTTGCGCGCCTGGCGGACGAGGCGGGCGTGCCCGTGCTGCTCGTAGGCGACTCGATGGGGATGGTCGTTCTCGGCTACGGGACGACGCTCCCGGTGAAGATGGAGGAGACGCTCTCGGCCGTGGCGGCCGTTTCGCGCGGAGCGAAGGACGCGATGGTCGTCGCGGATCTCCCGTTCGGCAGCTACCAGTGCGGCGAAGACGAGGCGATGGCGAACGCGGTGAAGTGCCTGCAGGCGGGGGCCGACGCCGTCAAGCTCGAGGGCGCGACGGACCGCGTCTGCTCGCTCATAAGGCGCCTTGTCGAGGCGGGGATCCCCGTCCTCGCGCATGTCGGCATGACGCCGCAGTCGGTCAACGAATACGGCGGATTCAAGAAGCAGGGCAAGACGCGCGAGGCGGCGGAGAGGGTGATGGCCGACGCGAAAGCGGTCGAGGCCGCGGGCGCGTTCGCCGTGACGCTGGAGTGCATACCCGCGGAGCTGGCGGCCGAGATAACGGCCGCGCTGAAGATAGTGACCGTCGGCATAGGCGCGGGGCCGGTCTGCGATGCGCAGTGGCTCGTCATGCACGATCTTCTGGGCCTCAACGAAAAGGCCCCGTCCTTCGTCAAGCAGTACGCAAACCTCGCGGGGGAGGTCCGCCGGGCGTTCGCGAAATACGTGGGCGAGGTGGCGGACGGCGTTTTCCCGGGATGAAGGTTCTTCTGCATGCGTGCTGCGGACCTTGCGCCAGCGCATGCGTCCCGAGGCTCGTGGACGAAGGCCACGAGGTGACGCTCTTTTTCTCCAACTCGAACATAGACACCGCGGCCGAATTCGGGCGCAGGCGCGAGGCGGCGGCCAGGCTTGCGGAAAACGACGGGGTGGGGATCGTGACGGACCCCTACGACCACGGGGCGTGGCTCGAGGAGGCGGCGCGGGGGTTCGAGGACGCGCCGGAGAGGGGGGAGCGCTGCGCGAGATGCTTCCGCTTCAGCCTCAAGCGCGCGGCCGCATACGCCGCCGCGCACGGATACGACGCGTTCGCGACGTCGCTGACGGTGAGTCCGCACAAGGTCTCCCGGACCGTGTTCGCCGCATCCGCCGATCCGCGTTTCATGCATGCGGATTTCAAGAAGAAGGACGGCTTCAAGCTGTCGGTGAAGCGGTCGGCCGAGCTTGGGCTCTACCGCCAAAGTTACTGCGGATGCGAGTTTTCCCGACAGGCCGCGGCCAAAAATGGTATAATATCCGGAAACAAGGACCTGTAGCTCATCAGGACAGAGCAGCTGCCTTCTAAGCAGCGGGTAGTGGGTTCGAGTCCCGCCAGGTCCGCCAACGCAATGACATCCGATTTCACCATACGCCCCGCGCGCCTCGGCGACGCCGAAGCTGTTTTCGCGCTCATCCACCTCAACCGCGATCTTCTCGTGCCGCGATCGCTGGGGAACATCGTCGAGAACATAGACAGGTTTCTCGTCGCCGCTGACGGAGCGGACATCGTGGGGTGCGCCGCGTACCAGATACACCCGGAGCTCGGCAAGCCCGAGGCCGCGACGGTCGAGATACAGTCCGTCGCCGTGCGCGCGCCCTGGCGCAGGAAGGGGATAGGGAGGGCGCTTGTCGACGGGATAGCGGAGCGCGTATCCGTGTTCAGGCCGCACGAGGTGGTGGTGCTGACGTTCGCCCCGGAGTTTTTCTCGTCGCTCGGCTTCGCCGAGATACCCAAGACCAGGGTCATGCACAAGCTCTACACGGGCTGCATAAACTGCACGAAGCACACAGATCCCTTCACCTGCCCGGAAATCGCGATGGAGCGCAAGGCGCCCTCGGGCCGCGGAGAAGGCTGAGGCGCGCCGCGATGTCCGCGATGCCGTCCACGTCGATGACTCTGATACGCACTCTCGCGGGAGACCCCGAGAGCGAAAGGTGGAGCGAGCTCTACAGGCTCTACGAGCGGCCGATGAGGATTTTCCTGGACAGGAACTATCCGTCCCTGGAGGCGGACGATCTCATACAGGAGACGATGATCTCCCTGGTCAAGCGCCTGCCGACGTACGTTTACATGCCCGACGAGAAGGGGCATTTCCGCAACTACCTGATGGGGATACTCAAGCACAAGGCCATGGACGCGCTGCGCCGCAGAAAGCGCGCGGCCGACGCCGCCATGGCCACCGCGGACGCCGCGGCGTCCGACGAAGACGCCGCGTGGCGCAAGGAGGCGCTGGAGGTCGCGATATCGCATCTTCTCGCCGACGCCTCGGTGAACGCGATGCACAGGGCGGTTTTCGACCATGTCGCGCTCAGGCACGAGAAGCCCGACAGCGTCGCGAAGATGTTCGGCATCTCCCGCGACAATGTCGACAAGATAAAGAGCCGGCTTCTGCAGATTCTGCAGAGGGACGTCGAGAGGCTTGTGGGCTAGGGGCCGTCAGAGCCCCCAGGCGTTGAGCTTGCGGTGGAGGGTTCTGCGCGAAATGCCGAGCCTGCGGGCGGCCTCGGACTTGTTGTCGCGGCATTCGGCGAGCATTTCGAGGATTCTCGACTTCTCGGTTTCGGCGAGAGTCTCCGTTGCGGGCGGAGGCGGGGCTGCGGTCTGCGGAGCGGCCGCGGGGGCCGGCGCCGCCGGGCGGGACGCCTCCTGCGATCCCGATGCTATCTCCTCGGGGATGTCGTCCACGCCGAGCTTTCCGCCCGCAGAGAGGACGACCATCTTCTCTATCGCGTTCCTCAGCTGGCGGACGTTTCCCGGCCAGGGGTAGAGCTCGAGCATTTTCAGGGCTTTGGGCTCTATCCCCTTGACGGCGCCGCCGTTTTCGGCCGAGTATTCCTTTATGAACCGGGCGGCGAGCGGGGCGATGTCTTCGGGGTGGTCTTTCAGCGGGGGCGTCCTTATGTCGATCACGTTCAGCCTGTAGTACAGGTCTTCTCGGAATTTCCCCTCCGCCGCGAGTTTGGCGAGATTCTTGTTCGTGGCGGCGATGAGGCGGAAGTCGGACGTCCTGTCCTTCGTTTCGCCGACTCTCTGAAAAGTGTGCGTTTCGAGAACCCTGAGAAGCTTCACCTGGACGTTCTGGTCGATTTCGCCTATCTCGTCGAGGAAGAGCGTTCCGCCGTCGGCGGTTTCGAAGCATCCTGCGCGGTCGAGGGCGCCGGTGTAGGCGCCTTTCACCGCACCGAAAAGCTCGGACTCCAGCAGCGTCGCGGGGAGCGAGGCGCACTCCACGGCGACGAAGGGTCCGCCGGCCCTGCGGGAGAGGTCGTGTATGGCCCTTGCCGTGAGCTCTTTGCCCGATCCGCTCGGACCCTCGATGAGCACCGTCGCGTCAGTCGGCGCGACTTTTCTTATGATCGCGTAGACCTTCTCCATCGCGGGGGACTTGCCTGTGAACGAGTCTATGGCTTTGGACTCCTCCATCCTCCTTTCCAAGTCCTCGACGCGTCGCTGGAGCGAGTTCTTCTCTATGGCCTTCGCGACCCGAATCTCCATCTGGGCGATGTCCGTTATGGGCTTCGTGAGAAAATCGTCGGCGCCCTGCTTCATCGCATCGACCGCGAGATCGATCTCGCCGAAGGCCGTCACGAGGATGCATGCGATCGCCGGATTCGCCGCCTTCGCCTTTTTCAGGAGCTCGACGCCGTTTTCGCCGGGCATTTTGTAGTCCGTCATCAGAAGGGCGACGTCGGGATTGGCGGCGAGCGTCTCCATGGCGGCCCGGGCGTCGGGCGCTGTGAGGCATTCGTATTTCGAGGAGAGTATCCGCGCCATGACATCGCGCGTAGGTTTTTCGTCGTCGACTATCAGTATCTTCGTCATTGGCTTTTTCAGTTGAGTGCCCTTATGCGCCGTTCGAGGCGGGGGAGGCGTATCGTGAAGGAGGTGCCTTCGCCGGGGCGCGATTCGACGGCTATGGTGCCGCCGTGGTCGCGCACTATCCTCGAGGAGATCATCAGCCCGAGCCCCGTGCCGTGGGATTTCGTCGTTCGGTATGGTTCGAAGAGGTGCGCGACCTGCTCTGGATCCATCCCGAGCCCGTCGTCCCTGACCTTGACGATCACGTCGTTGTCGTCCGAAGACATGGCTATGTCGATGCGGCCGCCGTCCCTGGTCGCCTCAAGGGAGTTCTTGACGAGGTTGAAGAACACCTGCTCCATCTGTTCCTTGTCGATGGCCACGGGGGGCAGGGCGCCAGGCAGGTCCAGCGTAACGGAGATGGACCTCTGCTCGAACTGGGGCTTCATCACGGCGAGGCAGTTCTTGACCGGCTCCGCCACCGAGCCCGGCGCGAGGTTGGGTTTGGAAGGCCTGAGAGCCTGCAGAAAGCCCTTGAGTATGCGGTCGAGACGCTCCACCTGCTTGATGCATTCGTCTATGCCGGCGTCTTCGGGCAGGGTTCGCTTCAGAAGCTGCAGATTGAGGGAAAGGGCGTTGAGGGGATTGCCGATTTCATGCGCGACGCCGGCGGCGAGATCCCTTACGGCCCTCGTCGCGCCGGCGCGCAGCTCCTCCTCGGTCCGTTCGCGCTCCGCCGTGACGTCCCTGAGGTATGCGAGCGTGCCCTGGTCCATGGGGACGGTCTGGATTTCGAGAGTGCGTTTTTCCGGATACGTTACGTCCATGTCTCTTTTCGACGCCTTGCCGAGCGGCAGGGCGAGCGCGTCGAGGGCGTCGGACGGGTCCATGCCGAGCAGATCCCTGGCGGCGGGGTTGGATTTCACGATCGCGCCGTGTTCGTCGAGGACTATTATCCCCTGGGCGATGGTCATGAAAAGCGTGTCTAGCGAGACCGCCTCGTCGGAGAGCCTGGCGTACTGTTCGCGCAGATGGTCCGCATCGAGCTTGCCGATGTGCCTGCGCACGCTTTTGAAGAAATCTTTCATCGTTTCGCGGCGATGGAGTCAAGGGCGTCCAGCAGCGAGGACATTTCGCCGTCTGTCCCTATGGTTATGCGGAGCCTGTCTCCGGTGAGCTTGCCGGGGAAGTATCTCACGAATATCCCGCGTCTGCGCAACTCTTCGAACGTCGAGTCGGCCCGCTGCGGGGAAGGGGGCTTTGCGAAGACGAAGTTCGCGTCGCTCGGGAGGACGTCCCATCCCCGCTTTCCGAGCGCCTTCGCGAACGCCTTGCGGGTCTTGACGACCTTGGCCACCGTTTTCCTGTGCCATGCGCGGTCCTTGAACGCGGCCTCGGCGAGCGTCTGCGCCAGGGCATCGACGTTGTAGGAGTCCTTCACTTTGTCCAAGGCGCCGATGAGATCCTTCGGCCCCACGCAGAACCCGACCCTCAGCCCCGCAAGCGAGTAGCTCTTCGAGAAGGTGCGCATCACGATGATGTTGTCGTTGTCTTCGGCGACGGCGAGGTCCATTGTGTTCCACCTTGCGAAATCGGCGTACGCTTCGTCCACGATGACGACGCCCCTGAACTTTTTCGCGAACGCCGCAATGTCCTCCTTCTTCGCGAGGACCCCCGTCGGGGCGTTGGGGTTGGTCCAGAGAAAGAGCGACGTCCCGGGGGCGGGCTTCGCGCCGCCGGCGCCGGGGCCGGTCCATTCCACGCCCCTTATGGCCGCGAGGGTCTTGTACAGCGAGTAGCTGGGGTCGAGCGACCCGATCTTCTCGCCGTTCTCCACGAACGCTTTCGCCGCAAGCGCGAGGATCTCGTCCGATCCGTTGCCGACGAAGACCCTGTCCCGGGTCGTGCCGAAGCGCTTGGCTATCGCCGATCTCAGCGATGCGGACGCGGGGTTGGGGTATCTCCTGAGCCGTCCGGGATCGAATTCCTTCAGCGCCTTCGCGCATGCGGGGGAGGGCGGATACGGGTTTTCGTTTGTGTTCAGCTTCACTATGCGCGCGCTTGACGGCTGTTCGCCGGGCACGTACGGGTCAAGAAGCCTCACCGATCTTGCGATGCGCATGTCGAGCCGTCCTTTCGGGGTATGACAAGCTCCGCGCTGGTATGGATCGCGTGGCGCTTGAGAAGGATGAAGAAGACGCTTTCGTCGCGCATGTACGACGACACGTCCCTTATCCCCGTGGCGTGATACTTCGTCGCCGCCCAGTCGAGCATGCGAACGTTGTTTTCAAGTGTCGTGGTCTGCTTGAACAGCCTGAAATCGCACTCGTTCGGGAGGTCGGGATTGCCGGACGCGAGCGGTATCAGGTTGAAGAGGTACCATCCGCGGTTCGTCACCTCGACCATCGGCTTGCCGCCCTGATCGGTGTATCTCACCGTCGCGCAGCCTGCGCAGAGGAGGGAGAGTGCCGCCAGGATCGCGCAGTGGGGGATTCTGCTCATTTCACGGACTCCTCTCCGTCTTCCAACGAAACCTCGATGCCGCACGGCGCGGCGGCGGGGCAGGCGCTGAGCACGCCCGAGAGCTGTATGGACCTGAACGACAGCAGGTAGGGGATCGGCAGGGGGAGGTTGATGCCGGGTATCTGCAGCATGACCGAGTCGGAGATCGTGTAGTGCATGCCCGCCGCGTCGGCGTTCTGTCCGTTCGCGTACTCCATGAAGCGGCTCTGTATCTTGTCTATCGCAAGATCGTCCCTGAACATGACCCAAGGGGTCCATGGGTCGGCGCTTGCGTTGCCGCACGCGAGGGGGATGGTGTCGAAAAGATACCACCCGTAGTTGGAGACCAGGACATGCTCCTGGTTTGTGGACTTCACCTTTGCGCGCTGCAGGGAATAGCAGCCCGCGCAGAGGGTCAGCGCCGCGCAGGCCGCGACGGCGTGTCGGAATGTCGGCAGACGGTTCATCATGGCCTTATATTATACTCCTTATCGCATCCGTCCGCAAGCCGTGCGGCCGAGTATGACGGACGCATTGCTGCCGCCGAAGGCGAATGAATTCGAAAGTATCGCGTCCGCCTCGAGCGAATTGCCGGGCCCGGGGACGGGGAAGGGGGCGAGGGACCTGTCGACCGGCGATGCGGCGTGGGGAGGGAGGCCGCTGCCGGACGAGAGCGCAATCCACGCGAGCGCCGCCTCTATCGCGCCCGCGGCGCCGAGGCAGTGGCCGGTCATCGGTTTTGTGGACGAGCAGGGGACCGAGTCGCCGAAGACTCTTCTCACGGCGGCGCACTCCATCGCATCGTTGTATGCCGTCCCCGTTCCGTGGAGGTTGATGTATCCGATGTCGTGCGGTTCGAGCCCCGCGTCCTCGAGGGCGGCTCTCATCGCAGCCTCGGCGCCCGCGCCTGTCGGATCGGGCGCGGTGAGGTGGTGGGCGTCGGAGCTTTCCCCGACACCAAGGAGCTCGATGCCTTCCGCTTCGCCGCCGCGTCTCATTATGAATATGGCAGCGCCTTCGCCCAGGTTGATGCCGTCCCTGTCGGCGCAAAGCGGCCTTGCAAGCCGCGGGGACAGCGCTTCGAGGGCGTTGAACCCGCCGCAGACAATCCGCGTCTTCGCGTCAGCCCCGCCCGCCAGCACGGCGTCGCACACGCCCTCGGCAAGGAGTCTTCTGGCGGACGCGAAAACTTTCGCGCTCGACGAGCACGCCGTGGAGACGGACCACGCGGGGCCCCTTACGCCCCACTTCGTCTTGAGCCTTTCGGCGGGGAAGGCCATGTCGATCCTGTCGGGGTTGGAGGTGAACTCCTCCATGGTCGAATTGCTCGTTCCGATCACCGCGCCGAGCCTTTCCGGCCTGACGCCGAGGTTTTCGAGTTCTGGCCGGAGCTGCTCCATCGCTTCGTCGACGATCGCCGCGATTCCCTTCAGGCCGGTCTCGCCGAACATCGTCACGTCGCCGCCGGGGAGCGTCGCCGGCTTCATTCCCGACACGTCTCCCGCGAAAAGCCCCCTCGCGGTCTCGTCCACGCCTTTCCCCAGCGCGGATACGATACCGGGGCGCGACAGCAGGCATCTCATCGGTTCTCTCCTTTCCCTCCGGACGTTTCCCAGTCGAAGACCTGATCCGGAAATTGCGCCGCCACTTCGTCCTTTGCGGCGAAGAAAGCCTTTTCCATTTCTTTCGCCCCGGACGGCAGCTTCCTCACCGTCGCCATGTAGCTTGTCATCCCCGTGGCGACGCACGCGACGAAATACGTCTTCGCCCCCAAGGCGTGCGCAAAGCGGAAGGCGCCGCGTCCGCGGTCGCCGGCCATGACGAGGGAGTCGCCGCGTTCGAGAGCATCGCCGGCGAAGAAGGCGCTCTCCATGCCTATTCCGGAGATGGGGCGGATCTTCACCTTCGCCCGCTTCGCGTGCTTGAGGTAGAACCTGTTGAACACGGAGGTCCTCTCGAGATCCGTCCAAGCGTGGAATGTCGCCCTGCACTCCCCGATCGCCGCCAGGGCCTCGACCGTTCCGACGTGCGAAGAGAGGACGAACACGCCGCGTCCGGATTTTACGTCGGCGAGGAACTCCTCCGCGTCGGGCGAGCCGTCGGTGACGACGCGCGGCAGGTGCCGGCCTTCGGCCATGATCGCCATCTTGTCCGCCATGGATCTGGCGAACATCACGGTCTTCGCGAGCTTCGGCGAAGCGCGGCGCACGGGCCGCGAGAACAGCCATATGCAAATCCCCGCCGCCGCCGAGAGCAGATGGAGAACCCTCAGGCCGAACACCGAATATGCGATGTACAGAAGCTCCATCCCCAGAGGCGAAGCGCCATGCTCGCTTCCGCTGGCGGAAGCCGCCCTGCACCGGACCGCTTCTTGCGTGTGCGCGAGAATCCACGCCGCGGCGAAGGAGACCGGAAGTCCCGTCCCGAGCACGGCGCCGAAGGCCTGCACGACCGGGAACGAGACGGTCGCGAGAAGGCCGAACCCGACCATGCTCGTCGCAAGGGAGCAGGCGGCGGGCTTGAGCGCGTCAATCCCTCCCGACCTCAGAAAGACGGCGTAGTCGAGGCTCATCCCGACGAGAAGGAAGGCGGCCAGGAGGTGGAAGAGGTTGATCTCCACGCCTGCGAACCCGAGGGCCGCGCCGACGGTCGCCAGCGCCGCCAGGGACGGCGCAAGGACCTTGAAGGCGGCGAGCCTGTAGACCAGAAGGAGCATCGCCAGCAGAACGCCCATGGCGAGAGCGAGGCGCTCCGACACTTCATGCGTCCATGCTGCGAGCATGCCGGCAAGATGCCTGCGAGGCTGCCAGAACGAAACGCCGTCCGGCAGCGGGCCGCAGGGCCTGTCCGCGACCGGGAAGATCAGCGAATCTCCCGCAGTGAACGCGCCGGTCAGGATTTCGGGGACGTCGCTTCCCCAAGGTTTCGGCGGTTCCGGCGCAGCCGGGATTTCGGCGCCTAGGCTTTCGGCGAGGCGCGGTCCCTGCTCCCTGTAGAGCTTCTCCACGTTTTCGGCGACGGCCTTGCGCTTTGCGAGAGAGGGGAGAAACTTCGCGAGATGCGCCGTGCCGGGCGCAAGCGCAAGCTTTTCCTCCTTTTCGAGCATTTCGTCGAGAGTCGCGCCGCTTACGATCACCGTCCCGCAGTCCTGTCCGCCCATGCCGCCCGTCTCGGCGAAAAACCGTTCCGCCTTGGCGAGGTCTTCGGGCGGACGGTAGAGCGCGTCGGGGCTTGTGCCGAACCCGGCCCTGCCCAGCCCCCATGCAACCGCGGCCGCATATGCCGCAAGGGCGAGCGGCGCCCACGGCTTCAGGGCCGGCTTCGGAGAGATCCGCATCTCCGACGGGCATTTTGCCTGCGCATCGGGTTCGCCGTCCCTGCGCGGGTACGCGAAGAGCACCGTCAAAAGCGCAGCTGCGAGCGCGAAGGCGAGGAACGTGGCGCTTTGGCGCAGGACGGGCATGGACGAAAGGGCCAGCGGCAGAAGGCTGAGCTCCGTCGTGGCGAACGAGACGGCGAGGCTTTTTGCGACTTTCGCCCCGGAGCCTTTCTTCATCATCAGCCAATGAAACGAGTAGTCCACGACGAGCCCCAGGACCGTCGTCCCGAATACGAGTGTCATGAGGTGAAACGACGGGAAGAATGCGACGAGCGCCAGGGCCCCGGCGAGGGCGGACGTCCCGAGCGAAAGCGCGAGAAGGGGCAGCCATCTTGCCGATCTGAAAGCAAAGACCGAGAGCAGGACTATGAACGCCAGGGAGGCCGCCGAGAGGAGACCTATCTCTTTTTTGCATTTTCGCGCCGCTCTGGCGGTATGCATGGGGATGCCGCCCGCCGTGACGGATACGCCGCCGCCTTGGGCCTCGGCAATGGCCGAGGCCAGGCGGTCGGCGAAGGCGATCGTCCTGTCGGTGTCGCGGGCGGTCTCCGCCGCAAGCTCCACGGCGACGAGAATGCTGGTCGTGCCGTTGCGCTCCGCCATCAAGACGCCGTCGCGCCTTTTCCACTCCCCGTGGGACGCTTCGTCCAGAGACCTGACGAATCCCTCGGCGAGGCCGAACGGGTCGTCTTTCTGGCTTATGAGCCTGGCCGGGGACGAATAAAGGCTTTTTATGTGCCGTCTCGCGATCTTGGCGCGGCCTTCTTCCGTCTGCAGAAGCTTTTGCGCATCTTCGGACGCGAGCCCCGCGCTGTTCGCGGCGATGAAGTCGAGAGCGTTCGTGAAGCTTTCGTCGGTCCTGAATCTTACGTTCTTCACCCCGTCGGCGGCGGCCATGGCGCCGGCGAACCGTTCCGCGGCCTGCAGCGCTTCCCTGCCGTCCTTCGACGAGACTGCGACAGGCACCATGTTCGCCGGCTTTTCCCTTGCCGCTTTCGGGATTTCCCCCGCCGCATCTCCGGCAAGCCCGTCGAGCGCCGTCGCGATCTCCGGCGGATTGCGGAGGCACAAGGACGCAAGCGCGAGCGCCAAGGCGCACGGCAGGGCGACGGCGAATGCGGCCCTTGCGTTCACCTTTTCTTTTCCTTGAAGGTGATTTCGGATTTTCCTCCGTCAGGAGATTCAAGCAAGACCTTTTCGAGCGTCCTGTCTCCCGTCAGCTCGGCCTTCGCCACCAGCTTCTTCACGGCTCCCGATCCGGGGAGGAGGGTTATTTTCCATTTTCCGTCTTCGAGAAAGCGGACTTCCGCGTCGAAAAGCCCTTCGAACGCCTTGGGATCGCCGGCCAGGAAGGCATCGGTCTCCTTCCTGATCTCTTCGTAATGCGGGAGCTCCGAAAGCTTCTTCACCGTCGTGCCCTCGTCTTCGTCCTCGAAGACCATTTCGCCGGCGTTCATGGAGATGGTCCTGGAGAAAGGTTTGAGGATCTTCCACACTATCCCTTCGCCGGCGGTGCAGACGACTTCGCCTTCCGTCACGAGGGTCTTTTTTGCGTCGGGGAGGGTCCGCTCCATCCTCCATGACGCGCTCGAGCCAAGCGATCTTCTGAGCGCCGATTCGCATGTAGAGGGCAAAACCAGCGCGCAGGCGCTCCACGCCAGAGACGCCGAAACCGCGAAAGAGATGAGCTTCTTCATCATATTCCGTTCCTTTCTGCCGCGCCGGAGGCGCATATGCCGTTCGGGCCTGTCAGCGAAAAAGAGAAGCATCCTTGCGCTTTGCGCGAGACCGACAGCAGGAGCTTTTCGCGTGGCGTCGCGATTTTCTGGAATTTCAGCCTGCGGTATGCCGCGGCGTCCGGGAAATCCGCGAACGCCTGTTTGGCGAAGTGGTGCAGGAAGTAGAGCTGGGCCACACCTGGGAGGATCGGCATCTGCGGAAAGTGCCCGCTGAAGCATTCGCAGTCCGGCGGGAAGGCAATGGTCGCTTCGAGGGTGGACGTGTCGGCCCGCCACGACAGGACCGCCGGCTCCTTGCACCATGCAGCCAAAGCCGCTTTCGCGTCCCTGGATGTGAGCTTGCCCCGTTCGTCCGACGGCAGGGCTCTGACGAACCGCATGCGTCTGGGGAACGCCGTGCGTCCGGTCTTTCCGATCAGTTCGCGCCTGAGAAGCGCGGCGAGCGATGAGTGGGTCTGTTCCGCAAGGGCATTCATCCCGTCCGCCGAAAGTACGGCGAGCGCGCCGATCCTGGCGACGTCGCCGTCCATCGCCTCCGCCCTGCACCGCGAGACGAAAGGATGGGATTCGAAGGCCTGCTCTATGGCCGGCAGCGACACGAATTCCTCAAGAATCTTCACCATGCGGTCCGTGCGGCCCAGAAGCCTGAAGCGCCGCTTGGAGGCGAAGGACACCGCGTCGGACATCTCCAGCCTTTCCCGCATGGCGTGCGGCGATGCTATTTCAAGCCTTCCGCCTTCGCCTTCCCTGCCCTCGACGCCGGGGAACATATTCCACAGTTCTCCGTCTTGCGCGCGCGATCTGTAGGCGACGGTCCCCGCCTCGGTTGATCCGAATATCTCGAGCGGGGAGACGCCGAACGTCTCCAGCGCCGCGTTAGAAGTCTCTTCGCGAAGGAGGCTGCCCGACGTCACGATCGCCTTCACCGCGCCTTTCAGCGCCCTGGCGTCGGGCATGTCGACGAGCTTTTCCAGGAACGATGGCGTGGTGACCAGGACAAAACGGCCGTATTTGCCTTTGCATGCGGAGAGCTGTTCGCACGAGATCGCGGTCTCCGGCTCCACGGGAGACCCCGCTTCTTCCGGAGCCCGTACGCGCCATAGCGCACCATACATGTGATCGGCCGGCACGGACGCCACGATAGGCGTCCGTTCCGCCCATATCTGCGGAAACGCCGCCACCAGCGCCTTTGCGTCCGCCCTCAGGGACTTTTCGGTGCGGGATACGGTTTTCGCCGCGCCGGACGAGCCGGAGGTCGAGAATGCGACTTCATCCATGGCGAAATCTCCTCCTGTACAGCCATTCCCCCAGGAAAAGCGCGCCCATCATCGCGTAGGACAGCAGTCCGTTGTAGAACACCCATGTTTCGCGCGATGCGAAGACCGTCGCGACGGTGACGGCGAGATGGACGGCGAGGAACGCGGTCCACACCCTCGTCACGTTTCTGCAGTATGCGATCCCCCTCGCATCCAGCTCGGCTCCGGAGCGCCGTGCGAAGATCTCGGCGACGGGCGTCCTGAAAAGCGAGAACGAGAAAACGGCGAGGGCGACGGCGACCATGATGGCCGGATACAGCCTGAACCATACCTTCGCCTTGAGGAGGTATATCGCCCATACGATCCCGAGCGAAAGCGCGATTCGCAGAACGGATTTCATTTTCCCTGGCTTGCGGAGAGGGATGCTATGACATCGGCGACGTCTCCGAGCGTGCGTATCGATTTGAAATCCTCGGCCTTGACCTTCAGGCCCGTCTGCCGCTGCAGGCGCACCACCAAGTCCACCGCATCGATAGAATCGAGGTCAAGATCCTCGTAAAGCCTCGCGTCGGGCGCGAGGGAAGCCCTGTCGCATTCGAATTCGGCGACCAGCACCTCCCTTATGGCGTCAAGGACCTCTTCTTTCGTTCCCATGCTTCAGTCCTCCAGTTCGATGCCTGCGTTCGCGGCGATGAACGAAGCGAGCGATGCGACAGAGCGGAAATGCTCCCTGTTTTCGTCCGAGTTCGCCTTGAACTTTACGTTGTATCTTTTCCGCAGCGCCGCGCCGATCTCCAGCGCGTCGATCGAATCCAACCCCACGCCCTCGCCGAAAAGCGGGGCGTCGGAGGGTATGTCGGCAGCCGTGAGGCCGTCGGCCTCCACGGATGATATGATGGTTTCGCGTATCTGATTTTCCAGTTCGGTTCTTTTCATCTTTATATTATACCAAATCCGCGGGCCTGCATGTGGCTTAATCGCACGGCCGGCCGTCCTGCGCGGATGCATGCGCGGCGCATGACAAATCGCGCGCCACCCCCCTTGCGCAATGCGGGGTAAAAAGTGTATAATACCTACCCATGTTCGGGTTTCTGAAAAGGAAAAAGAATGTCCCGGTCGTCTACAGGCGGCCGGAGCATTGCATTTCCAGGAAAAACATCGATCAGGACGCGCTGAAGGTCCTCTATCGCCTGTCCGCCCTCGGATATACCGCGTACCTTGTCGGCGGGGGGGTGAGGGACTTGCTGATGGGAAGGACGCCGAAAGATTTCGATGTCGGGACCTCTGCGAAGCCGAACGAGGTGAAAAGGGCGTTCCGCAACTGTTTCCTCGTCGGGCGGCGGTTCCGCCTGGCCCACGTAAGGTTCGGCGACAAGGTCATAGAGACGGCGACGTTCAGGCGCGAGTCGCAGACGGTCGGGGAGATAATAGAGCATGCATCGGAGGGGCCTCTCGAAGACAACACGTTCGGCACGCCCGAGACGGACGCGTACAGGCGGGACTTTACGGTCAACGGGCTTTTCTACGACATAAAGGATTTTTCGGTCATCGACTGGGTCGGCGGGATGAAGGACATAGAAAAACGCACGATCCGCGCGATAGGCGATCCCGACATACGCTTTCAGGAGGATCCTGTCAGGATGATGCGCGCGATAAAGTTCTCCGCGAGGCTCGGCTTCACGATAGAGCGGAGAACAGCAGCGGCCATGAAGCGCCATCACGCATGCATACTGTCGGCGTCGGTCCCGCGCGTGTGCGAGGAGGTGTTCCGCCTTTTCACGTACGGGCACAGCGAGGAGGCGTTTCGCCAGATGTGGTCGTGCGGGATGCTCGGCGACCTTCTTCCGGAACTTGCGAAGTCGATAGACCGCACCGGAGGGCGGAAGAGCCCGGCGTGGAGATATCTTGCGACCCTCGACAGATACGAGACAATGATGGCGGAGCGCGGATTTGAGGTCGCCAACGGGCTGCGGGCCGCCGTGCTCATGACGGTGATGTTCCGCGAATGCTCCAAAGACGGCGCGGGGCGGCGCGTGATGCAGACGATGATGGATGCGCTCAAGATGCCGAAGTCCGTGTATTTCCTCGCGGTTCTCCTCATGGAGAGCGGTCGCCGTTTTGCGCAGCTTCCCGCCAAGGGGAAGAGCCGTTTCATCTACAACCGCGATTTTCTGGACGCCCTCGACTACAACAGGATCGTCGCAAGGGCCGAAGGGACGGACGAAAGCGTCATCGACGCATGGGCGAATCTATACGAAGAGAAAGGAAACAAACAATGAAGGTACCTGAAGAACTCCTCCCCGTAGTCGAATGGTGGGAGCGGAACGGCAAGCGCGCGATGCTGGTCGGCGGAGTCGTCGCCGTCGTTGCCATCGTAGGCTTCTCATGGTCGGCCCGCCGCGCGCGAAACCGCGCAGCCGCGGCGCAGGCTACGTTCACCGCAGCCGAAAGCCTGCTGGATGTCCGCGTCGGGGCCGACGGCGACGGCAGCAAGGAGGCGGCGGTCGCGAAAATACGCGAAACGGCAGGCGGTTCGTCCTCCACGCCGCTTCAGAAGCTGATGCTGGCGGATGCTCTCGTTTCAAGCGGCAAGGCCGAAGAGCTCGCATCTGCGCGCGGAATCCTGGAGGAGCTCGCCGCCGAAGGCGATTCGCTCCCCGTGATTTGCCGCGATCTGCCCGCTTTCAAGCTTTGCGTCGTGCTCGAATCCGAGAAGAAGTTCGACGAAGCGCGCAAGGCGTACGAGGATTTTGCAGGCAAAAATCAGAAGAGCGTCAATGCTCTCGAGGCCAAGCTCGGCGTCGCAAGATGTTTGGCGCAGTCCGGCAAGAAAGATGAAGCCGTGGACTATCTTGAATCGCTGGATGGGCTCTCGGATGGAGAGAAGAACCTCGTCGAGTCGACAGTGTCGCTCGTGAAGCGCTGGGTTCCGGCAAATCAGCGCATAATCGGAGAAAAGCCCGTCTCCGAAACTCCCGCCGCGCCGGATGTCGCCCCTGCTGCTCCCGCCGCGCCGGAGGTAGCCCCTGCGGCCCCCGCCGCGCCGGATGTCGCCCCTGCGGCTCCCGTCGCTCCGGATGTCGCCCCCGAATCGGTTAAGGCCGAATGACGGTAGTACGCGAGCCTATGTGGGACGACGCCCCGCGCTCACGCGCGCAGGGCGTCGTTCGTCATTTGACGAAGTTTCTCGCATCGCTTGGCTGGGCGTTCAGGATAATGACGAGATCCGCCGCCGCGTTCCCGTCTGTGGTGTGCCGGTCGAGGGGACGCGAGGATTTGGTCCGTCAGCTGTACGTAAGCGGCATACGGACGCTTCCGGTCGTCACAATCGTGTCGGTCTTCATCGGAATGATCCTCGCGTTGCAGGTGGGCCTTGAGCTGAGGCGTTTCAACCAGGAGATATATCTTGGCGCCGCGGTGATGGTTTCGCTCATACGCGAAATGGGTCCGTTCGCCTGCGGAATGTGTCTTGCCGCGTGCGTGGGTTCGTCCATAGCCGCAGAGCTGGGGACGATGAAAGTCAACGATGAAATCGCCGCGCTTGAGATAATGTCCATTTCCCCCATACGGTTTTTGGCGGCTCCTCGCATATTGGCGCTTGTGCTTGTGGCGCCGCTTCTTTCGTTTTATTGCTGCATAGTGGGGGCGATGGGCGGAGGCCTTGTCGGCGTGACGCAGCTTGGGGTCGATTTCGACCAGTACATCGCGAGCGCGATGAGCATTGCGGACGTGAAAGACCTCTATGTAGGGCTTCTGAAGGCTACGCTTTTCGGGCTTACCATCGGCACCGTCTCCGTTGCCGAGGGGTTCGGCACGACATTGGGCGCGACCGGAGTCGGGAAATCGACCCAGAGGAGTGTTATCGTGAGTTTTCTGCTGATATTGATGTTCGGGTATATGGTTACCCGGGCGTGTTACCGCTAAGGGGTTGAAGATGGCGCTTGTGGAATTCCAGAACGTGACCAAAACCTTTGCGGGGGTGCCCGTGCTTGACGGGCTGTCTTTCACTGTCGAGAAAGGCGAGATCCTCTGCATTGCGGGTCCTTCGGGAACGGGAAAGTCGGTCACGCTCAAGCATCTCGTACGTCTTCTGACGCCGACTTCGGGGACTGTTTTGTTTGACGGGGTTGACGTCTCGGAGTGCTCCGATGCGGAGCTTTCGGCCGTGCGCGACCGCATCGGGTACCTTTTCCAGGGGGGGGCGCTCCTCGCGTGGATGACGGTCGCCGAGAATGTGGCGCTGCCCCTGCAGGAATGCACGGACATGCCGGACGCGGAGATAGACAGGAGGGTGTCCGCGGCGCTGGAGGCGGTCGAGCTCGCCGATGCGGCGGGGAAATATCCGGCCGAGATATCCGGCGGGATGCAGAAACGCGCGGGACTGGCCCGTGCGATAGTGCGCGAGTCGGACGTGATTCTCTACGACGAGCCGACCAGCGGACTGGATCCTGTCACTTCGGCGACCATAAACAATCTCATACGCAAGCTGAACAAAAAGCTGGGGATAACGTCCGTCGTCGTGACGCACGATCTTCAGGGTGCGCTCGCCATCGCGGATCGCATACTTCTCCTGAAGAACGGCCGCGTCGCGGAGTGCTCGCGTCCGGCCGATTTCGTCAGGTCGGGGAACGGCGACGTAAAAGAGTTTCTTGCGGCCATGAAAGGAGAGATGCTATGAGCGGAAAGAGGAAAGACGCGTTTTCCGAGGCTATAGTCGGCGTTTTCATGCTGGCGGTCCTTGCGCTTCTTGTGTATTTCACGATCGTGATCTCCGGCGTCGACGTTCTGCACGGGCAGAAGCGCGTCAAGGTTGCCGTGACTTTCGCGGATGTCGGCGGATTGAAGGATCATGACAACGTGATGTACAGGGGGACGAAGGTCGGTTCGGTGGACAGGATCGAACTCTCCCCGGACGAGCTGAAGGTCGTCATGGAAATAGACCGCGGAGTCGTCCTGAGGGAGGGGTACAGGATTTCCGTATGCGATCTTTCGATGCTTGGCGGGCACTATCTTCTGCTAGAGGAGGGGACCGGAGAACCGCTGTCGCTCGAGTCCACGCTTTTCGCCGGGGAGTCTCCTGTCGATTTCGGCCGCTCGGTGACAAAAGTCGTGCGCAGGCTTGACGAGGTGCTGTCCGATCCGAAGATCACCAACATCGTCGCAAAGGTCGATTCCGCAGCTGAAGACGTGTCGGCGGTCGTTGCGGATGTGCGCGCGGGCAAGGGAACGGTCGGAAAACTCCTCTCGCCCGACGAGACGCTGTACTCGGAGATGAAGTCCGCCGTCTCCGGAGCCAACACGGCGATGACGAATCTGGCCGAGATTGCGACGGGAATGCGGGAAGGGAAGGGGACGGCAGGTAAGCTTCTTGCTGACGACACGGTCTACAACGACCTTCAGCGCACGCTTTCCTCGGCGGCGGACATAGCCGAAAGGCTCAGGAACGGCGAAGGCCTCGCGGGGAGGCTCCTTGCGAAGGACGATCCGATATATGGAGAGCTTGACGCGGCGGTCAAAGCTTTCCGTTCGGCGTGCGAATCGTTCGACGCGAAAGATGCGATGGATGGCGCCGAGAAGCTGGTCGCGAACCTTAACGTCATAGTCGAGCGGCTCAAGAACGGCGAGGGTTCTGCCGGAAAGCTTCTCGCGGATGACGATCTGTACAACGAAATAGAGGGTCTTATGAAAGATGCGCGGCAGGTTCTCGACAACTTCCGCGACACTACGCCGATTTCGACGTTCGGATCTCTCGTGACTGGAGGCCTGTGATGGTTGCGCTGGCGGCGGTTTTGTGGTTTGCGGAGCCGGCTCCGCTGGACATGCCGAAGGCCGAGGCGTACCTTGTCACGCCATCCGAAGGCGCGCGCAGGCTCGAGGACAGGTACGACGAGCTGGATCTGTGGACCGCCAGGACGGTCTTGGGGAGATGGAAAGACAGGGACGGCCGGTACTTCACGGTTTCGCGTCTCGACACGACCGCTCCGATGTTCCTCGGCGCCACGATGACCCGCTCTTCTTTCGCGGCGGATTCGGAGCCGTTGCCGGCCAAGGACCTGGACGCTCTGGAGCTTGCGATCGAAAGGCTTTCTCCGTTTGAAATCCCGGACGAGCCCGCACCGCCGAGGCAGAACATACGCGGTATGAAAGACGTCTCATATTGGGAGGGGACGAACGGCACGGCGATTGTTTGCCTGTTCTGGCCGGAAAACCACCCCTCGCGCTATCTCGCCGTATGGAGTCTTGCGGAGGGGGACGATCCGGACAAGGCAAGGGAGACGTTCGAGGAGGATTTTCTCGCAAAGTGGGGCGAACGCGTAAAGGAGGGGCTTAGGTCCGAGCTCGCCATGGCCGGCGCCAAGCCTCCCCGCAGGGCGGATGCGAATGCGCGCCGCAAATCGCTTCCTTGCGAAAGGGAGCTGCTGCGGGCCGACGCCTTTCGCAGCGTGACCAACTATCCCGCCTGGCATGCGACCGCGGCGCCCGAGTTTGCGGTGCTGGACGATCTGCCGCCGGACAGCACATTCGTCCGGGCCCTCACGAACGAACTTTCGGCAATGCGCCGCAAGTATGCCGAGACGGTGCCCTCGCCGCTTGACGCGACGAACGTCCTAGCCGTGGCGCGGATATTCAAGGACCGGGACGAATACATCGGGGCGCTTGACGACAACGAGATTTCAGGAATGGAATGGAGCGGAGCGTATTGGAGTCCGCGCCGCCGCGAACTTGTCGCATACCTCCCCCCCGACGGAGGAAGGGAACTTCTGAAGACGTTCCGCCATGAAGCTTTTCACCAGTATCTCTCCTACGCCTGTTCGATGATCCAGGCCTCTCCATGGTTCAACGAAGGCTATGCGCAGTATTTCGAGGATTCCGAAAACCCGGATTGGGGGATGGAAGTCGATCTCGAGGCATCGGCGGAGCTGCTGCCGGCGGTTTTCGGGATGGATTACGGGCAGTTCTATTCTGGATCGGATATCGAACGCAGGCTGAAATACAGGCTCGCGTGGTCCGTCGCATACTTCCTTGAGAAGGGCGCGGGGGAGGTCCGGTTCGATCCGTTCAAGGACGTGAAGCGGACATACATAGAGTCTCTTCTGCGCCATCATGACATGCAGCTGGCGACGGCCGAGGCGTTCGGCTCGGTGGACAATCTGAATCTGTTCGTATCGGAATGGAAGAAATTCTGGCTCGAAAAGTAGGCCGCCTCGCACCGAGCCCCACCGGCGCGTTGCATCTCGGAAACGTTCGCACGTTCATGGTGGCGTGGCTGTCGGCGCGTTCCTGCGGAGGGAAGGTGATATTGCGGATGGAGGATCTGGACCATCCCAAAGACAAGCCCGGCGCCGCCCGGATGGCCAAAGAGGATTTGGAATGGCTTGGATTCGATTGGGATGACGAATACGTCCAGTCTCAGAGGAAAAACATATACCGCGAAGCGTTGGATGAACTTGTGCGGAAAGGCCTGGCGTATCCGTGCGTCTGCTCGAGGCGTGACGTGGCCTCGGCGCAGTCGGCTCCGCATGCGGGCGAGCAGCTGTTCTATCCGGGGACGTGCCGCGGCCGCTTCTCTTCGTGGAAAGAGGCGTCCGATTTTCTCGCTCCCGCCGGGCGCGTTCCGTGCTGGCGCTTTCGGGCGGACCCCGGGACGAAGGTCTCGTTCACAGATGCATTTGCGGGAGCGCAGGAGATGGATGTCGGCGCCGTTCTCGGCGATTTCCCGCTTGCGCGCGACGAAGGCGGGGCCGGATACACTCTTGCGGCTGTGACGGACGATCTTCTCATGGGCGTGACGGAAGTCGTAAGGGGTGACGATCTCCTGCCGGCGACTCCTGCTCAATTGCTGGTCGCGCGCGCGCTTCTTCCGTGGGCAAGGACCCGCAACCCGGGTGCCGGCGTGCCGTCGTACTTTCACGTGCCGTTGGTGACCGGTCCGGACGGCATGCGGCTGGCGAAGCGTCATGGCGATACGAGAGTCGCATCGTTCAGGGAGGCGGGATGGCATCCCGAGGAGATCATCGGTTTTCTTGCCGCATCGTGCGGATGGTGCGCCAGCGGGGAAAGGGCTTCGCTGCGGAAACTCATCCCGGCATTTTGTCCGGAAAAGATTCCTCACGCTTCATTTGTTGTCCGGAATGTGGTATAATGTGCGTTGACATGAACGACAATCAAGCCATCCTGTCCATAAAAGGCAAAGAGGCGCCGCTGTTTGCGGCGGCGCTTACCGTTGTGCTTTCGGATCGCCATGACGGCAAGGCTTTCCTCAAACCGAACGGCTTCGGCGCCGAAGGGTTCGGCGCCTCCGCCCGCGTTTCGCTCGCCGAGAGCGGGCGTGTCGCGGCGCCTGCGTCGGGAGAGACTCTTTCCTGGACGCTTTCGGTGCGCGGGGAGGCGGCAGGGCGCATTGCATGCGAGACGCGGACGGAGGGCGAGCTTGACGTCTCGGGTGCGGGGAAGTTTGACGCCGGCGCCATAATCGAGCGGAAAGAGGATGGCTCATTCGCGCCTTCGGCGGCGATGACGGCGTTCGTGTACGGGAAGATTCTCCCGGCGCTCAGAGGGGGCTTTGACCGAGAACTTGACGATGCCGTGGCCATGCTCTATTCCACAGTGGAGGAACTGCATCCGTGGCTGACGGGCCGAACGTTCTCTGAACGGGCCGGGGCGTGCGCGAGGACGTTCAGGGAGCTTCTCGCCAAGGATCCGGACAGGCGTTTGCTTGGTGCGGTTGACCGGCTGCTGGCCGAGCGCGTGGAGGAGTGGGCGCTCCGCGAGCCGGAGAACACGGCGGCATTCCGGGCCGCACCGGATACTTTCGGTGCGGACGTCATCGGATACGACACGGAGCGGATCGACAAGATCGATCGCGAGAACATTTCGAAAAGGAGATGGTCTGCGGTATTTACGCGCATTTGCGTAGCCATACTTTTCCTTCTTCCGGTAGCCGGATGCATTTTGGGTCTTTTCTATTTCAATTGGTTCTCCGACTGAAGGCGATGAGAGAGACGTTTATTCTTGCGGTACTTCAAGGGATTGCGGAATTCCTCCCCGTTTCAAGCTCGGGGCATCTCGTGATCGGGCAGAGCCTTCTTGGCGTCAACGAGCCCGGGATGCGCCTGGATCTCGTTCTCCATGCGGGGACGCTCATGAGCATTTTCGTTTTTTACAGGAGAGTCATATGGAGGATGGTCTCGCGCTTTGAATGGGTCTATGCGATAAAGATCGCGGTCAGCGCCTTGCCTGCGTGCGCCGTGTATTTCCTCTGCCACGGCTTCATTGACGGAATGTTCGAGAACGTGCGCATGGTGGGGGCGCTTCTCATGTTCACGGGCGCGGTCCTGGTCGGGACGAGATACATGCCGCGCGGCGTCAAAGATATCGGTTTTCTCCGTGCGTTTTTCATGGGATGCGGGCAGGCCCTCGCGCTGCTGCCCGGAGTTTCAAGGAGCGGAATGACCCTCGCATGCGCGCGCGCGGGGCGGACCGATCCGGAGAAAGCCGCCGAATTCTCGTTTCTCATGTCCGCGCCTCTGATAATGGGAGGAATGGTTCTGGACATAGCCAAGGGCGGTGCGGGCGCGGAGGGTGCCCATGGATGGCTGACATTGGCGGCCGGCGCGCTTGTCGCGGCGGTTGTGGGATATTTTTCGCTTGCGGTGCTTGTGAAGGCGCTCAAGGGCAAGTGGTTTTGGCTGTTCGGCCCGTACTGCATGGCCGCAGGGCTGGCCGTTCTGCTGTTTCTTTGAAATGAGGGTGAAATCATGAGAATTGTCGTGACGGGCGGGAAGGGAATGCTGGGGCGGACTCTGGGCAAAGAGCTGCGCGAGCATGAAATAATCGTCGCCGATCTTCCGGAATGGGATATAACCGACGACGAGGGATTCGCACGCAGACTCGGGGAGGCATCTCCTGACGTCGTGATACATTGCGCGGCCATGACGAAGGTTGACGATTGCGAAACGAACCGCGACCTGGCGTTCAGGCTCAACGAGGAAGGTTCGCGAAACGTCGCCGTCGCATGCAAGATGTGCGGAGCGCGTCTTATCGCCATATCCACCGATTACGTTTTCTCCGGAGATCCGCCTCGCGAGCCGTGGGCATGGTCCGAGACCGACATTCCGCGTCCGCGCACGGTGTACGGAGCGTCAAAATTCGCCGGCGAGCAGATGGTGCAGATGCTGCTTCCCGATGATTCCGTCATCTTGCGCATAGCATGGCTCTACGGGGCCGGAGGCCCAAGCTTCATACACACGATGGCCAAGCTCGGCGCGGAGCGCGGCGCCGCCCCGCTGAAGGTAGTCAACGACCAGCGGGGCAATCCGACCTCCGCGAATGCGGTGTCGGATGCCGTAAAGTTCATTCTCGGCAAGCCTGACGTAAGCGGAATCGTTCACGCGACATGTGAAGAGCAGGCGACATGGTTCGAGCTGGCTGTTGAGCTCAAGAGGCTTCTTGGCGACCGTTTTCCACGCGCAATAGTTCCATGCACAACGGCCGAGTTTCCTCGTCCGGCGCCGAGACCGCGGAATTCTGCGCTCAAAAAGAGCGTTCTCAACCTCTTGGGATACAGGACTCCGGATTGGCGCACCGCGCTTGCCGGTTTTGTCGCTGCGGAATTCGGAGAGATTTCCGGTTGACTTTCCGACTGAACAGGGGTATAATAATCGTGAAATTGCGTAAATAGGCGAAAAAATGAAGTGTCCCAAATGCGGCAATGATGACGACAAGGTGCTGGACTCCCGCGCAGCGCGCGACGGTGCGGCCATACGCCGTCGCCGTGAGTGCCTGATTTGCGGGGCGCGTTTCACGACATATGAGGAGATAGACCGCGACGAGGTGCAGGTCATAAAGCGTGACGGCACCCGGCAGGCTTTCGACCGCACGAAAGTCAGCAAGGCGATACGGCAGGCTTGCGGGAAGCGTCCCGTAAGCGACGAGCAGATCAGAACCATGATTGACCATGTTGTCGCGAGGCTGGAAGGCGACGAGGTCAAAGCGGAAACGATTGCGGAACTCGTCATGGATGAACTTCACAAGGTTGATGAAGTGGCATACATACGTTTTGCCAGCGTATACCGTCAGTTCACAGATGTGGCTCAGTTCCTTTCTGCAATAACGGAGATAGTGAAAAAATGAGTAACGACTACCAGCGACCGCCAGTCCGCGTGGCCGTCATAGGCCTGGGACGCTCGTTTTTCACCGAACACTACCCTGTGTTCAAGGCCCACCCGGGACTCTTCAGAATGGTCGCGGCATGCGATCTTGTGAAAGAGCGCCGCGATATGGTCGCCAGGGATTTCCCCGATTGCAAGATGTTCCGGCAGTTTCCGGACATGCTTGATGAGCATGACATAGACATTGTCGATATCGCGACATGCTCCAAAGACCATGTAAAGCATGCATTGCTGTCTCTCGAGAAGGGTTTTTGGACTCTTCTCGAGTCTCCCATTGCCCTGACGCTGGACGACGCCAACAGATTGCGCGGGGCGGCGATGAAGGCGAAGAACCGTCTTCTCGTCATGCAACGCGGTTTTTTTGCGGCGGGATTCCTTCTCGCCAAGCAGGAGATGGCAGATCCTCGTTTGGGCGAAATACATCAGCTCAGGATAAGGCGGGAGGATTACATACGCAGGGATGACTGGCAGACTGTCAAACGCCTTGGCGGCGGCGCTTCGTATTATGCCATGACGGATCTAATCCTGCAGGCGCTCAAGCTGCTGCCCTCGCCCCCAATCCAGATGTGGAGCGAGCTGAAACGGATAGCTTCGCTCGGCGATGCCGAAGACTATGCCCACGTGAATCTGAAGACGCGCGGGCTCGTTTCCGGAGACATCGAGTTCAATGGAGGCGTCCTTCCGCAAAACCGGGCTCCGGCTTTCGTAATACGCGCTGAGCGAGGCGTCTTCACGGTGCAGGAGGCGAAGTCTACGGAAGGAAAGCTTACAATTATAGATCCGGAATTCAAGTTTCCCCGCAGGCGCTCGTCCGTGCGCACCCCGGAGATAATGGATCTTCACGAGGAATTTCCGGTAGTGGAAATCCCTGTGACATTGCCGAAGGGGACGATGCATGGCCCCAGCGCGTTCTGGAAGCATGTGTACGACACGGTCCGGACTGCGGCTCCTTTCCCCCTGCAGCTGGAAGATTCCATAGAAGCAGTAAAATTTGCCCATTTGATGAAGAAAACCAGCCCGTTCGGGAGTTGACGACATGTCTAACATGACCCAAAGCCTAGAAGACTACATTGAAGCGATTCACATGCTGATCGAAGACAAGGGGTCTGCATGCGTTCGCGATGTCGCCAAGATGCTGGATGTGAAAATGCCGAGCGTCGTCAAGGCGATCCATGAACTCAAGAAGATGGAGCTTGTCACTCAGGAGCCGTATGGCCCGATATTGCTTACGGAAACGGGGCGCAGCCTCGCGCAAAACGTTCTGGACAGGCACAAGCTGCTGCGCTCGTTTCTCGTCAAATTGGGTGTGAGCGGGAAGATTGCGGACCGGGATGCATGCAGAATGGAGCATATCCTTTCCGCAGAGACGCTTGACAAGATACGTATGTTTTCCGAAACCAGGGGGAAGAAATGAAAAGTCAGATCAACACGCTTCGGCAGCTCCAAGAGCTGGTTCTAACACGTGACGAGCACCACCAGACAGGCGACGGCAGTCGCATCGATTCGCTCAACGATTCCATATTCGCGCTTCAAGACAAGCTGGAGCCTCAAGTCGCGGCCTTGTACGATAGGCTGTACAAGAAGAGTCACATCGTGATAGCCGCCATGTCCAACGGTTGCTGCTCGGTGTGCGGAATGCAGGTGCCGATCGCGCAAAGTCAGCAGGTCAAGCTTGCGCAGCATCTGGTCACGTGCTCCAGTTGCGGAAGAATACTTTTTGCTTCGGCGTCTGAAGACGCCCACAACATCGCGGAAAAGCCGGACAGGGATGATCCAAAGACGGGCATTTCGCGTTTCAGCGCCGAGGAGTTGATGATGGTGGACCTTCCCGGAAGCTCCAAAGCCGAAGCCATAGCAGCCCTTGCCGGTTTGATGGAAAAGAACCATTTTGTCAAAAACGCCGATTCCCTCGTGACGGCGGCCATGGATCGCGAAGCCATTCTTTCCACCGCTGTCGGCGGGGGGCTCGCATTCCCCCATGTTCGCGGTGTTGAAGGAGGCGGGCTCACAATCGCAGTCGGGGTGTCCCGCAAAGGAGTCGATTGGGACGGCGAGACGGTCAACGTGGTGTTCCTTTCGGCGATACCGGTCGCAGTCTCCGCATTCTATCTTCGGTTGATGTCCGGAATCGTGCAGTCGTTCTCCAAGAAGGAGAACATCGATACTCTGATCTCTTCTCCCGATCAGGCAACCCTGTGGAAGGCGCTCGTCAAAGCGACGCGCCATACCGTCAAGTGAGGGTCGCGGTTCTTTTGCTGGCGGCGCTGGCTTCTTTTTGCGCCGATGCGGCCAAACCGGCCCCTAAAGGCGCAGGAAACCCCTATCGCCGTTCTCCGTATGTCAGCGCCATGGCGATGGACGCGGACTCTGGGCGCATCCTTTTTTCGGAAAACGCGAACGCCAAGGCTTATCCGGCGAGCGTTACGAAGCTGATGACCCTCCTGTTGGTTTTGGAGGATGTCAGGGACGGGAAATATGCGCTTGACACGAAAGTCAAGGCTACGCCCGATGTCAACAGGTGCGAAGCAAGCTGGATAGGCATCAAGGCAGGCGAGTCGATGACGGTGAGGGATCTCTGTCTTGCGCTTATGGTCGAAAGCGCCAATGACGCCGCAATCGTTCTTGGCGTCAATTCCGCCGGCTCTTTCAATGGATTCGTCGACCGCATGAACGCGAGGGCTGCTGAACTGGGGATGAAAGGGACCAGATACTACAATCCCAACGGACTCCCCCCAAATTCAGCCAAGAGGTATCCATGGAAGTCTTTCAACGTGACCACGGCAGCCGATCAGCTTCTTCTTGCGCAAGCGCTTCTCCAGGCTCCGTACATATTCGAGTTCACATCTGTCAAGACGTGCGACCTCGTAAAGACAAAAGACGGTTTCAGGGTGAGCATTACGCGGCGCGTAAACCATAAGCCCGCGGCGACAGTCCTCGCGAAAGGCGAGAAGCTCGTGAAGCAGTTGTGCAATCACAACAACGTAATGGTGAAAGATAAGCTCAAGGTCTTCAATCCGGACGGATCCGAGGCTGTCGACGGCTTCAAAACTGGTTACATAGACGCCGGCGGCAGTTCTGTCGTCATGACGGCGACGCGCAACGGAAGACGCGTTGTCGCAGTCGTTCTGGGCTCGGCGTCCGCCTCTGAACGCGACAACTCCGCAAGGAGGATGGTCTCGGAAGCGTTGGAGTCATTTCTTCTTTGATCTGCTCCACTCCAAGTCGTCTTGCGAGTGCATCCGCATCAGCGAGGCGAGGTCTCTCAGTCTGATCGGCCAGAGCCGCGAAGGGCACCGTGACTCCAACATAGCCTCGGTGTCGTCGTCCAACTCGGCGAGAAAATCGTATCCCGTCATATCTTCCAGCTCATCTATGGAGATCAAATACCGTGCAGGCCATGCCCTCCAGGGGACATCCTGCTCTACAAGAAGGGCAAGCGCGCGGATTTCCTTTCCGTCCTGCGCGACCACCACCTGCCAGTATCGCGTCGGTATGTCGATGCCGGTGTCGTTCAGTTTTTCGCATCCCTCCGACAGAGCGCCCACAACGACCCATATCTCGCCCCAGCGCGCTGTCCAAAGATTTACTATCCTGTGTTCAATGTCACGCCATACTCCGCGGTTTAGCGCAGGGGTCTGAGGCGCTATGTTGGACATGCAGAATGTATTGGTCTGGGCAACGGGTCCGAACCTGGTTGCTATCGCGTAGTTTGGGGCCATATGCCCGCGGTCATATCCGGTCCGTGCGTAGTCTGCCGCTTTGGGCGAGACTTTCAGTCTGGGGTCCTTGCGGAAGCCCGGTCTCTTTCCTGGCTCGAAAGCGGCATCTTTCGGGACATGGTATGCGCACCAGGCGGGATGCATCAGAGATGGCGACCATCCCACAATGAAATCTCCGCGGTTCAAGACGCGTATGTCATCCGGCGCAGGTGCCGATCTGCGTACGGGCATGCCTGCGAAAAAGACTTTGCCGGATGGAGGAGGCCGGTCTGTCTCGGCCGTGACATCGCTGCCTGTGAGCCCGAGTCCGTCGGTTAAGTCTCCAAGCGGCTCTCCGAGAGAGAGAAGTGCGATTGTGGCGATGCGCGGCCAAGTCCTGCATTTCTCCTCGATCCACCCTCTTGGATGGTGGACGAACCATAGAGACAGACAAGACCAAAGTATGAATACGGCGATTGAGGCCGCCGCCAAAATTCGCGCAATGCGGCGTGCGGGGCTTCCGCTGCGCCGCTTTTTGCGCGGTTGGGATTTCACAGATCTCCCAGTTCGATCCTGATGGTACGGCTCTTGATTGCAGAGTCCTGCGATTTCGCGTTCTCGCCTGACGCATGGCGCACGATACCGTCATCGTCAGCACGGCTGTCCGGGACGACAATTTTCGCGCCACATGCAGGGCATTCCGTCTCCTGCCCGATCATGTCGAGCGATGCTTCGATTTCCGTGTGGCACTTGGCGCAAGAAAAGCTGGTGAAATCTTCGTCGTTGTTCATGATGTCTCTCCTCTTTCCCGTTTCAGTCGATGTAAAGGTGTTTTCCGGTCGCAGTCGTGACACGCATTCCCGGGTTTTGCGCGGCGGGGGCGGCCGCTTCCGCCGGAGCTGAGGATTCCTGTTCCTCAGCCTGCGGCTCCGCAGGCTTTTCCACCTCTCCATTTCCTTCGATCGACGAAAAGACGGATCTGCATCCCGCAATCACCAGCCATAGAACGAGGATTGCCGCCCCCGCCAGAAGGACGATTCTTTTCAGCCTTGCCATCATGAGCGCGCGTTCGATGTCATCCGGTTCCGGAAGAGACCTCTCGGGCGGTGCGAATCTTGAAGCGACTTTAGGCGCGGGTACTGTTTCCGCCTCCAGTGAGAAATCGGCAGGCTGCCGCTCTCCAGGCCATGATTGCGATTGCGTCTCTGGCGCGGACTCTGCGCCGTCTTCGGAGGCGATACGCTCAGGCTCTGGCGTGCCTGTCAGAACGGCGTCCTGCGCATTGTCTGAGTCTGCGGGAGTTTGCGCCGTGTCCGGTTCTGGCTGCGGTTCGGGCGTGTGTTTCGGTGTGCGCATGCGTATGGTCGGTTCCCTGTTCCCGGAGTATATGTCCATGAACTCCGCCACCATCGTTCTGGAATCGAGTCCAACCGCCTCGCAGTAGAGTTTGACGAATCCCCGCCCGTATATCGGGGCGGCTATCCTGGAGAAATCTTCATTCTCCAGCGCCTCTATCTGTTGACCCATCATATGGGTTTTCTGGGCGAGTTGAGCGGCGGTGAAACCTTTCGCTTCCCTTGCCTTGCGCAGCGTTTCTCCGAATTCTATCATGTCTGTTCCTCCGTAATGTCAGTGTTTGCGGCAGGTGCTGCCGCATCGGTTTCGTCTGCTTCCGCGCCTTGCCGGGGCGTGTCGCCGGCCGTCTGGACGGTCTGTGAATCGTCGCCATTGAGTATGGCTATGAGCTGATCCTGGTCCATCACTATCTGTCTTGGCCCCATTCCCTGCTGGGGGCTCACTATTCCGCGTTCTGTAAGCATGTCCAGTATCTTTGCGGCATGATTGTATCCCCATCCCATCTGGCGCTGGAAATGGCTTGTCGATGCACGCTTGGTGTTGATTATGCATTCCACGGCCTTTTTGAAGTCGTCTGCGTTCGCTGCAGCCTTGACCATGGCTCTCTCCTGAGCCTTGTCTTCGGCGGCCGGTTTTTCCTGATTGTCTGGATCATCCTCGTTTGATGCAAACGGATCCTCAATGGAGGCTTCTTTCACGCGACCGAGCTTTGTCGCAAACTTTTCGTCAAATTGTACATTGGAATGCTCGCCGATGAACTCCGTAATGCGTGCGATCTCTTCGTCGGATATCCATGCTCCCTGCGCCCGTATCAGGAGCCCGTCCTTGCCCTTGAAAAGCATATCGCCTTTCCCGATCAGGTTTTCTGCTCCGGTATCGTCGAGGATCGTTCTCGAGTCGACCGACGAGGAAGTCTTGAATGCGACGCGGCCGGGGATGTTGGCCTTGATCGCTCCTGTGATGATTTTCGCGTCCGGTCTCTGTGTCGCGAGAATCAGGTGGATGCCGGCAGCACGCGCTTTCTGCGTTATGCGCTGTATGTCCGGGTTCACCTCTTTGCCGCACTGACCTATCAGGTCTGCAGCCTCGTCGATGATGATCACGATGTACGGCACGGTTCTCGGCATGTCGGAATTGGCGGTCTCGTCCGCTCCGAACATGTCGGTTTGCGTTACGGTTCTTCTGTGGTTGAAGTCGTAGATGTTCCTGACCCTTGCACGCGCAAACAGTTTGAGCCTCTTCTCCATTTCGGCCACGGCCCAGTGCAGAGAAAAGACCACTTTGCGGTTGTCGGTTATGACGGGGACGAGAAGATGGGGTATGTTCGCGTATGGAGTGAATTCCACGCACTTTGGATCGACCATGATGAGCTTGAGCTGCTCCGGGGTGCGCGTCATGAGAAGTCCGTTGATGAGCGAGTTAAGGCACACCGATTTGCCCTGTCCTGTCGCGCCGGCAACAAGCATGTGGGGCATGGAAGCGAGATCGGCGACCAGCTCTTTGCCGTCCGCTCGCTTTCCGAAGAGAAGCGGAAGTTCCGCCTTTGCGTGGCGCCACGCGTCCGATTCGAATATCTCCCTGAACGTTATGCCTGCCGGCTTTAGGTTCGGGACCTCTATTCCTATGCATTCCTCTCCCGGTATCGGAGCCTCGATGCGGAGCGATTTGGCATGGAGCGCGCCTTTGAGGTTGTCGGCGATGTTTGTCACGGTGGAATATCTCGTTCCGGGGGCGAGCAAGATGGCGTACTTAGTCACCACCGGACCCTGCACCGTGTAGCTCAATGAGGCGTCGACCCCGAAAAGTTTGAGCGTGTCGATGAGTTTTTGGCTCATCGCCCCGACATCGCTGTGATCTGCTGTCGAATGCTTGAGCGGACTGAGAAGCTCGGCGCCGGGAAGTATGTACGGGCCCTTGTTCTCCTCGGCGGAGCCTTCTTTTTCTGTGTTGACGGATGTTTTTGCGGGTTTGGGCGTTGGAGGCTGTTCTTTCGCGGGTTTCGGCGCGGTTGCCATGGCAGAGGCCTCTCTTGCCGCTGCTATTCTCGCAGCCTCTCTCGCTGCTGCCTCGGCGCGTTCGGCGGCTGCGCGTTCGGCGGCCGCTTTCGCTTCTTCTGCAGCACGCTTCGCTGCGGCCCTTGCCGCGTCTCTGGCGGCAGCCTCCGCAGCTTTTGCTGCGGATTTCTCCGCACGTATGCGCTCTTTTTCCTCTTCGCGCAGGCGCTTGGCTTCCTCTCTGGCTTTCAGGGCATTGTTGTACGCCTCTTGGGCTGCGGCATATTCGGGAGTTCCCGGTCTGGCCCGTCCGGGATTGAAGGAAGGTCCGCCGACCATCGCCCATTGTATCACACCGGAGAAGAACGAGAGGAGGTTGGCGATCCCTATCGAGGCCACAAGCGAAAGCGCAAGGGAAACCATGACGAGAATTCCCGTGCCGACGCCGCCGATCAGAGGTTCAAGAAACTTTTCCGTCAGGAAGAAACCGAACATGCCGCCGGCCTCATGGCAGTTTATCGCGTTCTTGCCCGCCTCGACCCCTGGCGCCGTGCGAAGGACCTGCATCAGGCAGGCGGACGACGCCAGAATCGCCACCGTCCACAATGCTCTTCTTCCTGGACGCGAACGTTTGCCGCACACAAGCCGCAATCCGTAGACGAGACATATGGCCGGAATCACCCACGCGGCGAGGCCGAAGAGGAGATATCCTGCGTAGGAGAACCAGTCGCCGAGCGGACCTATCCAGTTTGTGCTGGGCTTGGGGGGCGAGTCGACGATGGCGTGAGAATCGTACGTAAGAAGCGCCACAAGCGGGAAAAGCGCCAGCGGGAAGAGAAGCCAGCCTACGAGTTTTCTTTCGGTTGACGGGTTTTCGCGGTCTGACAGGTTCTTTGTGTATTCGCTTCGGGCCATGTGTGGACTTTCAGTTTCCTTGCTGGGTCTGCGGAGGTGCGGGCGCGTGCGGCGCCGGAATCGCAGGGGATTCGTTCAACGACGACTGGCGTATCGTCTCGTATAGAAGTATGGCCAGTACGAGCGCAAGTATCTTCAGCCCGAGGTTGTGGGTGAAAAGCTTCGCCAGCCTGGAGAAGAGTCCTGCTTCGCTGTCTGAATGTTTCATAGATCGGCTCCGTTTTTCTGTGGTTTGGGGAGGATCTTCGCCATCCATCCGGACGCCGTCTGCAGGAAGCTGCGGTCGTCCTTGCCGTTTGATATCGCCTTGCGCACCCAGCGTGTGACCGGCGCCTTGATCTGGTCGGACGGCCCGTCATAGCGGTAGAGCCTCCCGTTGTGTGCGATGGAGATCGTCCCCCTCTCCTCGGATACGACGACGACAAGAGCATCGGTTTCTTCGGAAAGGCCCACCGCAGCCCTGTGCCGCATGCCGCTCCGGATGAGGTCCGGGTTGTTTGATACCGGGAATATGCAGTGGGCTGATGAAATTCTTCCGCCTCTAAGCACGACTCCGCCATCGTGAAGGGGAAGCGGCGGAGTGAAGATGCTCGTTACGAGCTCGCTTGAGAATGCTGCGTCCGTCTTCACGCCGGTCTCTTCGTAGCCCCTGAGTGAAATGCCCCGTTCGAAAGCGAAAAGGGCGCCCATGCGTGCAGCGGAGAGCATTATGAGCGTCTCCGTGAACGACTCGGGCGTCAGTTTGCCGTCGCTGCGCGAGCGCACCTTGTCGAAGTTTCCCAGGGCGCCGACCGCAGACAGCATCCGTCTTATCTCAGGCTGGAATATTATTACTGTGGAGAACGCGAGATAGAACAGTATGTATTTGATTATGAACGCAAGCACGTAGAAGTTGAACAGATACGTCGACAGCGCCAAGATTGTCGTGAGTATGCCGACCCCCATCAGCGCCTGGCCGAAACGCGAACCTCGAGCGCCCTTGAGAATCGCATAGATCGCAAGGTAGATGATGAATATCTGAAGGATCGCGGAAACGTATCCCATTTACGGCTCTCCTTTCTGGGATTCTGCGTCGGGCGGATTTTCCGTCTTCTCCTTCGCGAGGCCGAGAAGCTCCTCGACATCCCGCCCGTCCATGGTCTCCTTTTCGAGAAGGGCTTTGGCGAGCGTTTCAAGACGGTCGCGGTTTTCGCCTATGAGTTTCTCCGCCTTCGCGTACGCATCCGATATCAGTCTGGACACTTCCGCATCGATGGCGCGGGACGTTTCCTCGCTGAACGCCGGCGGAAGTTCGGCTACCGTGAACGCACCCTGCTCCTTGAACGCCTGGAAGCCGAACCTTTCGCTCATGCCGTAGGTGCATACCATCTTGCGCGCGGTGTCCGTTGCCTGTGCGATGTCCATCGCCGCTCCTGTGGAAAGCTCCCCTGTGAAGAGCTTTTCCGCAATGCGTCCGCCGCACATCACGACAAGTTCGTCGAGGAAGTGGGATTTCGTGCGGTTGAGGACATCTTTTTCGGGAAGGGACATGGTCGCTCCGAGGGCGCGCCCGCGCGGGATGATGGTGACTTTGTGGAGAGGGTCGGTGTTCTTCAGGAGAAGTTGCAGAAGGGCGTGCCCGGATTCGTGCCAGGCGGTGATTTCCCTGTCGTTCTGCGAATATCCCGCAGATTTCCTCTCCCGTCCCCAAAGAATCTTGTCCCGAGCCTCGTCCAGCGTGGCCATGTCGACGGCGTCGAGCTTTTTTCTTACGGCCATGAGCGCGGCCTCGTTGAGAAGGTTTGCGAGATCTGCGCCGGAAAATCCCGGCGTTCCGCGCGCAACGCGCTTTAGATCGGCGTCAGGTCCGAATTTTATCTTTTTCCCGTGAAGGGCGAGTATCTCCTCGCGTCCTTTCAGGGTTGGAAGCTCTACAACGACTTGGCGGTCGAATCTGCCCGGTCTGAGAAGCGCGGCGTCAAGCGTGTCGGGCCGGTTGGTGGCGGCTATGACTATAACGCCTTCGTTCGCATCGAATCCGTCCATCTCGACAAGCATCGTATTCAGGGTCTGTTCGTATGCGTGGGACCCTCCGATGGCGCCAGCCCCGGTCCGCTTCATTCCGATGGAGTCGATTTCGTCTATGAACACGATGCACGGCGCCCGCTTTTTCGCTTCCGCAAACATGTCTCGCATGCGGCTTGCGCCGACGCCTACGAACATCTCTTCGAAATCGCTTCCGGAAATCGCGAAGAAGGGGACGCCCGCTTCGCCGGCGATCGCGCGTGCAAGAAGGGTCTTGCCCGTTCCGGGAGGGCCTACCAGCAGCACTCCTTTTGGGATTCTGCCTCCGAGTTTCCTGAATCCATCGGGCGCCTTGAGAAATTCGACTATTTCCTGCACCTCTTCCTTTGCTTCGTCGACCCCCGCTACGTCAGTGAACGTCGCGCGCTTCTTCTCCTCCTTTCCGGTGAGCATCTTTGCGCGAGACTTGCCCATTCCGAACGGTCCTCCGTCTCCGCCCATCCGACGCGCGAACAGCCAGTAGAAAAGGAATATCGATCCGCCGAAGAAGAGGATGTTCATGAGGAAAGGCGACATTGCGCTTTCGACGGTTTTGACCTTCACTTTAATCTCCCGGGCCTGGAGATCCTCCATGAGTTTTTCGTTCTCTCCCGGGACCAGCGGGACGGTGAACTTCGTGCGTTTTTCCCGCGGCTCCTCTTCTCCTGATGACGGATTTTTCGTCTTTTCCGATTCTGTCCATTCGCCTTCGAGACGGGTCGTCCCGCTGTCGCGGTCGACAATGCGCACAAGAGCCCCCTCGGCAAGGGACTTTCCGGTTGCGGTCTGGTTGTCGACCGCATTGAGAAATTCAAGCACCGTCAACTCTTCTGGTTTTGACGAAACCGAATTCAGCTTGTAGAACGCCAGTACGACGAGGCCGACAAGAGCGATGAGCAGCCACGGGCGCGCGGCGCCTTGATTCTTTTTGTCCATGCAGAAGATTATACCAAAAAAGACGTTGTCTTTGCGCATGAAATTGCAACTATTTCGCGCGCACGCGTTTTATTTGCTCGCACGCGCGAGAGGCTCGTCATTTACAGTTTCGTCGGAGAATGTTGCCGAAGTGGCAATTTCGTCAACTTTTTGATATAATTCATGCCCAATATCCACAAGGAGGAATACATGGAGTCTTTGAGGGAAATCTACAGAATAGGACCCGGTCCAAGCTCGAGCCATACGATGGGGCCCGCCCGCGCAGCTGCAATCTACCGCGCCCGGAATCAAGGCGCCGTGCGATTTCGCGTCACGCTTTACGGCAGCCTTGCGGCGACGGGCCGCGGACATCTTACCGATGAGGCTGTGATGCAGTCTCTCGGCAAAGATGCGACGGAAATCGTTTGGCTGCCGGAATCGCCCCTCCCTGCGCATCCCAACGGATTGAAATTCGAATCCTGGGATGCGGACGGAGCCGAACTCCCTTCGTGGGTCTGCTACTCCATCGGCGGCGGTGCCTTGCGCGAAGACGGCGGGTCGGCCGAGACAAAGGATGTGTACCCGTTCGCCAACATGGCTGAAATACTCGCCAAATGCGCATCTTCCGGACTTCCCATGTGGCAGCTTGTCGAAGACGCGGAAGGCAGCGACATAGTCGATCACCTGGAAAATGTTCTCCGTCGCATGGAGTCGGCCATGGAATGCGGTCTCAGGCGCGATGGCGTTCTCCCCGGCGGACTCAGGTTGCCTCGGCGCGCGAGGTCTCTGTATCTAAAAGCCAGGCTCCAGGATGCCAACTTCCGCAGAACAGGACTTGTTTCGGCATATGCGACTGCCGTGAGCGAGGAGAATGCAAGCCTCGGAACGGTCGTGACAGCCCCCACATGCGGCAGTTGCGGCGTTCTGCCCGCCGTTTTGCGCTATCTTCGCGAGACTTTGGGCTGCGAGAAGGCCGAACTCGTCCATGCTTTGGAAATCGCCGGGCTTTTCGGCACCGTCGTGAAACAGAACGGGTCCATTTCCGGCGCCGAGGTGGGCTGCCAGGGTGAAATCGGCGTCGCTTGCGCGATGGCCGCTGCCGCTGCCGCGTACCTCTATGGAGGAACCGCGCCGCAATGCGAAACGGCTGCGGAGATAGGTCTTGAGCACTTCCTTGGACTTACGTGCGATCCGGTGCTGGGCCTTGTGCAGGTTCCGTGCATCGAACGCAACGCCCTCGCGGCGAATCGTGCGCTTGTCGCGGCCGAGATGGCGCTTCTGTCAGACGGGCGACACCTTGTCTCTTTCGACGATGTCGTGCAGACGATGCTTCAGACGGGGCACGATCTGCCGTCGCTTTATCGTGAAACCTCTGCCGGCGGGCTCGCCGCCAGAGTCAGGGTCTGAAAATCCGCCATTGCGCCATGAAAACAATACTTGCCGCATTGGTGGTTTTTGCCGCGATTTCCGCAACGGCGCAGTGTTTGCAATCCGAAAACGAGAAAAAAATTTCCATTCAAGGCCCGAAAGGGACGCTTTCGGCGATTGTTCGACTCCCCGCTGCCGTGCAGCCATCCGCAAAACACCCGGTGGCCGTATTATGCCATGGATTCGGCGGCGACAAGTGCGAACGCGGAGGAATGTTCAGGGAAATTGCGGATGCTCTCGCGAGGCGAGGGGTGGCATCAGTGCGGTTTGACTTCAACGGACACGGGGAGAGTGAAGGGGCGATGCGAGACATGACGGTCCTCAATGAAATCGAGGACGCAAAACATGTCGTCGAATGGGCCCGGAAGAGACCATGGTGCAACGGAAAGGTTTTTCTGGTAGGGCACTCCCAAGGCGGTGTCGTGGCGTCCATGACCGCAGGCGAGCTTGGAGCGTCGGCGATTTCCGGTCTGGTGCTTCTTGCGCCGGCTTGCGTCCTCAAGGACGATGCGAGAAGAGGGTGTACGTTCGGGGTCGAGTACGATCCGGAGGATCCGCCGGAAGTCGTGCATCTTCCCGGCGGAAAAGTCATAGGCCGAGAATTCATAAAAACCGCCTGCAAACTTCAGATTTTCGAAACGGCGGCAAAGTATCGCGGCCCCTTGTGTCTTATACACGGGACGGGCGATTCCATAGCGAAGACGGAGCACGTGGAGCGACTCCATGCCGAGCATCCGGGAAGCGAGATGCATCTCATGCCCGGTGACGACCACGGGTTTTCCAGGACGCATGGCGAAGTATGCGAAATCGTCGCGGAATTCCTTAAATGATGCCCCGCAATACCGCTGTTTTTGGTATAATATATACCCTTAGACGAAAAAAGGCTAGAGGTATACATGTTCAAAGCAGTGTCAAACAAGGTCGCTTTCCCGAAAATGGAGGAAGAGGTTCTCGCGTTTTGGAACGAAAACGCGACATTTGAGAAGTCTCTGAAGAAAAACGAAGGCAAAGAACGCTACAAATTTTACGACGGGCCTCCGTTTGCGACGGGGCTCCCGCATTACGGGCACCTCTTGGCCGGCATAATCAAGGATATCGTTCCGCGCTACCAGACGATGCGCGGGAAGTACGTCGAGCGCCGCTTCGGTTGGGATACACATGGCCTTCCGATAGAGGCCCTCGCCCAGGATGCGCTCGGAGTCGCAGGAGCCCCCGAGATCAAGAAGCTCGGCGTCGACAAGTTCAACGAGCAGTGCCGCTCGATGGTGCTCAAGTATGTTGGCGAATGGCGCAAGACCGTTACGAGGATGGGGCGGTGGGTCGACTTCGACAACGACTACAAGACGATGAATCCCGAGTTCATGGAGACGATCTGGTGGGTTTTCAAGCAGCTTTGGAACCAGAATCGCGTATACAAGTCGCACCGCATCATGCCGTATTCATGGAAGCTCTCGACGCCGCTCTCCAATTTCGAGGCGGGCTCGAACTACAAGGACGTGCAGGACCCGACGGTAACCGTGAGGACGAAGGCGCTTTCGGCCGAGTCGGAATCGGTGAAGGCGCTCCTCGCGAAAGAGCCAACCGTCTACCTCCTCGTCTGGACGACGACCCCGTGGACGCTACCCGAGAACCTCGCGATGTGCGCGGGCGCGAAGATCGACTACGTGGCGGTCCGCGACGTGACGGACGAGGCGAAGCCGGTGTACATACTGGCGAAGGCGAGGCTCGAGGCCGTGTTCAAAAAGCCCGAGCAGTATGAGACTCTCGCCGAATTCAAGGGGACCGAGCTCAAGGGGATGACCTACGAGCCTATCTTCCCGTACTTCGCCGACAAGGCGGCGGAAGGGGCTTTCAGGGTTTTGAACGACGATTACGTCACGACAGACGACGGCGTCGGGATAGTCCACATCGCGCCCGCCTACGGCGAAGACGACTTCCGCGTGTGCAAGGAGGCGGGGATAACGGCGTTCGTCGACCCCTTGGATGATGCGTGCGCATTCACGGACGCCCTCCCCGAATACAAGGGACGCTTCTGCAAGGATTGCGACAAGGACCTCATAAAGGCCCTCAAGGCGAGCGGAAAGCTCGTTCACCAGGCGACGATAGTCCACAGCTATCCCTTCTGCGACAGGACCGACACTCCCCTTATCTACAGGGCGATCGATGCGTGGTACGTGAGGGTCGAAGACCTCCACGAAAGGCTCAAGAAGAACAATGCGGGAGTGCATTGGACTCCCGACTACGTGGGCGAGAAGCGCTTCGGCAATTGGCTCGAGGAGGCGAGGGACTGGAACATCTCCCGCAACCGCTTCTGGGGAAGCTGCATACCCGTGTGGATCAACGACGAGGACCCGGACGACATGATCTGCGTAGGGTCGGTCAAGGAGCTAGAAGAGCTCTCCGGCGAGAAGGTGACCGACCTCCACAAGCACTTCGTCGACAAGATTGTCATCAAGAAGGACGGCAAAACATACCACAGGACCCCCGAAGTCCTCGACTGCTGGTTCGAGTCGGGCTCTATGCCCTACGCGCAGCAGCATTATATGGGAACGCACGGGGGCTCTGGCGCCCCCGCACCCTTGCCCGTGGATGAGGAAGTGTCCCGATTTTTCCCGGCCGACTTCATCGCCGAGGGGCTTGACCAGACTCGCGGCTGGTTCTATACGCTCATGGTCCTTGGGACCTGCCTCTTCGACAAGAGCCCCTACAAGAACGTGATCGTCAACGGCCTCATTCTCGCCGAGGACGGCAAGAAGATGTCGAAGCGCCTCAAGAACTATCCCGACCCCAATCTGATGCTTGATACGTACGGGGCCGACGCGATAAGGCTCTACATGATCTATTCGCCCGTCGTGAAGGCGGAGAGCCTGAAGTTCTCGGAAAGCGGCGTAAAGCAGCTCATGCGCGATCTCCTCATACCGTGGTGGAACGCGTATTCGTTCTTCGTCACCTACGCCAACGTCGACGGCTTCGCGGAGAAGGAAGTGACTCTCCCCGACTCGAAGAACGTCCTCGACCGTTGGATTGTCTCTTCGATGGAGACCTTGATCGCTGACGTCACGGCGGCGATGGACGCTTACGACCTGCAGAAATCTGTGAGGCCGTTCGTCAAGTTCATCGAAGACTTGACCAACTGGTACATAAGACGCAGTCGCCGCCGCTTCTGGAAGTCGACGAACGACACCGACAAGCTCGACGCCTACAGGACATTGAGGTATGTGCTCGTCCAGCTCGCGAAGGTCGCCGCTCCCTTCACTCCGTTCATCGCGGAGGAGATATACCGCAATCTGAAGGGCGAGAGCGATCCCGAATCGGTCCATCTTTGCGACTTCCCGACCGCGAACGCCGCCGCGCGCGACCTCGACCTCGAGCGCCGCATGGCCGACGTGCAGGCCGCGGTCGAGCTTGGCCGCCGCTTGAGGGCCGACAACGATCTCAAGGTCCGTCAGCCGCTCTCCGCGCTCAAGATAGCGGGCGGCGACGTGAAGGGCCTCGAAGAGCTCATCGAAGACGAGCTCAACGTGAAGCGCGTCGATTTGATAGCCGACGAAACCGAGCTTTGCAACGTGAGCTACAAGGCCAACTTCAAGACGCTCGGCAAAAAGTGCGGGCCGAAGATGAAGGCGGTAGCTTCGGCGATAGCGGGATTGAAGGATTTCTCCGGTTCGGCGACGATAGAAGGCGTCGAAATAACGGTCGATGACGTCCTCGTCACCCGCTCGCCGAAGGAAGGGCTCGTCGTAGCTTCGCTCGGGAATGTCGTCGTTGGACTCGAAACCGCGCTTACCCCCGCGCTTGTCGCCGAGGGCAATGCGCGCGAATTCGTCTCGCACGTCCAGTCCATGCGCAAGGAGGCCGATTTCGAAGTCACCCAGCGCATCAGGCTCACGGTCGAGACCGACGATGAACTCAAGGCCGCCATCGAGGCCCACCGCGACTATGCGATGGCCGAGACGCTCGCAGTCGAACTTGCCTTCGCCCCGTGCGCAGGCGCTGAAACTGGACTCAACGGTCACAAGGCGAAAATCGCCATTGCAACAAGCTGAAACAACTCTTGACAAGGAGAAGGGGGATTATATGAAATTCATGATGAGCACGCTAGCCACAGCCGCGCTTACCGGTGCCTTTGCGGCGCAGCCGACGGGTACGGAGTGGAAAGAGCCTGAAAACCTTTCGTTTGGCCGCGAAGAGAGGCGCTCGGCATTTTCGAGCTTCGATACGCTCGAGTCGGCCTTGAAGATTCTGCCCGAGTATTCGGAGCGGACGATCACGCTCGACTCGGATACGGCGTGGAAGTTCAAGTGGTCGAAAGACCCGGCGTTGCGTCCCGTCGGCTTCGAAAAGCCCTCGTACGACGTCTCGGGATGGGATACGATCAAGGTCCCCTGCTCCTGGCAGGCGTATGGAGCGAACGACAATGGCGGCTGGGGAACGCCGATCTACACGAATCAGACGTATCCCTTCAAACGCGATCAGCCTGACGTGATGGGCGAGCCGCCGAAGGACTGGACGGCATACGACGCGCGCAATCCAGTCGGTTCCTATCGCCGCGATTTCGAAGTGCCCGAGAAGTGGAACGGACAGGAAATCTTCCTTAAGTTCGACGCGGTCGATTCTTTCTTCTATCTTTGGGTGAACGGAGAATACGTCGGCTTTTCGAAGGACTCGCGCAATCCCGCCGAATTCAACGTCACGAAGTTAGTGAAGCCCGGAAAGAACGTCGTCGCGCTTGAAGTCTATCGCTATTCCGACGCGTCGTATCTTGAAGACCAGGACATGTTCCGCCTCTCCGGCATCGCCCGCTCGACTTGGCTCCTCGCAAGGCCGAAGCAGGAATACATACGTGATTTCACGGTAACTCCAAGGCCTGTAGACAAGGCGAATCTGAATGGCGACTGGGTGCTTGACGTGCGCGCCGACGTTGTCGGCGCGAGCGGAACATCTGTCAGTGCCAAGCTCTACGACATGGATGGCAATCAGGTCGAGACTGCTGCAGAAGGCCTTTCGCTCCGCGTCAAATCGCCCAAGCTTTGGAGCGCCGAGAAGCCCAACTGCTACAAGCTGGTGCTGAAGTGCGGATCGGAATACGTCTCCTGCCTTGTCGGCTTCCGCACATCCGAAATCCGTGACGGACGCTACTGCTTCAACAACGAGAAGATCAAGCTCCGCGGCGTGAACAGGCACGAGAGCGATCCGATGTATGGTCATTTCGTTCCTCGTGCCGTGCAGGAGAAGGACATCCGACTCATGAAGGAGGCGAACGTCAATCATGTTCGCAACTCTCACTACCCGCAGGACGACTACTTCTACTACCTCTGCGACATTTACGGCATCTACGTGATGGACGAGGCGAACGTGGAGTCGCACGGCTACTACTACGGCGAGGCGTCGCTTTCGCACCGCCCCGAGTGGGAGAAGGCGACCGTTGCGCGCAATCTCGACATGGTCGCGAGAAACCGCAACCATCCTTGCGTCACGATGTGGTCGCTGGGCAACGAGGCGGGCCCGGGAGAAAACTTCCTGGCTGCGGCGAACGCGATCCGCGAGGCCGACACGTCGCGCCCCCTCCAGTACGAGCGCGACAACTCGGTCGTCGACATGGACTCCAACCAGTACCCCGGCGTCGACTGGGTGAAGTGGAAAGCGGGCGACCACAATGCGAAAAAGCCGTTCTACATCTCCGAGTATGCGCACAACATGTGCAATGCGATGGGGAATTTGAAGGATTATCAGGACGCGATCGAGTCCTCGGATGTCATTCTCGGCGCGGCGATATGGGACTGGGTCGATCAGGGACTCTGGAAGAAGAACAAGGACGGCAAGATGATCCTCGCATACGGCGGCGACTTTGGCGACAAGCCGAATGATGGACTCTTCGTCATGAACGGCACGATCTTCTCCGACCGCACCGTCCAGCCCGGCTACTGCGAAGTGAAGCACGTCTTCCAGCCGTTCAAGTTCGAGCTTTCCGATGACAAGAAGTCGGTGAAGATAACGAACCTCAACTATTTCAAGGGGACGGAGAACCTGGAGCTCGTCGTCTGCGCGGTGAAAGACGGCGTGAGGACGGAGGACGGATTTGTCGTGAAGACGCCCGCGATACCGCCTCGCGGATCGAAAACTTTTGCGCTTCCGAAGCTTCCCCCTGCGGCCGTTTGGTCGACGGGAGCCGTGTTCGAGCTTAGGCTCAAGGGCGAGGAGGGGCTTCTCGAAACCCGCCACATCGTAGCGAGTGAGCAGTTCGACTTCCCCGTGGCCGTTCCTGGCGCCGTGCCTCCGAGGAATGGCAAGGTGAAGTTCGATGACGACGGAAAGACGATCACGTTTGGCTGCGCGAACAACCATTCTCCTGAGTCGCCGATTACGGCCACCTTCGACAAATCTTCGGGCGCGCTCGTTTCGTACAAAAAGTGCGGCAAAGAGCTCCTCGCGGGCCCCATGGTCGTTGACGCGTTCCGTGCGCCCGTATCGAACGAGGCTGGCCTCGGAAGGCGCTGGCTCGAGGCGGGACTCGACGATCTCGTCGCGACGGCCGAGTCCATTTCGCCCGTGACGGGGAATCCCGGCGGCTCGAAGTCGGTGACGATCGTCTCGGATGTGCGCGGGCGCAATTCGAAGCCGCAGTCGCCTCGCTTCATGGTAGCGCAGAAGTGGACATTCTTCCCCGACGGCACGCTCGCCTGCCAGAGCGAGATCCGTCCGCGCGGGAGGGTGATGGAGCTCGCGAGAATCGGCTACAGGCTTCCGCTCGCAGCCTCAAATAAGCTCGCATACCTCGGTAAGGGTCCCTTCGAGAACTATGCCGACCGCAAGAGCGGCGCGTTCTTCGGAAGCTACCTTGCTTCTCCTCTCCAGACGATCGAGCAGTACGCGATGCCCCAGGATATGGGGAACCGCGAAGGTGCCGTTATGGTCTCTCTCGATGATTTGACCGTCAAGACTCTCGGCGAGCCTTTCGCGTTTTCGGCGATTCCATATTCGCCGAAGGAAATCGTGGGCGCGAAGCATCCGCAGGAGCTGCCGCCCGTCAAGAAGACAGAGCTCGGGATATACGCCGCGACGCGCGGGCTCGGGGGAGCTTCGTGCGGGCCGGGGCCAATGGGCCGCGACATAATAAGGAACGACCGCGCCTACCGCCTCGACTTCACGATCGAGCCTGACGGCGAAGCCGATGTGCAGCCGATTGAAGTCGCGCCCGCAGAACTCCCCGAAGACGTGAGAACGGGCGAGGACATCCTCCCCGTGGTGATTGCGTGCTCTTCGGCTGAGCCCGGCGAAGGCGACGCCGAGCACCTCATCGACGGGGATCTCTCGACCATCTGGCACTCGCAGTACGGCGTGACGCTCACGAAATATCCGCATACGGTGACGGTGGACCTCTGCCGTACGGTAGATGCGAAGAGCGTATCCATCTGGCAGCGCGAGAACGGCCAGAACGGGAACGTCAAGAACTTCACATTCGAAGTTTCCGAGGACGGGAAGGAGTGGCGTTCCGCCGTCGTCGCGAGTCTCGAGGCGAAACGCGGCGAGCAGAAGTTCGACTTCCCGAAGACGATGAAGACGAAGTTCTGGCGCTTTACGGGCCTCAATGAGCATAACGGCCGCGAATTCGCCTCCTTGGCAGAGATACGCGTCAATGAGGAGGGTGCGCAGCAAGGAAATCGAGATCAGGCGATGCGCCAGGCGAGAAGCGTCCATCTTTTTTGGCAGGGAATAGTCCCCGGCGCCTGCGAAGTCGCCGGAACGCTCACCGTCGAAGAGGAGCAGATGAACAGCTATTATATGGCCATAGGATTCAATGACGGCTATACGGGGGTGCAGAACTACAACGGACAGCACGTCGGGATATTTTCGCTCTGGGATCCGGTCTCGCATGTGAATGACTATTCCGCCATGGAAGGAGACGTGGATGAGAGCCTTCGTGCGAAGGTTCTCTATGCCGCTCCCGGTGTGGATGTCGCGCGTTTCGGCGGAGAAGGAACAGGCGCGAGGCTCCTTTTCCCGTATCCTTGGGAAGTCGGGAAACCAGTGACATTCCGAGTTGCGGTTGAGGCTGACGGCAAGGATCGCACGGCATTCACGGCATGGATAGGCGACGGCAAGACCGAAAGCAAGATAGGCACAATCTCCCGGCTCAGCCACGGGATGCCGCCGGAACTTACAGGAATCAACTCTTTTGTGGAGGATTTCTGGAGAAACGGCCATTCCAGATCGCTTGTCAGGAGAGCCACGTTCAAGGGTTATGGCTCGCGCGCTTCGCTTATAGCGAATATGACGCCCGCGACAGGCGCGCAGTTCACGGCCGACGATAACGCGCTGGCGACCATAGATGCCGGTCCGGTTCCCGGAGGCGCTTTCCTGCAGACTGGCGGCGCTACCGCGAACAAGACCGTTCCGCTTTGGCGCACATTCCCCGTTTCCATGTGAAATTTCCCACAACACCACGATTTTTTGGTATAATATAGCGCATATATGAATTTGCTGAAATTACTTTTCGGAACGAAGAACGACCGCGAATTGAAGAAGTTGTGGCCGATTGTGCATCAGATCAACCGCATTGAGGCCGAATATCAAGCGAAGAATTTCGCCGATGAAGACTTCCCTCGCATGACGGCTGAATTCCGCGCACGCGTGGCCAAGGGAGAGAGTCTCGACAAAATCCTTCCTGAGGCGTATGCTCTCGTCAAAAATGCATGCCGGCATCTCGTTGGTACGACCGAGGAGGTTTGCGGGCATACCCTGACCTGGAACATGGTTCCGTTCGACGTCCAGCTGATCGGCGGCATAGTCCTTCATCGCGGCGCCATCGCGGAAATGCAGACAGGCGAGGGAAAGACGCTCGTTGCGACTTTGCCCCTCTATCTCAATGCGCTCGCGGGCAAAAATGTCCAGCTTGTCACCGTAAACGACTACCTCGCAAGGCGCGACGCTTCATGGATGGGGCATCTGTACAGGTACTTGGGCCTTACGGTCGGCTGCATACAGAATACGATGAGTTCCGAAGAGCGCCGGGCACAGTACAAGTGCGACATCACCTACGGAACGAATTCCGAATTCGGTTTCGACTATCTGCGCGATAACGGCATGGCCCAGCGTCCCGAGCAGGTCGTGCAGAACGGACACAATTTCGCAATCGTGGACGAAGTCGACTCGATTCTTATCGATGAGGCCAGAACGCCGCTCATCATCTCCGGCCCTGCGACCATGTCCACGAGCCATGTCTACCAGGAATTGAAGCCGATGGTCGACTCGATCGTCCGCGTGCAGACCGCGCAGTGCAACGACCTCGTCCAGCAGGCGAAGAAGGCTTGGGAGGAGGGCGACGCCGAAAAGACCAGAGACCTCATCTACCAAGTCTACCATTCGATGCCGAAGCACAAGCAGTTCCTGCACATGCTCGAAGATCCTGCCGTACGGAAGATCCACGAGGATGGTGAACTGCAGATGCTCGGCGAAATGCGCCGCGAGCATGCCAGGAAGCTGAAGGACGAGCTTTTCTTCACGATAGACGAGCGCACGCGTGAAGTTGCGCTTACCGACAAGGGCTGCGAGAAGATATGCCCCCAAGATCCAAAGCTGTTCGTCATGCCCGATCTCGCGTCCGAGCTGAGCGCTCTTGACGGCGACGCAAGCCTCAGCGAACAGGACAGAGCCGAGAGGAAGCGCATGGTCCAGACTTCCTTCATGGAGAAGAGCGACCGCATCCATGTGGTCAACCAGCTTTTGAGGGCCTATTGCCTTTACGAGAAGGATGTGGACTACGTCGTGCAGGAAAACCATGTCTACATCGTCGACGAATTCACGGGCCGCGTTCTGCCGGGGCGCCGTTGGTCTGACGGGCTCCACCAGGCTGTCGAGGCGAAGGAGGGCGTCGAGATCGAAAAGGAATCGCAGACACTCGCGACAATAACGATCCAGAACTACTTCCGCCTTTACAAAAAGCTGTCCGGCATGACCGGTACGGCCGAGACCGAGGCGCGCGAGTTCAAGGACATCTACAAGCTTGGCGTAGTTTCCGTCCCGACCAACAGGCCCGTGAACAGGAAGGACGGCAACGACCAGATATACAGAACCCAGCGCGAAAAGTTCAAGGCCATTGTGCAGGACGTGGCCAAGCGCCATGCGGCAGGCCAGCCCGTCCTCCTGGGCACGGTTACGGTCGATACGTCCGAAATCCTCTCCAGGATGCTCAAGCTCGCCCACATCCCCCATGAGGTGCTGAACGCCAAAAACCATGCCCGCGAGGCCGAGATCGTCGCTCTTGCCGGGCAGAAGGGTGCTGTCACGATCGCCACGAACATGGCCGGCCGCGGAACGGACATAAAGCTTGGCGAGGGCGTCACCGACCTTGGCGGACTTCACGTCCTCGGTTCCGAGCGCCATGAATCGCGGCGCATCGACCGTCAGCTAAGAGGCCGCTGTTCGCGCCAGGGCGATCCCGGCAGCTCTCAGTTCTTCATTTCGCTGGAAGACCAGCTCATGCGCCTTTTCGGTTCGCAGAGGATCGCGGGTCTTATGCAGCGCCTCGGCATGAAGGAAGGCGAAGTCATGGAGCACAAGTGGCTGAACCACTCGGTCGAGACGGCCCAGCGCCGCGTCGAGCAGCAGCACTACGCCATCCGCAAGCGGACTCTCGAGTACGATGACGTCATGAACAAGCAGCGCTCTGTCGTCTACGAGCTGCGCGGGCGCGTCTTGACGGGAGATCAGGCGGCTGTCCACGGAATCATTCTTGACGTCGTCAACGATCTTGTGCGCACGCAGTGCGAACGCCTGCTTGCGGACGAAAAAGGCGAGTTCCTGCCTGATTTCCTCCATTGGCTCGTTTCCACGTTCCCCGTGAGCGTCACAGAGGAAGAGCTCAAGCCTCTTCTCGGCGATACCGTTGCATCCGGAGACCTTGTCTACAAGCGCGTCGAAGACGCCTACGAGGCCAAGTGCGCCGGCGAGGACCAGGAGACTCTCCCTTACATGGAGCGCGGAGTCTTCCTCCAGGTCATCGACCGTGAATGGCAGGATTATCTGAGAGCGATGGACGATTTGCGCCATGGCGTCAATTTGAGGGCTTACGGGCAGCGCGATCCGCTTGTCGAGTACAAGAAGGAAGCGTACGGAATGTTCGAACAGCTGATGAACGCCATAAAGACGAAAGTGGCGGCGACCGAATTCAGAAGCACTACGGCGGCGAATCTGAGACGCATGTATGCGGCAATGGAGGCTGCAAGGGCGAGAGCTCGCGCAAACAGCGAGGAAGTGACCGGCGACAATGATGCGTCCGGGAAGAATCCCTCTTCCGCGCCCCGCGCCCCTCAGCCCGCTTCTCCGTCCGACAACCGCAAGGCTGTCGCCGACGTGTTCGCGTCCATGATGTCTCGTCCTGCCCGTGTCGTTCCAGCGTCGGCTCCGTCTCCGGACTGCGCTCCGCGGCAGCAGACGCCTGTTGGGCGCAACGATCCATGTCCGTGCGGTTCGGGCAAAAAATACAAAAAATGCTGTGGGAGGAATGTGTTATGATGACAACGGCGATCATTCTGGCGGCCGGCAAATCCGAGCGAATGGGGGCTGGAACGGACAAGGCGTTTCTGAGTCTCGTAAGCAAGCCTGTGGTGGCGTGGTCTCTTTTGGCGTTTGAACGCTGCCCGGACATTGACAGGATTGTGCTGGTTGTGCGGAAAGATCAGCTGGTCGCCTCCAAGGCGGTCGTCAAAATGTTCGGCATCTCCAAGATGTTCAAGATCGTTCCCGGCGGGCAGCGCCGCCAGGATTCCGTCCAGGCGGGTCTCGAGGCGTGCGACATGGACACGCGCTATGTGGTCATACATGACGGGGCGAGGCCTTGCGTCACCAGCGACCTCGTCTCAGAAGTCGTGAAATTCGTCAAACGCACGCCCGCAGTGACCGTGGGTCGCCGCGTGACCGATACCATAAAGCGTGTCGAGAAGGGCACTACGGTTTCCGCCACCGAGGACCGCACGAAACTTTGGGCGGTGCAGACGCCACAGGCCTTCCAGATGAAAACGATAAGAAACGCATACAAGGCGCTCGGCAAGACGGAGGTGACCGACGATTGCCAGGCCGTGGAGCTCTCGGGCGAGAGCGTGAAGATACTGGAAAGCCGCAACCCGAACTTCAAAATCACAACCGTTGAAGATCTTCAGCTTGCCGCAGCCATTCTCAAGTGAATATATGGGAAAAAAAATTGCCATTTTGGGTGACATCCACGCCAATATCGACGCGCTGAACGTTGTGCTCGGGGATTGCGCGTCGCAGGGGGTGACGGAATTCCTTTGCACCGGCGACGTGGTCGGCTACAATGCCTGCCCGCGCGAATGCATGGAGATGGTGCGTTCACTGGACTGTCCCGTTGTCAAGGGGAACCACGACCATTACGTTGCGGCAGAGAACCTCAATCTGGAGGACTTCAATCCTGCCGCCGCAGCGGTCGTGCGATGGACGCGCGAGCAGCTGGACGGCGACGATATCCGGTGGCTCGCCGATCTCCCGTTCACCGTGACAGCGAAGGGCATGACGGTGGTCCATTCCACCATGGACCACCCCGAGAACTTCGGATACGTCTTCGACCATCAGCAGGCCGAGACCAATTTCATACAGCAGAAGACGCCGATCTGCTTTCACGGCCACACGCATTGCCCGATGATCTACGAAAAGCAGATGTCCGGAGTTTTCCGCATCGATCCGCAGGAAATCCACCTGAAGCCTGGGCGCAAATACTTCATCAACGTGGGCTCCGTGGGCCAGCCGCGCGACGGCGACCCGCGCGCGACATATGTGATTTACGATCCGGCGGAAAGGCTCGTAACCTACAGAAGGCTGGAGTACGACATCGCCGCGGCACAGTCCCGCATACGCGCAGCCGGGCTCCCCGAACGCCTGGCGGCGAGGCTGGCCCTTGGTCAGTGACACCACATTGCCTTTCCGGCACAAGTTAACGGTTTCAGGAAAAGAAAATGGCAGAAGAGACGAGCAATTACAACGCCGAGAACATACAGGTTCTGGAAGGCATGGAAGCTGTGAGAAAGCGCCCCGCGATGTACATAGGCGACACCGGCGAGCGCGGATACCACCATCTCGTGTACGAGGTGGTGGACAATTCGATAGACGAGGCCTTGGCCGGGTACTGTTCGCTGATAGACGTCATAATAAACGCGGACGGATCGCTTACCGTGAAGGACAACGGACGCGGCATTCCGGTCGACATGCATCCCACCCAGCGCAAGCCCGCGATCGAGGTCGTCCTGACGATCCTTCACGCCGGCGGCAAGTTCGACGGGTCCAACTACAAGGTTTCGGGCGGACTTCACGGCGTGGGCGTCAGTTGCGTCAATGCGCTCTCGGATTGGATGAAGGTGGACGTCAAGCGCGGAGGCAGTCTCCACCATATCGAATTCTCGCGCGGACACGTCACCAAGCCGCTTGAAACGCTTGGCGACTGCGGAGACGAGACGGGAACGAGCGTCACATTCTTCCCTGACCACACGATTTTTTCCTGCCGTGCTTTCAAGTGGGAAATCCTCTGCAACCGTCTTCGCGAGCTCGCGTTCCTCAACAAAGGCGTGACGATTCATTTCCGCGACGACGAGGGCGACGCCCATCACGAGGAGACGTTCCACTACGACGGCGGGATCGACGAGTTTACGCAGTTCCTCAATCTGAACAAGAAGCCGATTTCCCCCGTCATCCATTTCGAAGGTTCGCGCGAGGGCACGACCGGGATGGTCCAGGCCGAGATCTCGATGCAGTATACCGACAGCTATTCGACGATCGAGCAGACCTACTGCAACAACATCCACACGATCGAGGGCGGAACCCACCTCACCGGCTTCAGGCGTGCGCTTACCTCGACGATAAACAAGTACGGTTCGGACAACAAGCTCATAAAGGAGAAGGATTCCCTCACGGGCGACGACATGCGCGAAGGCCTGACGGTCATCGTCAGCGTGAAGGTCCCCCAGCCCCAGTTCGAAGGCCAGACGAAAACGAAACTGGGCAACGGCGAAGTGGACGGAATCGTCGCGGGAATCGTGAGCGACAGGCTTATGACGTTCTTCGAGGAGAATCCCTCCGTCGCAAAGCTTGTCATAGAGAAAACCCTGCTTGCCGCGCGCGCAAGGGAGGCCGCAAGGGCCGCCAGGGAATCCACGCGCCGTAAGGGCGTCATGGATGGACTGTCCCTGCCCGGAAAGCTAAAGGACTGCTCCGAGCGCGATCCTTCCAAGACGGAGCTGTTTCTTGTCGAGGGCGATTCCGCCGGCGGTTCGGCCCAGACGGGTCGCGACCGGACGACTCAGGCGATACTGCCCCTGCGAGGCAAGGTCCTCAACGTCGAGAAGGCCCGGATCGACAGGATGCTCGCGAACGCCGAGATAAGGACTCTCATAACCGCGATCGGGTGCGGCTTTGGCGAGGAGTGGGACATCTCCAAAGCCCGCTATCACAAGATCGTCATCATGACCGATGCCGATGTCGACGGTGCGCACATCAGGACTCTTCTTCTCACCTTCTTCTACCGAAAGATGCCCGAGCTCATCGAGCGCGGCTACGTATATCTCGCCCAGCCGCCGCTCTACAAGGTCGAACGCAAGAAGAAGAGCGAGTATGTCCTTACCGACGGCGAGCTCACGCAGAAGCTTCTCACTCTCGGCCTTGACGATTTTGAAGTCAAGAACCGCGATGGCTCCGTGATGGAGAAAGACCGCGCCGTAGCTCTCATGACGCTTTTGGCGGAAATCGAAGCCACGGCGAAAATGGTCGAGGAACGCGGCTTCAGGCCGGATGAGCTCGTCAACGACTCTTCCGCGCAGGGATCCGGCGCCTCGATGCTCCGCAAGCAGTTTTCGAGCCTCTCGGCTTTCGGGTACGGTCCTTCGGACTACTTCGGCGGCTCTCTCAAGAAGCTCCTTGACGATGTCCGTGCCCACGGTAAGCAAGGGCTGAGCGTGTACCGCTTCAAGGGACTCGGCGAGATGGACGCCGACGAGCTCTTCGATACGACGATGAATCCCGAAAAGCGCCATATGCTGCGCGTAAAGCTTTCGGATGCCGTCGCGGCAGACCAGATGTTCTCGCTTCTTATGGGCGACGAAGTCGAGCCCCGCCGCAAATTCATCGAGGACAACGCTCTCAACGTCCGCAATCTGGACTTTTGACGGAAGCCCCGCTTACGCCGTAGCCGAAAAGCGCGAAATCTCCTTTTGCCGGATCTTCCGGGAATGCCTCCGCAAGAGCCGCGGTTAGTTTTTTCGCCGTAGACATCGAAGCTGACGCGCTTTTCAGAAGCCCTAGACGCTTTGCTTCCTGCAGGACGTGCGTGTCGAGCGGAACGACGAGCGTCTTGCGGTCTATGAAACCGGCCCAAAGCCCCAGGTCCACAGGCGAACCGCTACGCACCATCCACCTGAGAAACATGCACACTCGTTTGCATGCGGACCCGGCGTCTTTCGGTATCACGCCCGAAGAACCCTCTTTGCGGAACTGCCTGACGATCGCCTCCACCGCCTTCACGGCGTTTCCGGCGCAGGCGCCTTTCACGAATTCTCCCAGCGAACCGTGGCATTCCATTGTTCTTTTGTATGCGCGCAGAAACGAGTTCATTGTCGCGGCGGAGAAGAACCTGTAGAAGCAGGCGCCGTCGGAAGGCTTCAAATGCTTTTCGAACTCGCCCGTCCGTATCCATCTGTCCATGTCGCCTTCGGCGAAATCGAGAAGACGCTGTATTTTCGGCATAAACTGCGCGCGGCTCCCGAAGCTCAATGACGAAGCGACGAAAGCCGTCGCCTCCATGTTGCGCTTGCCTTTCACCTGGTGCATGAACCAGGAAGGATCTCCTTCGATGAATGCTCTGGTTTCGTATTTTGCCGCGCATTCGCGCAGCGTCCGTTTCGTTTTTGCGTCCATAAAGCCTGCTCTCCGATGCGTTCAGAACTGCGGAATGAACGTCTTGATGAAGGGGAAGAGGACTTTTGCGACGAGGTCCGCGTTCATCCTGTGCCCTCCTTCGAAAGAGTGGTCCATCCCGGGATAGTGCATGGCGAAGACGGGCCTGTTCTCCTTGCCTATGGGGTCCGCGTCGCCGAAAAGTCCGAAGCACCTGGACCTGTCGTCATCGTTCAGCCCGTCGAACTGGTGCGACTCCATTTCCGCGAAATGGGCGACAGTCTCTTTCGTCACCTGAAAATCGCGTGCGCCGTCGCGTCTTTCATTCAGCCATTTGTGCCTCCCTACCGAAAGTATGCTGTATGCCCTGGAAAGCGCAAAGCAGGGGTTGATGCATATCCGCTCTATTCCGCGCAGCTGCTGCACGTACATTGCGCCCATCGACGTGCCTATCGCCAAATCCGGCTTTTCTTCTGCGGCCAGCTTCTTGAGCATCGGCAAGGCCTCCGCCGGATCAACCGGTATGTCCGGCGCTATCACGGCGGCTTTGTCTCTCGCGCGGCGCTCGAAATATTCCCGTCTAAGGAGCGAAACCGTCCCGCTTGAACCGGAGGATGCGAATCCGTGCAGATAAAGGATTTTCTTCATGGTGGACAATTATACTCCATCCCGGGCGCAAGGTCAATCGGCGCAAGAGCAAATTCCCCGCAGACGCCTCATTTTTGGTATAATACACGCTTGTGAAAAAGACGTGCATTTGGCTGGCGGCGATCGCATCTGCAGCCCTTGCGTTCGCCGAGGCGGACGACGAGGGGCTGAGCGGCGATTCAATCTCATGGAACAGGGGCGTCGATCTGTACCGGGAAGGGAGAAACGACGAGGCGATGCGTCTGTTGCGTCCGCTTTTGCAGTCCAAGACGCATTCCTCGCGCGCAGCCGGGCTGGCGGCCAAAATCGAGTACGACGCCGCGATGGCGATGGACGAGACCAACCGGCTCGAGAAGCTGGAGTCGTCCGCCGGCGCGGCCAGGGATGCGCTTCATTCCAGTCCGGACGATCCGCGGCTCCGGGCCAACTTTCTTCGCGCCTCCCAGGATATCGCCTCTCTGCGCGAAAATCGCCATCTCGCCCGCGTCCTTTCCGCTGCAGACGGGAAGAAAGCGTCCGAGCTGGCGGGAAAGGCCGTTGGCGAATCCCGCACAATCCTGGAGGAGGCCGGCAAGCTGCCGTCTTTTCGGGCGGCGGAGAGGATAGAGCGGGCGGATGCGCTTGCCGCCAAAGCCGAAAAAGTGTCAGACGTATGGCTTCAGCTGAAGGACAAGGTGGCCGGCGCCGGCGGCGAAGGGGCCGATCCTGATGCCGTTGCCGCTCTTTTGGAGCGATTCGATTCCGCTCGCGCCCAGTCCGCCGCAGCTGCGAAAGCCCTCGCCGATATTGAACCGGGTGCGGTCGGCGAACTGGAGCAGAGCGAATCGGCGCTGACCGACGCTTGGCGTTTGGCTCTTGCGGGGGAAGGGGATCTTCATCGCCTCATGAGCGAAAGCGCCATATCGCAGACGAACGCAATGCACGACGCCGCGCAGATCGGTTCGCGCGATTGGCAGGGCGATGCGCTGCAATGGACGTCCGCTTTCAGGTCGGCCTTGAAATCCGGCGAGGCCCAACATCAACCCACGGCGCAGAACGATCCGGAAAAGCTCAAGAAGATTGCCGAAGAGGCCGAAAAACTCGAGAAACTCCAGTACGAAGCATTAAAGAGCCGCGACAAAGCCAAACAGCAGGAAGCTCTTGATTCGGCTTCGGCAATACTGAAACTCCTTGAGGAGGATCAGCAGCAGGAACAGCAGCAGAAACAGGATCAGCTGCAACAGCAGGATCAACAGCAGAATCAGCAAAAGCAACAGCAGGATCATCAGCGGCAGGATCAACAGCAACAGGAGCAAGACGAAGATCGGCAGGATTCTGAAGACGACGAAAAGTCCGGTGAAGAACAAGACTCCGCGGAGAAGAAGGAGGAGCTGAAACAGGATGAGGAAAAAGAGCAGGACGAATCCGGGGAGCAGGAACAGGCCGAGGAAGAGGAAGACGCCTCCGAGAACGGGGAGGATGCCGCCGGGAAGGAGGAGACGCAGTCTCCCGAAGAACGGCAGAAGGCGGCGGACGATGCGCTGATTTTGAAAGTGTTGAGCCGCAGCGAAGACCACGACACCGAAAAGAAGAGGCGCCGCAGAGGCTCTGCAGAGGAAATCGGATGGTAACCGAAAGGAGTTTGAACGCATGAAGGTAGTTGTTGCATGCGGCGGCACGGGAGGCCATGCTTTCCCCGGCCTTGCCGTAGCCGAGGAATTGCGCCGGCGCGGACACGAAGTGACGGTCTGGGATTCCGGACGCGACGTCGAATCGAGCGTGATGAGGCGGTGGACGGGCGATATCTTTTCCACCGGGGCGAAGCAGCTTTCGCTGAAAAACCTGTTCTCCATCGCAAGGTCGTTCTTCCGCTGCAGAAAGGAGATGAGGCGCAGCAGGCCGGACGTTCTCCTGGCCATGGGCAGCTATTCGTCGCTTCCGCCCGTGATGGCTGCGCGCGTCTGCGGCGTCCCTGTCGTCCTGCATGAGGCGAACACCGTCCCCGGAAGGGCCGTGGAATTCCTTTCGCGCTACGCCAAGGCTGTTGCGGTCAGTTTCGACATGACGGCCAAATACCTTCCGCATGCGCGAACGGTGCGCACGGGCCTGCCGATCCGTGCCGACATAGCGCGCGGCAAGCGCTTCCCGCAGATACCCGAGCGCGCCTTCACCGTCTTCGTGACCGGCGGCAGCCAGGGCGCCCATGCGGTCAACTGCCTTGCGAGCGAGGCGCTGGTCCTTGTGGCGAATGAACTCAGGAGCCGCGGCGCCGGGGCCCGTCCTCTCTACGTCATACACCAGACGGGCGAAAAGGACGAAGGCGGCGTGATTGCGACATACATGAAAGCCGGAATCGATGCGCGCGTAAACGCCTTCGAAAACGAGATGGCGAACGCCTTCGCCTCGGCCGACATCGTGATCGCGCGAGCCGGGGCGTCGACGTGTTTCGAGCTTGCGGCGTGCGGCCGTCCCGCGCTTCTGATCCCGCTCCCCTCGGCTCTGCGCAACCACCAGCACTACAATGCCGAAGCCTTCTCCGCCCTGCGCGCGGCGGACGAGGGGATACAGTCCGAGCTTACCCCCCACCAGATCGCGAAATACCTGATCTCCAAGTGCGACAATCCGCAGCGTCTTGTGGAGATGTCCGCAAGGATCCGCTCGTGTTCCGTCCCTGACGCCGATTCGCGCGTCGCCGATCTTGTTGAAAAATACGCCCGGCGCACTGTCGGGCTTTCAGGAGCGCTCAAATGAAAAACACATCCGTATTCGCGTCAGCCGTCGCGTTCGCGTCCCTCGTCGCCTCCGCCTCTCCGACGCTCTCCCGACCCGAAGACGTCGCCAAGCTCATTCCTCAGGAGACGGCCGGGGAGACTGCGTCGAGAATGGCATGGTGGACCGATTCCCGCTTCGGGATGTTCATCCATTTCGGCCTTTACGCCATGCCTGCGCGGCATGAGTGGGTCAAGACGTACGAGAGGATCCCTGAAGACAGGTACCGGGTCTATTTCGACAACTTCAACCCGGATCTTTTCGACGCCAGGGAATGGGCGCGTTCCGCCAAAGAGGCTGGGATGAAGTATGTCGTCCTTACGGCCAAGCACCACGAAGGATTCTGCCTTTGGGATACAGCGGCCACCGACTACAAGATAACCAACACTCCGTTCGGACGCGACCTCGTGAAAGAATACGTCGAGGCTCTGCGCGCCGAGGGGTTGAAGGTTGGCCTGTACTATTCCCTGATCGACTGGCATCACCCCGATTTCACGGTCGACCAGCATCATCCCTTGCGCGGAGACGAGAGCGACGAAACGTATGCGCGGCTCAACAAGGGCAGAGACATGGCCCGCTACAGGAAGTTCCTGGTCGATCAGGTGACCGAGCTTCTTACGCAATACGGGAAGATAGACATCATATGGTTCGATTTTTCCTATCCCGGCAAGCACGGAAAAAGCAGGGACGATTGGGACAGCCCCGCCCTCCTTGCCCTTGCGAGGAAGCTTCAGCCCGGAATAATCGTCGACAACCGCATGGACATGAACGACGTCCCCGGGGGATGCGACTTCCTTTCGCCCGAGCAGTTCAAGGTCACTGCATGGCCGCTTCTGAACGGCAAGCGCTTCCCCTGGGAGACGTGCCAGACGTTCTCCGGCAGCTGGGGATACCACAGGGACGAGTCGACGTGGAAGAGCCCGAAGCAGTGCCTGCAGCTGCTGATAGACGCTGTCGCGCACGGGGGCAATCTGATCATGAACGTCGGCCCGACCGGCCGCGGCGAATTCGACGCCCGCGCCAAGGCGCGGCTTGAGGAGTTCGGGAAGTGGATGCACTGGAACTCGAGAGCCATCTACGGCTGCACCGAAGCCCCTGCGGAATTCGAAACCCCAGACGGATGCGTCATGACTTGGAATCCAAAGACGAGGCGGCTATATCTTCATGTGTACTCGTACCCCTCCTCCGGAGCGATAGGCCTGCGCTTTGCCGACAGGGTGGAATATGCGCAATTCCTGCACGACGGATCGGAGATACCGGTGAAAGGGCTTCCCGACTGGCAGAAAGCGACGGATCCCGGCGCCTGCACGACATTCTGCATGATGCCCGTTACGCCTCCCGACGTCGCGATCCCCGTGATAGAGCTTTTCATCAAGTAGGGGACGCAAGCTCCTCCAGCTTCGTCGCCGCCTCTTCCCACTGCGCCGTATAGCGGTCTATTTCGAACTGGAGAGTTCTCACTTTCCGGTTCGCTTCTGCGAAGTCTGTGGACGGCGTCGGATTGAACAGCTCGGCCGATGCCTCGTCGAGCGCTTTTTGCAATTCGTCTATCTTGCTTTCCGCCGCTTCCACTTTCTTCTTGAGCTCCTTTACCATCGGGGCTATCTTCGCCCGCTCCGCGGCTCTCTGCTGGCGCAGCTCCTTTTTGGACACGGCCGACTGGCCATCCTCGGCCTTTTCTGCCTTTTCCGGCTTTTCCGGCTCGGATTTCCGGCCGGTTTCGGCCTTTTTTTCGCAGTAGTAGTCGTAGCCGCCCGGGTATTGGCGAATCCCTTCGCGCGTTATCTCCAGGATGCTCGTCGCTGTAGCCCTTACGAAGTCGATGTCGTGGGAGACGAGCAGTATCGTTCCCGTGTATTTTTTGAGCGCGTCCTGCAGAAGCCTGCGCCCGTCCAGATCCAGGTGCGTAGTCGGTTCGTCCAAAAGCAGAAAATTCGGCGCAGTAAGAAAGAGCTTGAGAAACGCGAGGCGTATCTTCTCCCCGCCCGAGAGCACTCCAGCCGGCTTCTCGACGTCGTTTTCGTCGAATCCGAACGCACCGAGCTGGTTGCGGAATATCTTCTCCGGCCCGCCGCCTTTGGCGTCCCAGGCGTTTTTGGCGACTCGGTAGACCGAAAGGTCTGGCGGGATCGTCTCGGCGAACTCCTGGCTCAGATATCCGGGCACTGCGTTGTGCCCCAGCAAGGCCTTTCCTTCCGTTGGCTCGCGCGTTCCCGCTATGATTCGCATGAGCGTCGTCTTGCCGAGGCCGTTGTAGCCGATGAGCGCGACTTTGTCGCCTCGCGTTATCTGGAATCCCAGGCCGGAGAAGACCTTTTTCTTTCCGTCGTAGCTGAAGCCCAGGTTTTCGCACCTGAACATCTCTATTCCGCTCGGCGGCGGCTCCGCGAGCCTGAGCTTGCCCGATTGCGTGTAGCGCTTAGGAAGGACGATCCTTTCTTCGTCGATCTTGTCTATGAGCTTCTGCCTGCTCTGCGCCTGTGCCGCTTTCGTCGCCTGTGCGCGGAAACGGTCCACGAACCGTTGCAACTGCTCGCGGTGGTGGTCCTGGTTCTCCTTCGCGGCCTTGAGATGTTCGTAGCGAACCTCCCTCTCGTTCAAGTACCAGTCGAGGTTCCCCTCGTAGCGCGTTGCCGTTCCCGCGTCGACTTCGACTATTATGGAGGTGAGCGTTCTCAGAAGATATCTGTCGTGCGAGATGAGCATCAGTGTGCCCTCGTAGGCCTTGAGGTATTTCTGCAGCCAGTCCACCGCCGGAAGGTCCAGGTAGTTGGACGGTTCGTCCAGAAGCAGCAGATCCGGATTTGACGCGAGGACTCTCGACAGCTCCGCCCTCATGCGCCATCCGCCCGAAAACGACGTGAAGGGCTTTGCGAATTCCTCGACGGTGAAGCCGAGTCCCCCCAACGCTATCTTCACCCTTGTTTCGATGTCATATCCGCCGAAGTGCTCGAATCTTGTCTGAAGTTCCCCGTATTGCTTGAGCTTCGCGGGGTCGGAGAGGTCCGTTTCGAGCTCTTTCATCTCCTCCTCCATCTCCGAAAGCCCCGGTATCCCCCTGAGGGAATATTCGAGAAGTGTCTCTTCCGGTGTGTCCGGCGCGGGATTCTGCCGCGTCCAGCCGATGCGAGGGCTGCCCTCTATCGTAAGTTCGCCACTGTCCGTCGACATCTCCCCGAGCACGATCTTGAACAGCGTGGATTTTCCGCTTCCGTTCGGCCCCACAACCCCTATGCGGTCGCCCTTGTTCACGCGGAACGTGACGTTCGTCAGAACGTCCTGGTGTCCGTAATGCACAGCAATGTCTTTGAAATCAAGCATGTTCCGTCCAATCTGTGAAATGAGCGGACATTATATCAAATTGCGTCAGAAAATGGTATAATAAGCTCACATCATCATACGGGAGCAACATACATATGACTTTTACGCTACCTCTTCTGCTTGCCGTCCAGGCGCAGCTTGCCGGCCATGTAGACCCTTTCATCGGGACGGCCGCTTCAGGGCATACCTTCCCCGGCGCGTGCGTTCCTTTCGGTCTCGTCCAGGCTTCGCCCGACACCGGCCACGGCGACTGGGACCACTGCAGCGGCTACTCTTCCGGCGACGCTTGCGTATGGGGCTTTTCGCAGACCCATCTCAGCGGAACCGGCTGCTCCGACTTGGGCGACCTCCTCATCCAGCCTTTTGCCGCAGACCGCCCATCCGATCTTCTCGAGGAACTCTCGGGCTGCCTTGCGATCCCTTCGCCGAAGGCCGACGAATCCGCTTCGCCCGGATACTATGCCGTGACGCTATCGGCGTTCTCCGTCCGCGCCGAGGTCGCCGCTTCCGGACGTTCCGCGATCTACCGCTTCAAGTACGACGGAGACAAGCCCCCGAAGCTTCTTGTCGACACGCAATGGGGAATCGGCGGAGATGCCACCAACCAGATAAAATCCTGCGACATAGCATATCTTGGCCCCGAAGGCATCGACGGCGATGTGGTGCGCAGCTGCTGGGTCGACAGGCGCTACGGCTTTTCGGTCGCGTTCAGCCATCCTGCGGTGCATGTCGAGCGCCTGCCTTCGCGCGAAGGGGAGAAGGGCGCCAGGCACGTGTTTTCCTTCAATATGGCGAAAGGCGATACGCTGCTCGTGAAGGTCGGCATTTCCGCCAAGGACTCCGCCGCGGCGAGACGCAACCGCGAAGCGGAGATTCCCGGATGGGACTTCGACGCCGTCCGTTCCGCCGCGTCCGCGAAATGGGAGGATTTCCTTTCCCGGGCGACGGTGGAGGGCGATGACGCGACGAAGAAAGTCTGGTACACCGCCCTCTACCATCTGGCCATCCAGCCGAACGACATCTCCGACTTCGGCGAAGAGCCTTTCTATTCCACCTTCTCGTGCTGGGATACCTTTCGCGCGGCCGGTCCGATGTATACGCTCATAGCCCCCGAGAAGGCTTCGCAGTTCGTCTCTTCCATGCTCGAGCAGGGCCGGAGGACCGGCTATCTCCCGATATGGGCGCTCTGGGGCGAGGAGAACCAGTGCATGATCGGCACCCACTCCATCCCCATGATCGTCGATGCCTGGCTGAAGGGGGTCTGGAAGGGCGACGCCGAAGACGCCTATTCCCTCGTCAAGGAGACCCTCGCCTATCCCCATCCCGGGCGCCGCAAGGAGGATTGGCATCTGTGCGAGGCTTTCGGCTACTATCCTTTCGACATCGTCAAGGGCGAGTCCGTCTCCCGGACCCTCGAATGCTGCTATGACGACGCGTGCGCGGCCAGGATGGCCGCAGCGCTGGGCAAGATGGAGGATGCGTCCTTCTTCATCGAACGCTCCTGGAACTGGCGCAACGTGTTCGATCCTTCGCTCGGCATGGTCCGCGGACGCGACTCCCGGCATGCCTGGCGCACTCCGTACGACCCCTACGCCCTCGGACACGACCACGAACGCGAAAACGATTTCACCGAGGGCAACGCCTTCCAGTACACATGGCACGTCCTCCACGATCCAGAGGGGCTTTTCGAGGCCATGGGCGGACGCTCCACGTTCATCGCCAGGCTCGATTCCCTGTTCGGCGAGCCGGAGAAGATAGACGGCCTGGATCGCGCCGTGGATGTCACGGGGCTTGTCGGACAGTACGCCCACGGCAACGAGCCGAGCCATCACGTCATCTATCTGTATACCCTTGCGGGGGCGCCGGCAAAGGCCGCCGAGCGCCTGCGCGAGGTCTGCACGCGGTTCTACCGGACCGGCCCGGACGGACTCTGCGGCAACGAGGATTGCGGACAGATGAGCGCGTGGTATCTTTTCACCGCCATGGGCTTCTATCCGCTCGATCCCTGCGGCGGAGAATACGTCCTCGGCGCCCCTCAGGCGCCTTCCGTCACGCTGAAGCTCGCAGGCGGAAAAACGTTCACCGTTGAGGCCCGCAACCTTTCCCCGGAGAACAAATACGTGAAGTCCGTCACTCTTGACGGCAAGAGGGTCGACGGCGGAAAAATCCGCCATGCGGACATCGTCCGCGGCGGAAAGCTCGTCTTCGAGATGGCCGCGGCCGAGCCTTAAAGATCCTGCTCGATCTCGGGCTTGCGGGTGTTGATGTATCCCGCAGGCTTGCCTTTCTGAAGCTCGGGCAGGGCGACTTTGCATCCTTTCGCCTCGAGCGTCTTAAGGATGTTCATCTCCGCTATGAGAAGCGAATCGAACCTAAGCGTGAGCGTAGGCGTCGATCCGTCTTCGGGAATGATCCACTTGAGAGTGTCTTTCCTCACGCCCTGGTACCTGCAGAGCGCAGCCGAGAGTTCGTTCGTCTCCGACGCCTTCAGCCCGGGCAAGTCCACCGTCATCTCCCTGAGGTCTGAGCGGCGGCATCCTGCGAAGGCGAGCGCGGTTGCGAGGATGATGGATGGCGCTTTCGTTTTCATGAGAATGTCGTGGGATCGTTTTCTGGACCGAACGGCGAAAGTTCCCTCAGGTTCTTGATCACCGGCGGAAGCTTCTCGAGGACGTAGTCGATGTCGGCGTCGGTGTTGTAGCGGCTCAGGGAGAACCTCACCGACCCGTGGACGGCTATGAAGGGAACCCCCATCGCCCTTATGACGTGGCTGGGGTCGAGCGAACCTGACGCGCAGGCCGAGCCCGTGGATATGCATATCCCCTCGTCGCTCAGGTGGTACGCGATCGCCTCGCCCTCGATGTATTCGAAACTAACGTTGAGCGTGTTGGGAAGCCTGTGGCTCCTGTCGCCGTTCACGATCGTATCGGGGCAGGTTTCGAGTATTCCCTTCTCCAGCCTGTCCCGGAGCTTCGTCAGCTGCACGGCCTCGGCCTCCATCCCCGTCCTGGACAGCTCGCACGCCTTGGCGATGCCGAGAATGTACGGCACGTTCTCGGTGCCCGCGCGCCTGCCCGCCTCCTGATGGCCGCCGAGCATGAAGGGCTTTATCTTGGTGCCGCGCCGCACGTAGAATATCCCGACTCCCTTCGGCGCGTGGAACTTGTGCCCGGACATCGAAAGCATGTCCACCGGCACTTTCTTCACGTCAACCGGTATCTTCCCCGCCACCTGCACCGCGTCCGTATGGAACGTGGCGCCGTATTCCTTGCATATTCCGGCGATCTCTTCCACCGGGAAAACCGTCCCCGTCTCGTTGTTCGCCCACATTATTGAGACGAGTGCGTTTTTCGTGCCCTTGAGCTCGGCCCTGAGCCGCTCGAGGTCTATCTGACCCTTGCCGTCGACGGGAAGCTCGACCTCCTCGTGCCCGAGCGCCTTGAGCCTTCTGCACGGCTGCAGGACGGCCGGATGCTCCACCGCCGTGGTGATGACCTTCATCCCCGTCCCGTGCCAATCGGCCGCCCCGCGTATGGCGGAGTTGTCCGATTCCGTGGCGCATGAGGTGAATATCACTTCGTCCGGCGAGCAGTTTATGAACTGCGCCACCTCCTCGCGCGCACGCGTCACGAACTTGGAGACCTGCCCGCCGAATGCGTGCATCGAACTCGGATTGCCGTAAAGTTCGCCGAAAAAGGGCTGCATGACGTCCCGGACCTCCGGCGCAATCCTGGTCGTCGCATTGTTGTCTAGATAAACCGTCTTTTTCATCGGGAGGATATTATACCAAAAATACCCCTTCGGGTGATTCACAAAGCGAATGATTTTGCTATAATGTCTCCATGAACGTCAAGATTCTTCTGCTCTCCGCCATCCTCGCCCCGGCCCTCCGGGCCGCTGAATACCGGGACGTCTCCTGCCCCGAGGCGCCTTTCCCGATGCCCGCCATAAAGGAATGGCTGCCTCCCTCCGCCGTGTTTTCCGTCGCCGATTTCGGGGCGGACGGCTCCCTCGCCGCCGATACGCGCGCTTTCGCCCTTGCCGTCGACGCCGCTGCAAAGGCCGGCGGCGGACGCGTCCTCGTGCCCGCGGGCGAATGGCTTTCCGGCCCCATACGTCTAAAGAGCGACGTCGAGCTCCACCTCTCCGAAGGCGCCGTGGTGAAGTTCACCGACGACCCCCGCGCCTACGAGCCCGCCGTCGAGACTTCCTGGGAGGGCGTTGAGCTCAAGAACTACTCCCCCCTCGTCTATGCCTTCGGCTGCACCAATGTCGCCGTCACCGGAAAGGGCGTCTTCGCCCCGGAGATGAAGACATGGAAGCGCTGGTTCTCGCGCCCTCGCCCGCACATGGCTTTCACGGCCGAACTCTACCGTTGGTGTTCGGAGGGAGTCCCCGTCGAACAGCGCGACGCGCTCGCGCTCAAGGGCTCCAACGCCAGACCCCACCTCCTGCAGTTCAACCGCTGCGCCAACATCGTCCTTGACGGCTTCAAGATAAGGGAGAGCCCGTTCTGGACGATCCACCTCTACCACAGCGAAAATGCGGTCGTCCGCAATCTGGACGTCCGCGCCCACGGCCACAACAACGACGGGATTGACATCGAGATGACCCGGAACGTACTCGTCGAGAAGTGCCGGTTCGACCAGGGCGACGACGCCGTGGTGCTCAAGGCCGGACGCAACCGCGACGGATGGCGCCTTGCCCGCCCGACCGAGAATGTCGTGGTCAGGGACTGCACCGTCGTCGACGGACACGTCCTTCTCGGCATAGGCAGCGAGATGTCCGGCGGCGTGAGGAATGTCTTCATGCACGACTGCCATGCCGTGGGGGACGTCATAAACATCTTTTACATCAAGACCAACAGACGCCGCGGCGGGTTCATAGAGAACATATGGATGAAAGACTGCTCCGCCGCGAATGCGGAAAGATCCGTCGTCGCCGCCGAGACCGACATCCTCTACCAGTGGCGCAATCTCCCGACCTATGAAGAGCGCGTCACCAGGATAAGGAACATCAATGTCGAGAATGTCGCCTGCCGCGGCAGTGCGGACCGTCTTCTCCTTCTGAAGGGCGATTCGGCCAATCCGATAGACGGCGTGACGCTAAAGAACGTCACTCTCGGGCGCGCCCGCAAAAAACCAGTCCTCTGCGTAAATGCCGTCAACGTGACCGTAGACTCCAAACCCGTCGCCCCTTCGAGGGAGAATCTCGTCTTCACTGTCGGACGCGACGGCGATCTGAAGTCCGCCCTCGAAGCCGCCGCGGCCCGCCCCGACAAGACGAAACGCTTCATCGTGTTCTTTCCCGACGGTGAATACGACGTTTCCGCGGCGCTCGGCGACGCCAACGGAAAGTCCGTCTGGGATTCCCCCAACGTCTCGTTCGTGGGGCAGTCCATGGAGAAGACCGTCCTCTTCAACAGGTCCGTGCAGGAGGGGATAGGCATCACCGCGACGCTGTGCGTCCGGGCGGACGACATCCTGTTCCAGGATCTTACCGTTCTCAACAGGTCTGGCTTCGGCCTCGACGTCCCCCCGGGCGGCGCCGGACGCCACGTCGCCGTGGAACAGCAGGGCGACCGCTTCATCTACCGCAATGTCCGCCTTCTCGCCGGACAGGACACCTACTACACCAAAGTCAACCGCGGCGCCGGACGCACCTACTGGCGCGGGGGCGAGATCCACGGCACCGTGGATTTCATCTGCGGCGACGGCGACATCTTCTTCGACCGAGTGAAGCTCGTCATGCGCAGGAAGGGCGGCTATCTGACCGCCGCCGCGACGTCCGTCAAGTGGGGCTACGTCTTCAGTGGATGCACCGTTGATGCGAGCGACCCTGCCTTTGACGGAACTTTCATGCTCGGCAGGTCGTGGCGTTCCGCAAAGACGGTCTTCATCGATACGCGCTTTCTGTCCAAGCCTTCCGCCGAGGCGTGGGGCAGGGACATGAACTCCACGCCCCAGGTCTACGGAGAGTGCGGCAGCGTCGACGCGGACGGAAAGCCCCTGGACATGTCGGGCAGGAAGACGTTCTTCTCGGGCGGGAAGGACGGCTCCAGCTCGACCCGCAATACCGCGTGGTCTGCCGCCGACGCAGCGCCGTACACTCTCGATGCAGTGCTCTCGGGGGATGATGAATGGCGCCCGGACGTCCTTTCCGGACCTCTTCCTGCGCCCGTTCTCAAGAAGAAGGGCTCGGTCTATTCCTGGAAGCCCGTTCGCGGCGCCCGTGATTACGCTGTTTTCGCGTCCGGCGTCTACGTGACCCATGTCTCGGATTGCCGATTCGACGCTAAAGGCTTCAAAAAGGAGAAAATAGAAGTCCGCGCGGCGAATTCGCTCGGTGGCCTTGGCGACAGACTCCATCCCTGAGCCCCCGTCCCGGCCGTCAGGGCGAAGCAATGCGCCGTTTTCGTTTCTGCGGGAGCGGCGGAAAGCGAGCCGATTTTTCTGTGCCGCTCGCAAAAGTAAACGTACTTCTGCAGAGGTAATCGTGGGTTCGTGATGGTCGGCATCGATTAGTTCTGCAAAAGCATGCTGTTCAGTACGGTTGTTCGGTTCCGAAGATGAATTTTCGGTTCGCCTGCGCGCAG